>JBHIWX010000055.1:0-29004 GCA_041987205.1 Rhizobiaceae bacterium | reverse complement strand
CGGATCGAGCTGCGGATTGGTCAGCCGGTTGGCCGGGCTCTCATTGAAGCAGAACGGAATGAAGATCATGCCGTCGGCGACTTCGCGATCCTCGCGCAGCACCGCGTCGATCGTGCCGCGCCGCGTCTCGACCCGGACCATCTGGCCCGGTTCGAACCCGTGACGGTCGATCTCGCGCGGATTCATCGCCGCGATGCCCTCAGGCTCGATCTCGTCCAGCACGGAGGAACGTCGTGTCATCGCCCCGGTATGCCAGTGTTCGAGCAGCCGGCCCGTGGTCAGCACCAGCGGGAACGCCTCGTCGGGCACCTCGTCGGGTGGCCGCAGCTCGGTCGGCACCAGCTTGCCCCTGCCATCGGCGGTCGGGAAGCGTTCGCGGAAGATGATGGCGTTGCCCGGCCTGTCCGCCGCGTCGGCGGGATAGGTCACGGCGTCTTCCGCCATCAGCCGCTCCCAGTCGATATGGTTGAGCGACGGCATGGTCGACTGCAATTCGCGATACACGTCGGAGACGTCCGCATAGTCCCAGCCGAGGCCGAGCCCGTTGGCGATGTCCCGGATCAGTTCCCAGTCCTGCCGTGCCTCACCCGGCAGGCCGATCGCCGGACGCCCGATCTGAACCTGGCGATTGGTGTTGGTGTAGGTGCCGAGCTTCTCGGAATGCGCCGATGCCGGCAGCACCACATCGGCATGCCAGGCCGTCTCGGTCAGGAAGATGTCCTGCACCACGAGATGGTCGAGCTTGGCGAGCGCCGCGCGCGCATGGATCTGGTCGGGATCCGACATCGCCGGGTTCTCGCCCATGATGTACATGCCGCGTATCTCGCCCTCATGGATCGCGTCCATGATCTCGACAACCGTCAGGCCGCGCTTGGGATCGAGCGTGCGACCCCAGGCGTCGGTGTATTGCACAATCATCTCGGGAGATTCGACCGATTTGTAATCGGGGTAGAACATCGGGATCAGCCCGGCATCCGACGCGCCCTGCACATTGTTCTGGCCGCGCAGCGGATGAAGCCCCGTCCCCTCGCGCCCGACATGGCCGGTCGTCAGCGCCAGCGCGATCAGGCAGCGCGAATTGTCGGTGCCGTGCGTGTGCTGCGATATGCCCATGCCCCAGAAGATGATGCTGCGCTCGGCCTTGGCATAGGTTCGCGCGATGTCGCGGATCGTGTCGGCATCGACCCCGCATACCGGCGCCATCGCTTCCGGCGTGAAATCCTTGACGTTCTCCCGCACCGCCTCGAAGCCCGAGACATGCGCCTGGATGTATTGTTCGTCGTAGAGCTTTTCCTCGACGATCACGTTGAGCATGGCGTTAAGCAGCGCCACATCCGTGCCCGGCGTAAACCGTACGGGATGGGTGGCATGCCGCATCAGGCCCTGGCCGCGCGGGTCCATGACGATCAGCTTCGCCCCGCGCTTGACCGCCTGCTTGAGATAGGTCGCGGCCACCGGATGGTTCTGCGCCGGGCGTGCGCCGATCACGATGATGCAGTCGGAAATCTCCGCCGCCGTGAACGGTGCCGACACCGCCGCCGACCCGACGCCTTCCATCAGCGCCGCCACGGAGGAAGCGTGGCAAAGCCGCGTGCAATGGTCGACATTGTTGGTACCGAAGCCCTGCCGCACCAGTTTCTGGAACAGATAGGCTTCCTCGTTGGAGCCCTTGGCCGAACCGAAGCCGGCAAGCGCCGAGCCGCCATGTGCGTCGAGAATGCCTTTTAGGCCGGCGACGGTGCGTTCCATTGCCTCTTCCCAGCTCGCCTCGCGGAACACGGTCAGCGGGTCGACACCCTTGAGGTCGATGTCACCGGCCTTTGGCGCGTCGTCGCGTCGGATCAGCGGCTTCGTCAAACGCTCGGGATGGCGCACATAGTCGTAGCCGAAGCGCCCCTTGACGCAGAGCCGGTTCTCGTTGGCCGGCCCGTCGCGTCCGTCGATCTGCACGATCCGGTCGTCCTTGACATAGACCTTGGTCTGGCAGCCCACACCGCAATAGGGGCAGACGCTGTCGACGACCTTGTCGAAATCCTTCACCTTCCTGGTGCGACCCGCCTCGTCCATCAGGCTCTTTTCATAGAGCGCGCCGGTCGGGCACGCCTGCACGCATTCGCCGCAGGTCACGCAGGTCGAAAGCCCCATCGGGTCGTGGATGTCGAAGACCGGCGCCGCATGATGTCCGCGCTGGCCCATGCCGATCACGTCGTTGACCTGCACTTCGCGACAGGCGCGCACGCACAGGCCGCAGGCGATGCAGGAATCGAGATTGACCGCTATGGCCGGGTTGGTGAGATCGTGGAGACCGGGTTCAGCGGCGGGCGCATGCCCATCGCCATCAAATTTCGAGGGCAGGCGTTTCGCGTCACCGATGCCCATCTCGCCAGCCCATTGCCAGAATGAGGACTGGTCGTCCGGTCCTTCCGTCCGCGCGGGCATGTCGGCGGCCAGCATCTCGAAGACCATGCGCCGCGACTTGTTGGCACGCTCGGTATCGCTGCGCACCACCATGCCTTCGCTCGGCTTGCGGATGCACGAGGCTGCAAGCACCTTCTCGCCCTCGATCTCGACCATGCACGCCCGGCAATTGCCGTCGGAGCGATAACCGGGCTGATCCAGATGGCACAGATGCGGAATGCGCGTGCCGACGCGCTTTGCCGCCTGCCAGATGCTCTCGCCCGGTTCTGCCGTGACTTCGTGTCCGTCGAGGGTGAAGGTGATCGGTTTCGACATCACAATTCCTCCCGGAAATGCGTCAGGAGATGGTTGACCGGGTTGGGCGCGGCCTGGCCAAGGCCGCAGATCGAGGCGTCACGCATGACCTGCTCGATGTCGCGCACGGCTTCCTCGTCGAGCGCGCCGTCGCGCTTTAGAAGCGCCACCAGTTTCTGCGTGCCGCCCCGGCAGGGCGTGCACTGGCCACAGCTTTCATGCTCGAAGAAGGACAGCGTGTTGATCACCGCGTCCTTGACGCTGTCCTGATCCGACAGGATGACAACGGCATGGCTGCCGACAAAGGCGCCATGGCGGAACAGATCGTCGCCGAAATCGAGCGGGATATCGTCGAGGGAAGCCGGCAGGATACCGCCGGAGGCTCCACCGGGCAGATAGGCCCTGAACGTATGACCGTCTGCCATGCCACCGCAATAATCCTCGATCAGTTCGCGCACGGTCACACCGGCCGGCGCCAGCTTGACGCCGGGTTCTTTCACGCGGCCCGAGACCGACCAGGAACGGATGCCGGGATGATCCTTCCCGTTCTTGTCGATCCGTCCCATCTCGGCGAACCAGCCCGGCCCTTTCTCGACGATGTCGCGGATCCACCACAGCGTCTCGACATTGTGGTTGAGCGTCGGCCGGCCGAACAGGCCGCGTTCGGCGATATAGGGCGGGCGATGGCGCGGCAGGCCGCGCTTGCCCTCGATCGATTCGATCATCGCCGACTCTTCGCCGCAGATATAGGCACCTGCCCCGCGCCTGAGCTCGATGTAGCCGGGCTCGACCAAGCCGGCCGCCTCCAGCGCGGCGATCTCGCGGCGCAGAATCTCCAGCGCCGCCGGATATTCATCGCGCATGTAGAGATAGATGCGTTCCGCCTCGACGCAATGCGCCGCGATCAGTGCGCCCTCGAACATGCGGTGCGGGTCGCGTTCCAGATGGTAGCGGTCCTTGAACGTGCCCGGCTCGCCCTCGTCGCCATTGATGGTCATCAGGCGCGGCCCGTCATAGCCGCGCACGAACTTCCATTTCGTGCCGGAAGGAAACCCTGCCCCGCCCAGCCCGCGCAGGCCTGCGTCGCCCAGCAGCTTGAGCATGTCGTCGAACGTCACCTCGCCGGCGCGCACGCGCTTCAGGGCATGATAGCCGCCTTCCGCCAGATAGGCATCGAGATCGACATGATCGGGGATGATGGGGGCGATGTCCGCATTAGTCGAAGCCCCCGCCGCGAGCGAAAGCAGGCCCTTGGCCGTGGCATGACCGATCTCCCGATTGCCCACGCGCGCCGCCGGCGCGACGTCGCAGCCGCCCATGCAAGGTGCGCGCATCACGCGGATCTTTTCGGGATCGGTGCCCGCCTCGACCTCGGCGAGCAGTTTCTCGGCGCCGGCCATCGCGCAGGACAGCGAATCGCAGATGCGGATGGTCACCGGTGCGGGCTCGGCCTCGCCTTCCCGCACCACGTCGAAATGATCGTAGAAGGAGGCGACTTCGTAGATCTCCGCCTGGGACAGGCGCATCGTCTCGGCCAGCGCCCGCAAATGGCGCGCGGAGAGGCAGCCGTGCCGGTCCTGGATGCGGTGCAGATATTCGATCAGCAAATCGCGCCGCCGATCCATGCCGGCGATCGCCGCCTCGACCTCGGCCAGCGCCGTTTCGTCGAGCTGGCGTCCTTTCGGCAGAAAGACCTTGTTGCGCCGCCCGCCTCGACCGTTGCCGGCCACAGGTCCGCTTCCGCCCATCGGTTTGTTCATGCTTGCCCGGGTCCCGTTGCGACGGGGAAACGGCCTTCGCCGCAACATCACCGTCTCCGGCGGCCGAGAATGCGCCACCGGTACCAGATTGCTGATTGTCCGACGCTGATTGCGCCTGCCGGGAACCCTGTCCGGACCGAATGGCAAAGCTGCGAGCACCGCTCCCGACCGCGTTCGTCCGCCGTCGTGCTTCCAATCGATGCCCGACAACTAGCACAGCCAACCGCCTTGGCAAACCCGCCTGCGACGCCTGTCGGACAGGCTGCGTCATCTACCCCGTCTTGACCTTCGACACGCGGGAGATTGACGTCTTCACGCGGCTGGATTAGAAGCACATAAAGAAATGTTTATGTCGTGATTTAAAGGTAGCACAATGCTGGCCGAGGTTTCCGCAACTGGGGGCGCGCTGGGCGAATTGCTGGCGCAAAAAGGAGTGCTGCTCGCCGATGGCGCGACCGGCACCAATCTGTTCGACATGGGTCTGGCTTCCGGCGAGGCACCCGAACTCTGGAACGAGAGCCAGCCCGACAAGGTGCGCGCTCTCCATCGCGGCTTCGTCGAGGCCGGCTCGGACATTATCCTCACCAATTCCTTCGGCGGCACACGCCAGCGCCTCAAGCTGCACAATGCGCAGGATTGCGTGTTCGAACTGAACAAGCGCGCCGGTGAACTCGCTCGCGAGATCGCCGACGCGGCAGACCACAAGGTTCTGGTCGCGGGCTCCGTCGGCCCGACCGGTGAACTGATGATCCCGCTTGGTGCGCTCACTCATGACGATGCCGTCGCGGCCTTCTCCGAACAGATGGAAGGGCTGAAGGCCGGCGGGGTAGACATGCTCTGGATCGAGACCATGTCCTCGCCAGACGAGATAAAGGCCGCCGCCGAGGCGGCCGGCGCCACCGGCCTGCCCTATCTCTTCACCGCGTCCTTCGACACGGCCGGCAAGACCATGATGGGCCTGTCGCCCGGTGCCGTTTCCGCGCTCGCCGCCGGACTGCCAGCCCAACCCTATGCCTTCGGGGCCAATTGCGGTGTCGGCGCGTCCGACCTGCTCGCCTCCGTGCTCGACATGACCGCCGCCGATCCGAATGCGATCGTCGTCGCCAAGGCCAATTGCGGCATGCCCCAGATCAGGGGCGACAAGGTGATCTATGACGGCACGCCGGAGACCATGTCGGAATATACCTGCCTGGCGATGGATGCCGGCGCGCGCATCATCGGCGGCTGCTGCGGCACGACCTGCGAGCACCTGAAGGCCATGCGCACGGCCATCGACACCCACCAGAAAGGCCCGCGCCCCGACATCGACATGATCTCGGAGCGGGTCGGCCAGATGGTCAACACCACTTCAGGCCAGAACGACCAGGCTCCGAGACGCGAACGTCGCGGCAGGCGCCGGGGTTAGCCCAGCACCTCTTCGAAAAAGGTAACCAGCCGCTTCCAGTGCCGTTCCGCGCCCGCTTCGTTGTAGGCGCGGTTGTCCGGCACGCACCAGCCATGGTCCACACCGACATAATTCTCGATGACATGATCGACTTGCGCCGCGCGCAGCTCCTGCTCCAGCACGCCCGCCTGTTCCGGCGGGAAGGATGAATCGACTCCAGCCGCACCGACATAGATCCTGGCCTTCATGCTGTCGGCCCCGCGATGCGGGCTGTCGGGCGCGTCGGTCGCCAGATGGCCGCCATGGAAGCTTGCCGCCGCTGCGACCCGGTCCGGGTAGGCCACCGCCGCATTGAGCGCCCTCGCCCCGCCCATGCAATAGCCGACAACCCCTGCCTTGCCGTCCATGCCGTGCGACGAAAGTACCTCGAGAAACGCACCCGTATCGGCGATGGTCATGGCCTGCGTCGTGCCGCCGAGCCTTCCCATCATGATGGTACGCGTTTCCTCTGTCGCCATGGCGGTCTTGACGTCGAAGCGTTCGTAATCGCCCAGACGGTAGAACAGATCGGGCAGCAGCACGCCATAGCCTTCACCGGCCAGCCGCGCACTCATGTCCTCAAGCGATTGCCTGGGCCCGTGAATGTCCATGTAGAGGATCAGGCCGGCCTTTGGCGTGCCTTCGGGCATGAACAGGGCCGCCTTGCAGACGCCATCCCTGGTGGTGATCTCGATTTCCTGCTTCGCCATGCCGACCTCCGTCTTTGAGGGCTCAGCCATAGCGGCATGCCGGCCCCGCATGCAAGGCGGAACCGGCATGTTCAGACGGACGGGCTAAAGCGCGTCGATGTCGTTGCGCGCCTTCCTGAGGATGTCGGCAGCCTTTTGCGCCTGTTCGGCATCAAGTTCGCCACCGCGCACCCTGCGATAGAGCGAGCGTCGCAGATCGCGGATCGCATCACCCAGCGCCACGCCCTGCATGTCGCCGGACGCCTCATCGAGCTGCGCATTGATGCGATCGAGTTCGACCTGGTTCTCCTCCAGATACGCCCGGCCCGCATCGGTAATGGTGTAGAGCCGCTTGTTGCCATGCGTCTCGGAAACAACCAGATCCGCTTCCTCCATCATCTGAAGCATCGGATAGATCGCGCCGGGGCTGGGGCTGTAGGCCCCCTGGAAACGGGTTTCCAGCGCCTTGATGATGTCGTAGCCGTGCCGTGGCTCCTCGGCGATCAGACCGAGCACGACGAGGCGCAGCGCACCGGAATCGAACATGCGCGACCCGCGCCCGCCGAACGGTCCGCCCCTGTGACGACCGAATGGACCGCGTCCACCCCAGCCGCTTCCTCGTCCGCCGCGCCCGACCATCATCCAGTGGGGATGGCGATGGCCCCCGTGATGGGAACATGAATGCATGATTTTGTCCTTTGTCATATTTCTCATGCGCTATATCTAGTTTAAGATATATCTTTTGCAAGATGCGATTTTAAATGTCGCAGCGATGGCCGGAAGCCAGTTCCGGAAACGGGAATTGATGCAACAATTGCGCGCCAGACGATTGTTTTCCCTCAGCAACGAAGAGAGAATGATCTGTCGCAACGCCAATCGGGGAGAACTAGCGTTTATGGCCGCGCCACCCGGACAAATTGAAAACGAAACAACCAAATCGACCCATCGCATCGGAAAAATCACGCTCGGATTCTTCACCCTGGCATTGGCTCTGCTGATCGCGTCCCAGGCAGGCATTATATTCATATTATCGGAATTAGTTAACGATCCTGATTCTAGTTACAATATTTTTGTTTCTGGATCATTGAATATTGCAGTAAATTCATTGATTTATATTATATTGATGTATTATATTTGGAATAGAAATAATACATGCAGATTGGTTTTGGGTATACTCTTATTGGTAAATTTTGTTAATTATTCAGCAGCAATGATTACAGCTTCGGAGGCCAGAATATACGCCTCGATTATCCCGGCAGTTGTCAGCGGGTTGGGAGTATATTTTTTACTGATTTCACGTGCTGTACGTGACTATGTACAATCCGATGCTTGACGCCACCTCCTATCGGTTTCTGCGCACCGGACCCAGCGCCATTTCGAATTCTCATTTTTTGTTCAGACCTGCACCGGCAAATGCTGCCATGTGGAACCGCACCTGCGCGTCGGGATAGCGAAAGGCGCGGCCGACAGGGCACGCATCGCGGGCGCGACAGCCCTCGCGCATGCAGTCCGGCCCGCCCTTTTGGATCGGCTCCGGCGTTGAATCACTTTGTGAGGCAATTGATTCGAGATAGGAGCGACAGCCCGCCACGTCGAAACTGTCGATGGTAAAAGCATTGACAGGACAGGCGCTTAGGCAGGGTTTCTCAACACACACGTCGCATGGATGAATCGATGCGTGAACCCGTTGAATCGGATTCTCCGTCTCGAGCAGCAGCGCGCCCCGATAGGCGTGCCAAAGCCCGTATTCGGGATGGATCAGCATGCCGAGCGGCGAAGGCATCAGCCCCTCGGCACGCATCGCCCATTGCTGGAAGGGCAGATAGGGCTTCTCCCATGGAAACGCCGCCCGGCCACCGAACCGGTTTGCGACCGCACCGATGATCTCGGCCGACCAGGCATCAAGCGGATGGGCTGGCCTCGTCGCCTGTCGGCCAAGCCAGTTTGAGAAGTGAGGCCAGGCCGCGCCGCCCGCATGGCCGATCAGAAGAACGGAACGCGCCGGCGCGCCGGAAGCGCCGACGGGTCGTTCCTCACCGGGATCGAAATCGAAACCACCGCGCACGACGAGGCCGTGCCGGACGATCACGGAAGACAGGCCCTCCAGATCGAAGGCGCCTGACGTCATGCCTCATTCTCCCTTCAGGCTGCCGGCGCGACGGATTTCACCATGGAACTGCTCGTCGACCAACGACCGAGCTCCGGCTTCGTCCACCCGCCTTTCCTTTCAACCGAAGGCGTCGGGCATGGAATCCTTCTTCTCGCGCACGAAGGCCTGCAGCGCCTCGTCGACCGCCTCGTCCAGCGCCGGCGCCTCGTACTGCTCCAGCCAGCGCCGGGCGATGTCGTTGGCACGTTGCTCGGTCCGGCGCGAGCCTTCCAGTTCCCACTGCTCGAAGGAATTGTTGTCGGCCACGTTGGAAACGTGAAACGCCGTCTGGAAGTTTTCGCGCGTATGCGTCGCGCCGAGATAATGGCTGCCCGGCCCGACCTCGCGAATGGCGCTCATCGCCTGCGCGTTCTCGCTCATGTCGATACCCGTCGCCATTTTCTGGTGCGCGGCGAGCTGGTCGGCATCCATGACCAGCTTTTCGTAGGACGAGACCAGCCCGCCCTCCAGCCAGCCGGCCGCGTGCAGCATGAAGTTGACGCCGCCCATCATCGCGGGCCAAAGCGTGTTGGCGCTCTCATAGGCCGCCTGCGCGTCGGGGACCTTCGCACCGGTCAGCGCCCCGCCCGAGCGGAACGGCAGATTGTAGCGCCGCGCGAACTGCGCCGCGCCCATCAGCACCTGCGCCGGTTCCGGCGTGCCGAAGGAAGGCGCGCCCGTCTGCATCGAGATCGCGGTGGCGAACGTCCCCATCACCACCGGCGCGCCAGGTCGGCAAAGCTGCGCGAAGGCGATCGCGCTGGTCGCCTCGCACAGCACCTGCGTCAGCGTGCCGGCGACTGTCACCGGGCTCATCGCACCGCCGACGATGAAGGGCGAGATCACCGTTGCCTGGTTGGCGCGGGCATAGACCTTCAGCGCACCCAGCATAGTCGCATCCATGACCAGCGGCGAGTTGCAGTTGATCAGGCTGATCGTCACGCAGTTCTGGTCGACGAACTCCTCGCCGAACAGGATCTGCGCCATTGCGACCGTGTCTTCGGCGCGTTCGGGCGCGGTGACCGATCCCATGAACGGCTTGTCGGAATAGCGCATATGCGCATAGACCATGTCGAGATGGCGCTTGTTCACCGCCACGTCGACCGGCTCGCAAACCGTGCCGCCGGAGTGATGCAGTGCCGGCGCCATGTAGGCGAGCTTCACCAGATTGCGGAAATCCTCCATCGTGGCGTAGCGGCGCTCGCCGTCGAGGCCGCGCACGAAGGGTGGCCCGTAGACCGGCGCAAACACCGTGTGCGGCCCACCGATCTCGACATTGCGCGCCGGGTTGCGCGCATACTGGGTAAAGGTCGAGGGCGCCGTCTTCATCAGTTCGCGGCACAGGCCCTTGGGAAAGCGCACACGCTCGCCCTTTACGTCCGCGCCGGCGTCTTTCCACAGCTGCAGCGCTTCCGGGTCCTCACGATACTCGACGCCGACTTCTTCCATCAGCGTGTCGGCATTGGCTTCGATGATCTCGATCGCCTCGCTCGACAGGATGTCCGTCGGCGGCAAGTTCCGGGTCACGAAGGGAAGGCTGATCGGTCGCTGCCCGGTCCGGGCCTGACGCCTCGCGGCGGCGCCGCCGCCGGCTCCCCTGCCCGCTCCCCTGCCACGCCGGCCTGCCGCGGCGTCGTCACTGGGGCTTTCGGTCGCTTCGCTCTGGTTCATTTGTGTCACCCCCTGAGAAGTTGGACGCCGGGATTGCGGGAAGGCACAAAGAAGCGAATCCCCGCATGTCCCCTGCCGCTATGCGGCAACGTTGCGTCGATCATCGCAAAAGGCGCGTCGGGCGGGCTTTCCAAAACCGTCATGACGAGGTCGCAGCCGTCGCTTTCCTTGCGTGCAAAGTCGCATAGAAGGCAGTCATGGTGCCGCCTGTTCTTGCTAAATGCGAAAGTGCGGGTAAACCTGTAGGCGCAAAGCGTTTTTGCGGTTTCAAACGGCCGGGACGGCGGCAGGAAGGAATTGGGTACCATGTCGGACGACGAAGAAATCATCCTCTCCGAACTCAGCGACGAGGACCTCGTTCTCCAGATGCATGACGACCTCTACGATGGCCTCAAGGAGGAAATCGAGGAAGGCACGAATATCCTGCTGGAACGCGGCTGGACGCCGTACGACGTGCTGACCAAGGCGCTGGTCGAGGGCATGCGCATCGTCGGCATCGACTTCCGCGACGGCATCCTGTTCGTCCCCGAGGTACTGCTCGCCGCCAACGCCATGAAAGCCGGCATGTCCATCCTGCGCCCGCTGCTCGCCGAAACCGGCGCGCCGAAGCTGGGCTCCATGGTCATCGGCACCGTCAAGGGCGACATCCACGACATTGGCAAGAACCTCGTCGGCATGATGATGGAAGGCGCCGGCTTCGACGTCATCGACCTCGGCATCAACACCGACGTCGACAAATATCTGGCCGCGCTCGAGGAGCACAAGCCGGACATCCTTGGCATGTCGGCGCTTCTGACCACCACCATGCCCTACATGAAGGTCGTCATCGACACGATGATCGCCAAGGGCATGCGGGACGACTATATCGTGCTGGTCGGCGGCGCGCCGCTGAACGAGGAATTCGGCAAGGCCGTCGGTGCCGACGCCTATTGCCGCGATGCAGCCGTCGCCGTCGAGACAGCCAAGGAACTGATCGCCCGCAGGCACAACCAGCTTGGTGCCCGCGTCACGGTGTAAGCCGGCCGCTTTCTGCGGTTGCGGAATGCGAATCGGCGCATGATCGGGTGCGCCGGTCCGCTTGGCCTGGCGATCCGGCTTCGGAGGCAGACCATGGCCCGTCGTGACGTATTCAACATCTCCCTCATCGCTGCGCTGACGGCGCTCGCCCTGATCGTCGTCATGCTGGCGCTGTCGCTCGCCTACGAGCCCGTTCCCTCGCAGGAGCGCTTCGAGGTCTTCTCCGACCCGGCCGGCTATGCCGAGGCGCTGAGAGCATCGGGCGCCGGCCTGCGCGCCATCCTGTTCGTCGATACGCTGTTCCTGCTCTCCTACGCGGTCGCAATCGGCTTTGCCGCGGTCGCTTTCGCCGACAATTGCCGTCCTGCCGCGTGGATTGCCGGCATCGGCATCACCTGCGTCATGGCGCTCGACATGTTCGAGAACGCCACCATGGTGCAGTCGCTCGACCTCGCGGCGCTAGGCGAGAGCGTGTCGACGGGGCGCATCGCCCTGCTTGCGACGATCTCCGCCATCAAATGGCAGTTCGCGGCGGCCACCCTCCTCGCCATGAGCTTCGCCCTGCCCTCGGCGACCGCACTCGAAAAACTGCTGGTCTGGGGTACGCGCATCGGCCTGCCCGTCGCCGCGCCGCTCTTCGTCTTTGACGCCTTCGGCCTTCGTGAACTGGGCGGTGTTTTGCTGCTCGTCACCATGGCAGGCGGCTTTGCCCTGCTTGCCATCATCCTTCGCGCTCATGCGAAGGCGGCCTGAACGGGCGCGATGGCGATGGCACAAGCCCCTTCGAGAACGCGCATCATCGCCTGCGGCGCCATCGCCCGCGAGACCATCGCCGTGCTGGCGCAAAACGGCATGGAACATGTCGAGCTAACCTGCCTGCCCGCGATCCTGCACAACCACCCGGAGCGCATCCCCGGCGAGATCGAGCGCGAAATCCTTGAGGCCCGCGCCGAAGGGGTCGACGATATCTTCGTAGGCTATGCCGATTGCGGCACGGGCGGACTGCTCGACGCAGTCTGCGAAAGGCACGGCGTCGAGCGCATCGCCGGCCCGCACTGCTATTCCTTTTTCCTCGGCAACGCCAAGTTCGAAGCGATGGGCGACGCGACCATCACCGCCTTCTTCCTCACCGATTTCCTGGCCCGCCAGTTCGATGCCTTCGTCACGAAACCGCTCGGCCTCGACCGCCACCCCGAACTGCGCGACATGTATTTCGGCAATTACGAGAAGCTGATCTACTTCGCGCAGACTGACGACCCCGAGCTCGATGCCCGCGCGCAAAAGGCCGCCGACTTCCTCGGCCTCGCCTATGAGCGCATCCGCACGGGCTATGGGGATTTGGCGGCCTCGATCGACGGACTGAAAGAAGTGTCGTCCTGATCCGACCTTTCGCTCAGGAGCACGACCGCCGGCAGGCATCACCCTATGCCGGCGCCGTCAAAGCTTCTTGCATGCCCCCGGCCCGGGCGTGTTGCCACCTGTCGTAATCGGAAAGTTGCTGTTCGTGATCGGCATGCCCTTGTCGACGCAGGCTTTCGCAGTCTTGCCCATATAGGTACAGACGTAGCAATCCTTTGCCACAGCAAACTTCTTCCGGGCCGCACCGCTGGCTTCAGGCGTTACTGTCGGCTGTGAGGAGGGAGTCCTGCTGGCCGGCTTGGTCTCCACGCTGGCCTTGCGCTCTGTCGCAACGCATCGCCCGTTCTTCTCCTCCAGGCCTCTGCCGCAAACCAGCGGACAGACGCGAACATCCGTCGCCTTCAGCCTTTCGAGGATTTCGGCACCGGGATTGGTCGAGGCCAGTTTGATGCCCTGACGCGAGGCAAATTCCCTCAACGCCCCTGCACTCCCTGAACCCCACTTGCCGTCGACCCGGCCGACCGAACACCCTACCCGGTTGAGTTCGGTCTGTACCGACCGTATGAGTTCCGCAGGTTCCGGCTCCGATTCAGGCGCAAGACTGGCGACCTGAACCTGTCCGCTTGCTTGCCTGGCGGCCTTGCGTTCGGCTTCGGCTTTCTCCAACTCCTTGGCCAGGCGATCTGCCTCGGCCTCCGATTCAGCACGCCGTTGCCGTTCAGATTCCGCTTTCGCCTGCCGGTCCTTCTCTGCCTGAACCTCGGCTTTCTTCGTGAGCTTGGCGATCTCCAGCCGGGCGAGCCCCGCGAAAACGCCTTCCGGGAACTGTTTGAGATAGGCCTCGAAATAGGCTCGGTCACTACTGCTCTTGATCGATTCCCAATATGCTACCTCCGCCGTATTGCCGGACGCCGTCGGTTCGGCCGCTGTCTCGGGCTTCGCGGGCATTTCCGTCAGCACCACATCCCCGGTCAGCGAGGAATGATCCCAAGGCACCTGCTTTCCGTCAGTCGCATCGAGCACGTCGCGCCGGACCAGAACGAGATCGCGCGTAATGTCCTGCCCCGGCGTACCGAGATGCTTCAGCAGCGCGCCCGTAAATGGGGAATTCCTGCCTCTGCCGTCGAGCGCGATGTTGCCGGGCTGGGTGGCCAGTGAAATGAGTGTTCCCACGCCCCCGCCGATCCGCGCCAGCCCCCGCCCGACGGCGGCGGAGCGTGTGCCCATTGATCGGGCGAGGTTCTCCGCAAGCGGGTTGTCGCGGCACGCATCCAGAAAGACCAGATTGGTCTTAGTCTTGCGTTCCATCGCACCAAGCACGAGATCCATCGGCATAACCTCGTAGTCGAGATCGTCGTAGTCGCGCAGCCTCGCATCGACCGGCGCCATGTAGTTGGTGCCATTCACCTGCAGGCCGTGGCCGGCATAGAAGAACAGCGCCATCTCGGCACCTTCCAGCCGGCCCGTAAAATCACGCGCCGCCTTGCGCATGCCGTCGAGGTCGAGATCTTCGCCACGCACGACCTCGAACCCGAGTTGCTCGAGCTTCCCGGCCATGTCGGCAGCATCGTTCCTGGGATTGGCAAGTTCCGGCACATGCAAATAGCGCGAGTTGCCGATGACCAGCGCGACGCGTTTTTCCGCGTGCGCAGTCTGTGCAACTGCAAATCCGAACATGCTGGTGAGAACGAAGAGCAACGCGGCCAGAATGCGCATTGGACACCGATCCAGACGTTACCCCTGACGCGAAGATTACACGAATTGCGATTGTTGCCAATCATCCTGGTAATGATTTCGCAGGACCCGCCGCCACCTGAAAACGACGCACGACTTGCGTTTGAAGGTTGTCCACCACAATCTCTGTTGCTCGGCCGCACGAGGCATGCACCCGAACTGTGCATTCGCGACGAGGCCACCGATGTGGCGCAATGTCTGGGGACGAACGAACACATGGACATGCAGCGCGTCCACGCCATGATCCTCGCCGGCGAGGCACCGCCCGAGGAATGGCATTCGTCCATCACCGAACTCGATTTCCAGAACACGCAACTCGCCGACCTCTCCCCTCTTGCCGGACTGACGGCGCTGAAGGAATTGCTGCTCCAGGGTACGCCGATCGTGGACCTTGCACCGCTTGCCTGCCTCACCGCAATGGAATGGTTCGAAATGCGCAATACGCCGGTTTGCGATCTGTCACCCATCTCGCGCATGATCGGATTGAAAACACTGCTGATCCAGGGCACCCCGATCACAGACCTCGCACCCATCGCCGACCTGAACGCGCTGGAAATGCTCGATCTCGGCAACAGCCGCGTTTCGGACCTCGCCCCGATCGCGGGATTGAGTCGGCTGAAATGGCTCGACCTTGGCAATATGGACATCTCAAGCCTCGCCCCGCTCGCAGGGCTCACCGCGCTCGAATGGCTCGACCTCGAGTTCACGCCGGTCGACGACCTTGCGCCGCTCGCCGGGCTGACCGGCTTGCGCAAGCTCTATCTAGACGAAACGCAGGTCGAGCACATTCCCGCACTCGCCCACCTCGACAAGCTCGCGATCCATGTCGAGGGCGAAAAGGTGAACTGACTTGTCCCGCGACGCTGCGCGCGCTAGCCGTTGAAGCCATGAAGACCATCACCACCATCGGCTTCGACGCCGACGACACGCTCTGGCACAACGAGGTCCATTTCCGGCTGACCGAGACCCGGTTCGCCGAATTGCTGGCCGACTTTACCGATGCCGACCATCTCGGCCAGCGCCTGCTGGAGGCCGAGAAGCGCAACGTCCACCACTATGGCTACGGCATCAAGGGGTTCACCCTGTCGATGATCGAGACCGCCATCGAGGTAACCGAAGGCGATGCGCCCTCCTCCGTCATTTCAGAAATTCTCGCTGCAGGCCGCGACCTGCTGCGCCATCCGGTCGAGACCTTCCCCGGCGTCGCCGAAACGCTGGAGGCGCTGAAGCCCGACTACCGGCTGATAGTCATCACCAAGGGCGATCTGTTCGATCAGGAAAGAAAGCTCGCCGCCTCCGGCATCGATCATCTCTTCGACGCCGTCGAGATCGTTTCCGAGAAGAAGGCCGACACCTATCAACGCATCTTTTCCAGCCATGGCGACGGGGCGGAACGCGCCATGATGGTCGGCAATTCGCTTCGATCCGACATCCTGCCGGCGCTGGAGGCCGGCGCCTGGGCGACCTTCATCCCGCACGAACTGACCTGGGCGCTGGAACATGCCGACGAACCGGTGGGCAACGACCGCTTCGCGAAGATCGAAAAGATCGACGAAATCCAGCCCCTCCTGCGCGAGCAGGGTTAGAGCATTTTTGTCAAGCTGCATCCATTCGAAGATGAAGCGCTCTACCGCGAGGCAAACTTCTCGTAGCGGTTCACATGGGGCGGCTCTTTCAGCCACTGGCCCGTACCGTTGACACCTGCCGCATAGCCCGCCTGGAACAGCCGGTTCATGCGCTCCGGCTCGAAATTGAGCCCCTCCTGCGCCAGCGGAATGGAATCGGGAATCGCCGTCAGGTGGAACTTGGCGCCGACATTCTGCGCCAGCACGAAATCGCGATAGATCGTGTCGGTCTGGATCTCGCGCATCATCTCCATGATCGACTTCTTGGCGATGTCGGGCAGGTTCGCCTTCACCGGCGCGGCCGCGTTCTCGCGCACCGTATTGCCGTTGATGACCATGTAGAGTTCTTTTTTGATCTTCTTGTCGGACGGGAACATGAAGCCGGACACGAGCACCGGTTCCTTCACCCCGCCATCGACATGGGCCTGGCGAAGCTGGATGCCGCGCTGTGGCTTGATATAGACCGGCGCGAAATAGGCCGGCACTGCCGCCGAGGCGCGTAGCACCTTCTGGAAATGCAGCTTGTCGTCGGAGCGCCCGCCATTGGCGATCTCGCCCATGTCCCAGATCACCAGTTCGCCGGCATCGAGATTGGTCGTCGCCACGTATAGGCGCCGCCCCTTGGCATACTCCGCCGCAATCCGGTGCAGCACGTCGTCGGTGACGAATTCCTCGATCTGCGACTTGAGCGGCCCGTTGTCGTAGAGCGACTCGCCGAACAGGCCGTCGAGCCCGCGTTTGCGGAAGATCTTGTCGTTGCTCTGCGTGGTGTAGAAACGCTGAAGCTCGTTGTCGTATTCGGGTCCCAGAAAGGCCAGCACCGCCATCAGAGCGCCGGTGGAAACCCCGGTCACGACATCGAATTGCGGCCGTGTCCCGCTTTTCGTCCAGCCGACCAAGACGCCCGCGCCATACGCGCCATCCGCCCCGCCCGCCGACAGCGCCAGGACGGTATGGACGCCGTCATCTTCCACATGGCTGGATTGCGCGGCCAGAACCTGGCTCGGCGCGGCATCGGGATCCACGGCCTCCATGGGCAGCAGCGTGCGCGTCGCGACCGCTTCCTGCGGACGTTCGGCGCATGCGCTCACCATCACCAACAGCACCAGGACCGCCGCCCAGTGGACGGCTATCGCCGACCTGTCCATCACCTCTCCTGCCCCGTTTGTCGTTGATGGAGCGTTCTTTCGGCTCCTTGATTGCGGGCGACCCTACACGAAAAACGTTAAAATCCGAAGACCTGCACGGGCGCATCTTAACCTTTGGTTAACCATGCCGAATTTGCCCGCCCCCGCCTGCGCGGCAACGACCGTCTTGCCGGCCGGATCCACGCTGGCACGCAAGCGTGAATGGTCGGCAAATGATTGACTTGGGCGCCGGGATCGGCTTGCTTCCTTGGCGACGTTTCACACGGTGCGGGGAGGAACGATGACGCCTGCAGATGGGGCCATGCGCTATTACGAGGATTTCATCGAGGGCGAAGTGCTCGATCTCGGAGAGCACCGGGTCACTGCCGAAGAAATCATTGAATTCGCGACAGAATTCGATCCGGCTCCCTTCCATCTGAGCGAGGAGGAAGGGCGCAAGTCCATGCTCGGCCGGATGTCGGCATCGGGCTGGCACAATTGCGCGATGCTGATGCGCATGATGTGCGATTCCTTCCTGTTGAAATCCGCCGGACAGGGCGCGCCGGGCATCGACGAGATCAGCTGGCTGGCACCCGTCGGCGCCGGCGACCTGCTTCTGGGGCGCGGCCACGTGCTCGCGAAACGCCTCTCGGGTTCGCGCCCGGGCATTGGTCTGGTGCAGTTCCGCTTCGAGCTTTTGAACGAAACCGCAAAGCCCGTGTTAACCGTGCAGAACTGGATCATGTTCGCCAGGCGCGAGAATTCTCCCGCCGGCCGCACTGAGGGGAATGCCGCATGAACATGCCCTCGCTCTTCATGCCGGACCGGCGCACCAAACTGGGCAGCCACACCTTCACGGCAGAGGAAATCGTCCGCGTCGCGCGCAAATACGACCCCCAGCCCTTCCATATCGACCCCGAGGCCGCCCGCAACAGCGTGCTCGGCGGCCTGTGCGCGTCCGGCTGGCACACAGCCGGCATGTGGATGCGCAAATTCCGGGATCATTGCGCCATACTGAACGCCGAATGGGTCGCCGACGGCAATCCGCCCTTCGAGATGGGCCCCTCGCCCGGCGTCAGGAACATGCGCTGGATCCGGCCGGTCTATGTCGGCGACACGATCACCTTCTGGAACAATACCAAAAGCGCCCGCGAAAGCGCGTCAAAGCCCGGCTGGTTCATCTATTCCAGCTATCAGGAGGGCATCAATCAGAAGGACGAACCTGTCTTCTCCTTTGAAAGCACGGGCTTCTTGCGTTATCCCGCTGGATAGAGACAATGACGTGCCGTCAATCCGGCGACGCTTTCTCGATCCGACAGTGAGTTCAGTCCATGACGAAACCCGTGATCGGCGTGATCGGCAACGCCTATATCGTGGAAAACCGCTTCCCCACCCAGATGGCCGGCCGGGCCAATCTGAGCGCGGTCGCCGATGTATCCGGCGCGCTGCCGCTGATCTTTGCCGGTCATCCCGACCTCACCTCGATCCCGGATCTGCTGGCGACCGTCGACGGCATCCTGCTGACCGGTGCGCGCGCCAATGTCCATCCGTCGCGATTCGCCACCCCGCCGGACCCGAAGCACGAACCCTATGACGAGGCGCGCGACGCGCTGGCCCTGCCCCTGATCGAGGCCTGTGTGGAAACCGGCACGCCGGTCTTCGGCGTCTGCCGCGGCTTTCAGGAGATCAACGTCGCCTTCGGCGGCTCGCTGCATCCCGAGATCCGCGAATTGCCCGGCCGCATGAACCACCGCATGCCGCGTCTCGAAACCGGTGAGATCCACCCCGATCCGGCCGTCGTCTTCGCCGATCGCCACGAGGTGCGCCTGACGCCGGACGGCATATTCGCCGGCATTTTCGGCCGCGACACGATCCGCGTGAATTCCCTGCACGGCCAGGGCATCCTCGATTGCGGCAAGCGGATCGTGGCCGAGGGCATCGCCGAGGACGGCACCATCGAGGCGATCCATGTCGAGGACGCGCCAGGCTTCGCGCTCGGCGTGCAGTGGCATGCCGAATACGACCCGCAGACCAATCCGGTGAACCGTGCCCTGTTCGAGGCATTCGGCGCCGCGGTCAAGGCGCGCCATGACGCGCGCTAGGCGGCGCGTGTCAGCGCATGCGCGCGACATGAAATCGCTGGATTATCGGCCGAAATTTACGTAACGTAAGATTGGTGACTCGCCACACGATTGCGTAATGCCAGGTGCGGACGAGATTCCGGGGCACACCCTCTCACGAGGAAGGATAGTCCCGTGGCCGCGATTGTTTCCAGACAGTTTTCCGCCCCGCATTTTCGCCTGGCATTTGCCGGTGCGCTTACATTTCTGGCGATCCTGTACGTCTTCGGCGTGCATGCCGCGAAAGCTGCGGAACCGGCCTTCGATTGCGCGAAGGCCGAACACGAGATCGAGGAACTGATCTGTGGCGATGACGAACTGGCAGCGCAGGACGTCGCCCTGGCCCAAACCTACAGCGAAGCCCTGCAGGTGCTTGAGGACGGCGCCGACGCCGAGGAGGCGGTCGCCACCCTCAAGGCCATGCAGCGCGGCTGGATCGGCGGACGCAACGATTGCTGGAAGGCCGACGACCAGCGCCAGTGCACGACGGAAGCCTATGCCAGGCGCATCGCCGAATTGCAGGCGCGCTACATGCTGGTCGAGCCGGGCGAGACCGTCTTCTACCGCTGCGACGACAATTCCGAGATTGCCGCGACCTTCATGCCGACCGAACTACCCACCGTGCGTCTCGAACGCGGCGACACTGTCGAGATCGGCTGGTTGACCTCGGAGGATTCGGGCGAGCGCTACGATGCCGATTTCGGCGTATTCCTCCAGTTCGACAACGATAGCGCTCAGGGCGAGTGGCCACAGGGCACCGCGCTCGACTGCGGCCGGAGCCAATGAGGCGCATCTGCCCTGCCATCATTGTGATCTACGTCGCGGCCTGCGTCGCTGCCCTTGCGCTGATCCCCATGAATGCCGCCGGCATGTTCGGCATGGCGCCCGATCCGCTGAGCGGCATCTATGCGATGCTGCTCGCCTCGCCCTGGATCTACCTGCTCGACGGGTTGTTGGGTAATGGCGACCTGCCGCGCAACATGGCGATGGCGGTCTTCTCCATGGCGATCAATACAAGCCTGCTCGGGCTGCTTTGCCGGCAGTTTGGACATCACCGCCGATCTGCGGACTGAACCTGTTCCGCCGGAACGCCGACGATTCAATCCCCATGCATTTTGCCCGCGTCGCTTTTGTCTGATGCGAAGTCGCGCGCGGTGCAGCGCCAGCCAGCGGATTTCAACAATGTCGCGGCTTGAACAGGCATCGTGCGCCTGACACATTCCCGGCGAGTCCGGAAACCGGTCTTACTTTTGCAATTGCAACGAACAGCTCGAACGGGATGCGCACCATGGCCCAGCTTACCATCGTCTACTGGCGGGATATTCCAGCCCAGGTAATCGTCAAGGCAGGTCGCAAATCGGCCAAGCGCGAACTGCCCCTGCGCTTCACCGAGGCCATCGACATGTGCGCCATGCGCGTCGGCGCCTCCGATACCGACGCTTATCTGGCGGAATGGCGCAAGGGCGACCCCGTCGAGGTATCCGACGATCTGGAGGCCGAAGCGGACAAGGCAGCCGCAGCGCTCGACGCCGAATTTCCCAAGGATAAGCTCGTCGCACTCGTCGCCGCCGAAGGCCGCGACGGCAAGGCCGGGTAACGACCATGGCCGGGGAAACGCTCACACCGCGCGAAAAGACTTCTGGCGACGCCCCGGTCGTGACCCAGGCGACGAAGGTCGCGCAGGCAAAGCCGAAGACGGCCTACAAGCCGTCGCATGTCTCGCCTTCGCGCCGTCAGCGCAAGAGCTACACGATCAGGCTCTGGTCGGTGCGCCATGCGCGTTTCCTCGAACGGCTCTACGCGCTCTTCGCCGACCTGTTCCTGAAGCTGCATCCGCTGTGGAAGGCGGTTGGCTATCAGCGCGCCGAGGCACCCGTGACCTTCGTCGAACGCCGGGTGAAGGGGCTGCTCTTCGACTGCCGCATGTGCGGCCAGTGCATCCTGTCGTCCACCGGCATGAGTTGCCCCATGAATTGCCCCAAGCAATTGCGCAACGGCCCGTGCGGCGGCGTGCGCGCCAATGGCCACTGCGAGGTCGAGCCGGACATGCCCTGCGTCTGGGTCCAGGCGTGGAACGGCGCCAGCGCCATGCGTCACGGCGCCGACAACATCATGGCAGTGCAGAAGCCCGTCGACCAGTCGCTGCGCGAGACCTCGGCATGGCTGCGCGTCACCGCGCTCAAGGCGGCCGAGAAGGACCGGCCCGTCGAGGAGGCCGCGTCATGAGCCCGGCGAAATTCGAACAGGCACCGCATGCCGAAAGCCCGCTCGACGCCCTGCCCGGCCATTCCTCGCGCGGCCGCCTGGAACGCGTACTCCGGCGCGGCGAGTTCGCGGTCACCGCCGAACTGAATCCGCCCGATAGCGCCGATCCGCAGGATGTCTACGAGCGCGCCTCGATTTTCGAGGGCTGGGTCGACGGCATCAACGCGGTCGACGCCTCGGGCGCCAACTGCCACATGTCCTCGGTCGGCATCTGCGCACTGCTGACCCGCATGGGCTATGCGCCGATCATGCAGATCGCCTGCCGCGACAAGAACCGTATCGCCATCCAGGGCGACGTGCTGGGTGCGGCCGCCATGGGCGTCGCCAACATCATGTGCCTGACCGGCGATGGCGTGCAGTGCGGCGACCAGCCCGGCGCCAAGCCCGTCTTCGATTTCGACTGCATGAGCCTGCTGGAAACCGTGCGCACCATGCGCGACGAGGCGAAATTCCTGTCCGGCCGCAAACTGACCAGCCCGCCCGAGGTCTTTCTGGGCGCGGCGATCAACCCCTTCGCCCCGCCGCACGATTTCCGCCCGCTGCGCCTGAAGAAGAAGATCGAGGCCGGAGCGCAATTCGTGCAGAGCCAGTATTGCTACGATGTGCCGCTTTTCCGCGAATACATGAAGCGCGTGCGCGACATGGGGCTCGACCAGCAGGTCTTCATTCTGTGCGGCGTCGGCCCGCTCGCTTCCGCGCGCACGGCCAAATGGATGCGCTCGAACGTTCCCGGCGTCCACATTCCCGATTCGGTTATCGCGCGGCTCGAAGGCGCCGAGAACCAGAAGGAGGAAGGCCGCCGCCTGTGCGTCGACATCATCAACGAGGTCAAGGAAATCGACGGCGTCTCCGGCATCCATATGATGGCCTATCGCCAGGAGGAACTGGTGGCCGAGATCGTCGCCGAATCGGGCGTGCTCAAGGGCCGCCAGCCCTGGCGCCGAGAGCCCTCTTCCGATTCCGCCGCCATCGCCGAGCGCATGGACGAACTGCGCAATGGAGAGCAGGCCAGGACGCCGCACGACATCGTTTCGGACTCGGCAGAATGAAACCCGCACCGGAACAGCCCGTTTAAAAGCGGCGCTACCCGGCCTTGAAGCATCTGACATAACGATATAAAGAACTCTTTATATCAGCCGAACATCGCATCGAACCCCTCGGAGCCAACGACCCATGACCCATACCCTTGTTGCCTCGCAGACCCGAGAAGTCATCATCGGCTTCGACAAGCCCTTCTGCGTGATCGGCGAACGCATCAACCCGACCGGCCGCAAGAAACTCGCCGCGGAAATGAACGAAGGCAATTTCGAGACGGTCGAGAAGGACGCGCTCGAACAGGTCGCCGCCGGCGCTGCCGTGCTCGACGTCAATGCCGGCGTCACCGCCGTCAACCCGAATGAGACCGAGCCGCCGCTGCTGGTCAAGACCATCGAGATCGTCCAGGGCTTGGTCGACGTGCCGATTTCCATCGACTCCTCGGTCACCGCCGCCATCGAGGCCGGCCTGCAGGTCGCCAAGGGCCGCCCGCTGGTCAATTCGGTCACCGGCGAACTGGAGAAGCTGGAAGCCATCCTGCCGCTGATCAAGAAATACGACGTGCCCGTCGTCGCCATCTCCAATGACGAGACCGGCATCTCGATGGACCCGGACGTGCGCTTCGCCGTTGCCAAGAAGATCGTCGAGCACGCCGCCGATTACGGCATCAAGCCGCACGACATCGTCGTCGACCCGCTCGTCATGCCGATCGGTGCGCTGGGCGACGCCGGCAAGCAGGTTTTCGCCCTGGTCCGCCGTCTGCGCGACGAGTTGAAGGTGAACACGACCTGCGGCCTGTCCAACATCTCCTTCGGCCTGCCGCATCGCCATGGCGTCAACGCCGCCTTCATTCCGATGGTTATCGCGTCCGGCATGACCTCGGCGATCATGAACCCCTGCCGCCCGCAGGAAATGGAGGCCGTGCGCGGCGCCAACGTCCTCAACGGCACCGACGAGAACTGCGCCACCTGGATCCGCACCTACAAGGATTACAAGCCCGGCGAACATGCCGCGCCTGCCGCTGCAGCCCAGCCTTCTGCCGGCGCAGCCGGCGGCCGCTCCGGCCGTCGCGGCGGCAGGGCTGCACGGCTTGGGGCTGGGGGTTAACGCCCGTGTCGCGGCGGCGCCGGAGCGGAAAGCGCCCCTCATCGTCTCTCGCCGATGCCGGTACGATCATGGCGCTGTCGCCGTGGATTTTTGGCGCCCGGATGATGTCCATGATGCGCGGAAGCCCGATGGACGCCGCCCTCGCCATGCAGCGCCACGCCGCCGAGAAAATGCTGGTCGGCGGGCTTTCCGCCATGGAATCGGCGCTTGAGACAGGCCGGCAAATGGCGGCGCTCAACACTGCGATCTCGCAAGGCGACCGGGCGGGAATGGCGGCGGCCAGCGAAAAAATCGCTTCCGCCAGCTTGAAGCCCATTGCAAAACGCGTACGCAGGAACGCCAGATCTCCCAACCGCAAGCGAAAGAGCATTGCTTGACCGCATCCTCGCCCGATTTTGCACCCCTCGTCCTCTTCATGCCATCGGGCAAGTGCGGACGCTTTCCGGTAGGAACGCCGGTGCTCGATGCCGCGCGCCAGCTCGGCGTCTATGTCGAGAGCGTGTGCGGTGGACGCTCCCGCCATCGCGACAGACTCATGGTCAGACCTAAGGCTGGGTGATAGATGGCGAGGAAGCAGCAGAAATCTTTATCACCAGTCAACTGGTGGCTGTTCACAACACTGAACGTAGTTTGGATTGGGGCAGTCCTTGCTCAATTCGCGGCCACGGAGTGCTTCCAGCTGAGAGGCAGCCCAATCGCATTTACATTCCTTTTAATGGCATCACTCTTTGTAGTTTTGATTATGTTATGGATGTTATTTGTTCTTGGGCGACAATTTGGCAATACCAAGTTTGTAGATTTTATTGTTCAACGCGTTCCGTCATGGCCCGTCCCAAAGGAAAGAAACCGACTTTCACTCGGTATCGGCGCAGCAATACTTCTTTGCTTTCCCCTGATCGTCTTTGGAGTGGTCGGCGGCATCAATTTCCTGAAAACCATTGATTCTTGTACGGGGCTGCAATGAGCGACTACACCCCCCTCGTCCTCTTCATGCCGTCCGGCAAACGCGGGCGTTTCCCGGTAGGAACGCCCGTGCTCGATGCCGCGCGCCAGCTCGGCGTCTATGTCGAGAGCGTGTGCGGCGGGCGCGCGACCTGCGGGCGGTGCCAGATCGAGGTGCAGGAAGGCCATTTCGCCAAGCACAAGATCACTTCATCCAACGACCACATCTCGCCACGCGGCCCGAAGGAAGAACGCTACGACCGCGTACGCAGCCTGCCGGAGGGCCGCCGCCTCTCCTGTTCGGCCACGATCCAGGGCGACCTCGTCATCGACGTGCCGCAGGACACGGTGGTCAACGGCGCGGTCGTGCGCAAGGCCGCGACCACGCGCGCCATCGAGCGCAACGCCGCCATCCGCCTTTGCTATGTCGAGGTTGAGGAACCCGACATGCACAAGCCGCTCGGCGATCTGGATCGCCTCAAGGCGGCGCTTATCCGTGACTGGGGCGAACCGCTGGACTTCGACCGGCTGGAAACCGATTTCGCCCTGATCCCCGGCATCCAGAAGACATTGCGCGACGGCGAATGGGCCGTCACCGCCGCGATCCACCGCGACATGGAAACCGACACGGCAAGGATTATCGCGCTGTGGCCCGGCCTGCACAACGAGGCCTGGGGCATTGCCTGCGACATCGGCTCGACCACCATCGCCATGCATCTGGTCTCGCTGCTGTCGGGCCGCATTATCGCTTCCTCCGGCACCCCGAACCCGCAGATCCGCTTTGGTGAGGATCTGATGAGCCGCGTCTCCTATGTGATGATGAATCCGGGCGGCGACGAGCGCATGACGGCGGCGGTGCGCCAGGCGATCAACGAGCTGATCGGCAAGGTCTGCGGCGAAGCCGGGATCAACCGGCACGACATTCTCGACCTCGTCTTCGTCGGCAACCCGGTCATGCACCATCTCTTCCTCGGCCTCGACCCGACGGAACTGGGCGGCGCGCCCTTTGCGCTCGCCGTATCCGGTGCGGTCCATGTCGACGCATCCGAGATCGGCATCGAGGTCAATGCCGGTGCTCGCACCTACATCCTGCCCTGCATCGCCGGCCATGTCGGCGCGGATTCTGCCGCCGCCACCCTGTCCGAAGGACCCTATCGTCAGGACGAGATGATGCTCCTGGTCGATGTCGGCACCAATGCCGAGATCGTGCTGGGCAACCGCGACCGCGTTGTCGCCTGCTCTTCGCCGACCGGCCCCGCCTTCGAGGGCGCGGAGATTTCGGGCGGCCAGCGCGCCGCGCCCGGGGCCATCGAGCGCGTGCGCATCGACCGCGAAACGCTCGAACCGCGCTTCCGCGTCATCGGTGCCGAACAATGGTCCGACGAGCCGGGCTTCGCCGAAGCGACGCAATCGATCGGCGTCACCGGCATTTGCGGTTCCGGCATCATCGAAATCGTCGCGGAGATGTTCCTCGCCGGCATCATCTCTGCCGAAGGTGTCATCGACGGGACGCTGGCCGCAAGGAGCGACCGGATCATCGAGAACGGCCGCACCTTCTCCTACGTGCTGTCCAAGGCCGAGCCGCGCATCACCATCACGCAGAACGACGTGCGTGCCATCCAGCTCGCCAAGGCCGCGCTCTATGCCGGCGTCAAGCTGCTGATGCAGAAGCAGGACGTCGACCATGTCGACTCGATCCGCCTCGCCGGCGCCTTCGGCTCCTATATCGACCCGAAATACGCCATGGTGCTGGGCCTGATCCCCGATTGCGATCTGGACAAGGTCAAGGCGGTCGGCAACGCGGCTGGCGACGGCGCGCTGATGGCGCTGCTCAACCGCGGCCATCGCCGGGAAATCGAGGAAACGGTCAAGACGATCCACAAGGTGGAGACCGCGCTGGAACCGGACTTCCAGCGCCTGTTCGTCGACGCCATGGCCTTTCCCAACAAGACGGACGCCTTTCCCCGGCTCTCGGCCGCCGTCACGCTGCCCGAGCCGAAAACGCTGGTCGATGCCGGCGAAGGTGGCGCCGACAGCGGCAGAAGACGCAGAAGGCGCTCGCGCCAGACCTGACGCGCGCTCGCCACGATGCGACCTTGACGGCAGGGTGGCCAAACGCGTCTCATGGCGCACATCGCGGCGTCATGCCTGCAACTGGCATTGGGGGGAACATGCCAAGCCTGAAAAGCCATTTCTTCGCCTTCGTCCTGAAGCACACGCGCAAGAAATCCTTCGCTTCCGTTGACGGCCTCCATGCCCGGCTGAAGAAGGCACGGGAAACCGAGGATCATCGCCCGCCCGACGCCGTGCGCGCACGCCTCGACATCAGCGAGCGCGAGGTCGGTGGCACCCTCGTCTACGAGGTCGAGCCGAAGAACGGCGCCGGCGACCGCCGCATCGTCTACCTGCATGGCGGCGCCTACATGTTCGAACTGACCCCGCATCACTTGAAGCTGATCGCCGAACTGGCAGAGCGATTGCGAGTCCGCATCTCGGTATCGGTCTATCCGCTGGCGCCCGAGCACAAGGCGCCGGAGATCACCGGCGCCGGCATGGCGCTCTACCGCGACGTGCTGAAGGAGACGCCAGCCGAAAGCATCGTCTTCATGGGCGATTCCGCCGGTGGCAACATGGCGCTGGTCATGTCGCTCACGGCCGCGTCGGAAGGACTGCCGCAGCCCGGCGCCCTGGTCGCCATCTCGCCCTCCGTCGACACCGTTTTCGACAATCCCGACATTGTCGCGGTGGAGAAGAAGGACCCATGGCTGGGTTTGCCCGGCGTGCTGGAGGCCGCAAGGCTCTATGCCGACGGCATCGATCTTGCGGACTGGCGACTCAGCCCGTTACGAGGCGATCTGTCGACGCTCCCGCCCTGTCTGGTGCTGACCGGCACGCACGACCTCCTCAACCCCGACACGCATCTGTTCGTCGACAAGGCGCGCAAGGCCGGCGTCGACATCGAGTTGTTCGAGAAGAAGGGCATGTTCCATGTCTGGCCGTTGCTCGACATGCCCGAAGCACACGAGGCCCGCGATCATGTCGTCGCCTGGCTTACCAGGCACGACCCGTCGAAGGCCTGATCCGAAGCTCCCGTGTGAGACGCCTCAGCCCGGCAGGTCTTCAATCCAGTCGGCAAGGGTTTCGATCGCCCTGGCGTCGCTGACGATGCCGAGATGGTTGATGCCGGGCAGCACGCGATAGGTGCCGGTCTGCGTGCTGGCGGAGACCACCGGCTCGTAGCGTTCGGCGACGAAGGATTCGTCTTCCGCGCCGGCCATCACCAGCAGGGGCCGGCGAATGGCCTTCAGATCGCCCTTGAAATCCTGCCGTGGCGCAAAGGACTGGTTGAGCCGGAAGCTGTAGGCGGTGGTGGCCGTCTTGCCATACGGCCCGTCCAGCACCTCGCGCGGCACGGCGAAGCTGATGACCTCAAGCCCGTTGAGCGCCCGGATACCCACGGCATTGAGCATGACGAGGCCGACGATCCGGCGCACCGCAGGGCGCGCCCAGCCGCCCGCATCAGGTCGCGTCGTCGGCGCGTCATGCCGGAGAAACGGCGCCATCAGCACGAAGGCATCCGCCTTGTCACCATACGCACCGCCGGCGAACCGCACCACGAAGCCACCGCCCGAGGAATGACCGCCGAGCACGACTTCTTCGCCATCGGTCCGCAAATGATCGATCAGGTCGGCCATGTCCTCCTCGAGCTGGCCGATATGGTCGACATCCCCCCGCCGTACCGGTTCGAAACCGTGGCCGCGCATGTCGGGCAGGATCACCGTGGCAAGTCCCTTTGCCGCGATCGCCTTCGCCATCGCGTGGAACTGCATGCCGTGCCAGGACGAGCCGTGCACCAGGATCAGCAATCGCCTGGATGGCGTTGCACTGTCATAGCGGCGATAGTCGAGCACCGTTCCGTCACGCGCGGTGAAATGGATCAGCGGATGCAGATCGCCGAGATTGGCCGCCAGCATCTCATCGAAGACGATCCCCTCGCCTTTCGCAGGCGGAGTCGATGGCGGCCTCTGCGACAGGATCAGGCCGAGCGCGATGACGAAATAGATGGCGACGGAAATCGCCGCCAGCTTGATGACAAAGACAATCATGAGACGAACCGGCCCCGCTATGTCGAGGCCCGTCGCATAACAGCGCGTTCAGGCCGCGCCAACCCCCTGCCGGCCGTTCGCCTGCATCGAGGTAAAACAGGCGCGCAGATGATCGGCCGCCGCCTTCACCGGCGCGCTTGCATCGTTCACCACGATCATGCCC
>JBHIWX010000054.1:0-29382 GCA_041987205.1 Rhizobiaceae bacterium | reverse complement strand
CAGCGGAGTCATCAGGAAGCCGCCGCCGACCCCGAACATGCCCGACAGGAAGCCGACCGCCATGCCCATGCCGAACAACGTGAAGATGTTGACGGACAGTTCAGCAATGGGAAGGTAGACGTTCACCGGCTCACCCGGCCCCTCGGCGGGACCAACCAAATACGCTTGCCCGGGGCATCAATCGCAATGACGCCCGTCAGCTCGCTGCACGACGGAAAGTCCTTTGGGTAATGCGCCCGACGGCAAGCGTTGTCAATCTTGCGCGGCGCATAATGGGGGCGGCAAATCCGCCCCTGGTTAACCCGTGTCAGGCAGCGCCCTTTTCGAGCGCCTCGATCAGTTCGCCGGAAATCTCGCCATCGACCTTCATGCCTGCGCTGCTCTGGAAAGCCCTGATGGCGTCGCGGGTCTTCTGTCCCATCACGCCGTCGGAGGGGCCGACGTCGAATCCGAGGCTCGACAGCATGGTCTGGACGCGCGCGACCAGCTCTCCGGTGGAAGCGAGTTGCGTTGCATTGTCGCTGCCCGATCCGGCCTCGGCGCGGCGGCCGCCGGTCTCCGTCCATTCCGGCTTCACCACGACCGTATTGGCGTCGGTATCGATGCTGGCCGGCTTCCACAGGCCTGCCTGGCCGCGCGCCTGTTCGAGCTGGTCGGGGCGCATCGCATTGGCCAGCATGTCGCGCTTGGAGGCGGCGTCGGCATCGCCGGCGCGCGCGGCGACGGCGAACCATTTGTAGGCCTCGACCAGATCCTCCTTCACGCCCATGCCGCGTGTATAGAGGATGCCGAGATTGACCTGGCTGTCCTTGACGCCCAGATCGGCGGCCTGGCGGAACCATTCGACCGCGGCTTCCATGTCCGGCGTGCCACCGACGAGACCGGAGGTGTAGAGCACGGCAAGATTGTGCATGGCGAGCGCGTTGCCCTGCTCGGCGGCGCGCTGGTACCACATCACCGCCTTGCCGACGTCTGAACCAACGCCATGACCCTTCTCGAAGAAATTGCCGAGGCGATACTGGGCCGGCGCGAAACCGGCGCGGGCGGAATATTCATACCATTGCGCGGCGGTCGTCAGATCGCGATCGACGGGATCGCCGTCGGTGTAGCGCCTGCCGACCTCGAACAGTGCCGCGCCGTCTCCGCTCTCGGCGGCCTGACGCAGGGCAATGTTGCCGACATCTTTCGGCGGTGCCGGGATGTCGACGGTCCGCTCGACGGTTTCGGCCGCGACCGGGCTTACCACCGGATCGGCAGGTGCGACGGGAATGACGGTCGCCTGCCGCTCGGTGGCGTTCGTGACGGGGGATACGATGCCGTTCGTGGTCGATGCGGGATCGGCAGCCGGGCGTTCGGTGGGAGCGTCGTTCGACATCGGCTGCGCGCCATCGACAGCACCCTGCTGTCCGGTACCGGCCTGCGGATCGCCTTCCTGAACTGCAGGCGGCGCGGCCGTGATCTCTCCGGAACCGCCCATGAATTTCATCACCTGCGGCACGGCGAAGACCGCGATGGCTGCAATCGCCGAGGCAATGAGCAGCAGCCGGACAGGCTTCACGCCCTTCAGGCCGGGCATCTGCAAAGCGCGTCGGGGCTTTTTCTTCACGGCTTCGACGGCCGGTTCCTTCGCGGCGGCTTCCTCGGCCGCCGCTGCCTGGGCGGCGCGGCGCGCGGCGGAAATCAGATCGGCGGCGCCATGGGTCGAGGATGCGGATGCCTCGCCGGATTTGCGCTTGGCGGCAGCCTGGCGCACGAGCGCCGCAAGATCGGGCGCGCCGGAACCGGGCTCCAGCGGAACGTCCTCGACGTCGTCCTGATCGAGCTCGTCGACGGGCTCGTCGGTTTCGAGCGAGGGGGCCTCGTCCAGCTGCGGCAGCGGAGCCTCGTCTTCCTGGCGCCGGTCGACTTCCTCGAAGCGCTCGTCGAGATCGTCCTCGTATTCGGCGCGCTCGTCGCGGCTCTCGCCGCGCGGCTCGAAGCCGTCGTCTTCGTCGCGCATCGGTTCGCGGTCGTCATCGTAGGATGCTTCGCGCAGGATGGGCATTTCAACCGGGTCGGGGCGGTTCGATTCCGTGTCACGCCGGCTCGTCTCGGCTTCAGGCGCGCCATGCAGGCGTTCGTCGATGGCGCCGAGCCGGTCGACGATGGCCGAAAGGGCCTCGTGCACGGCGTCGAAGGCGGCCACGCTGCGCTCGCTGGAATCGCGCGAGTTGGAATTCAGTTCGTGCAGCTCGGTGCGCAGCGATTCAATGAGTTCGGGATCGAAGGATCCGCCACCCGAGGCCATGCCGACCGCACGCTCGGCGGCCTGGCTGGCGACGTCGATGGCGATGTCGCGGCTATTGGCGACCTGCTGTTCAATGCTCTCGAGCCGCTCGGAAATCGGGGCGAGGTCGAAGCCGCCGGCAGACAGGGTGTCTAGCTGCGAGACGATGCCGCCAAGCTGCTGTTCCAGTGCCGCGAGCTGTTCGGTCTCCGGCAATTCGATCGTGCGCGCTTCGGCCAGCGTGTCGATGCGCGCGGCTAGCGATTGCAGCATGGCGAGGATTTCGCCGTCTTCGGACGAACCCTCGCGCAGGCCTGCGGCGGGTGCCGCGTCGATCCGGTCGGCCAGTTCGGCAATCTGGCGTTCGATAGCCGCGAGCGCGGCGCTGTCGCCGGCGACGGGCGCACCGCCCTCGCCGAGCGCATCCAGACGGCCGACGATGGCATCGAGGCGGGACAGCAACTCGTTGTCCCCGGACATGCTGGCGGCGACCGCGTTGAAGCCGGACATGTTGTCGAGCTTGTCGGACAGCGTGGCGAGACGATCGACGATCGCATCGAATTCCCGCGAGTCCGCGGCCGGCGCTTTACCGATCTCGGAAAGCCTGCGGTCGATCATCTCAAGCGAGTTCTTGATCTCGGCTGCAAAGCCGTCTGCGCCGGAGGCCGGCAGCGCAGCCGAATCCTGCCATTCCTCGGCGATCTGTTCGACCGTCTTGCCGAGCGTGGCGATCCGCGCCTCGATGCGCTCGAAGGCATCGTTGTCGCCGGGCGCCGCCGAGACGGCGACCAGCGCACGGGTGATCTCGTCGAGTCTCGCGTCGATCTCGCCGAAGTGACGGGCGAGCGAGCGGTCCTCGGTGTCCGACAGCGCCTCGATGGATCCGGCGAGCTGGTCCAGTCTCGATTCGATCTGCTCGGCGGGAACCGCGGCTGAGAGATGACCCGGCAGCCGGTCGATCGCATCGCGGATGGCGACGACATGCTCGCCCAGCAGGGTCAGTTCGCCGCGCAGTTCGCCACCGTCGCGCGAACGGGAAATCTGGTCCATCAGGGACGAGATCATCTCTTCCATGCGGCCGGCGAGTTCGGCATAGCTCGTCTCGATCGAACGGCTGAAGCCTTCGAGATCGGGGCTTGCGGAGGCGGCAACCGTTTCGAGCGCGGCGTGCAGATTGCGCAATTCGATGGAGACGTCCTCGAGATGGTCGGGCGCCTGGCGCGACTGCTGCTCAAGGCGGGAAACCGCGTCGACGAGGCGATAGAGTTCGTCGCGCGTACGTTCGTCGAGGCCGAAGCGGCCGCTATTGCTCTCGAACTGTTCGAAGGCATCGGCGAAATCGTTGCGCAGCGCAGCAAGTTCGGCGCGCAGTTCGCGTCCGATGCCGTCATCGGCACCGGCACGACCGAGAGGCTCGCGATAGTCCGACGGCTGGCGCTGGCGAAGCTGTCTTTGTTCGGGCGGTTTCTGCGCGGGCGGTCTCTGCCTGGGAGTGGGAGAAGCCTGGGGCTCTGAAGCGCCCATGGAGCCCAGCCGGCCGGCAAGGCGGTCGAGGCTGTCGCGGATGCGGGCGAGATCGGACGGAGGTTCGCGTCGGGGCCCGGCGTCGGCATGCGCACCAGCCCGGCTGCCCGTGTTTCCTGCGGATTTCCTTGCCCAGGCGGCGTCGAGTTTTTTCTGGACGGTATCTACGCTGGTGTCGCGGTGGCCGCCCCGGCCACCTTCAGCCGGATGAGGCTGCTCCAGAAGTGCGTCCAGTTGTGATCTTACTCGGCTCATCTCGCTACCTGGTCCCGGTGTTTCACCGTTTTGTCGCATGTGAGCTTGTTCAAAATCGCCCGAAACCGAATCGTCGCGCGAATCCCCATCGCTCGCCGACACCTTTCCTGAAACAGGGTAAACAAGCGGTTAACCGCGTTTGCGGGAACCGGGGCTGGCGGGGCCAATTACTGGAATTGTAATCTGGCATAACTGATCCCAGCGTATTAAAGTGCAGACGATATGCTGGCTGTTCCGGCATATCTTGAAAGTGGGGATGAGTGTTCCGCCGGACTCAAGCTGAAGAGACACCGTAATGGTGCCGGAAGCTTGGTCTCATGAGAACATTCGGGGCAAACCGGCAGGGAGATGGTATCTGGGGGGCGAGGCTCGATCTGCCGGCTGGTGCTTACCCGCTTCGGCGGCGTCCTGAGCGGCGTTCGAAGCAACCATCCATCCGGTCGCATCATGCAGCATTCGGTCAGCCTGCCCGCCGCCTGAGAACAAGGCTACCTGCCATTCGCCTGGACAGAGGTGAAACGATGCATGACCTGCAGCGCGGCAAGCGCATTGGCCATCTACCTGAGGCGTGCTCGCAAGGCGAGAACGAGACCTATCGAATCGGAGACCTTGCGCGGGAGTTCGACATTACCCTGCGCACCTTGCGCTTTTATGAGGATCGGGGACTGATCCAGCCGAAGCGGGAAGGCTCGACACGGCTTTACAACGCACAGGACCGGGCGCGGCTATCCGTCATCCTGCTCGCCAAGCGCGTCGGTTTCGCGCTCGTCGACATCCAGGAATTGCTGCACATCTACGATCGGGCAGATGAACTCGAGGACGTGACCGACAAGTTGCTGGCCAAGTTCACCGAGCAGCTCGACGTGCTCAGAAGCCAGAAGGCTGAAATCGAGGACGCGATGGCGCAGCTTACCGATACCATCCGTTCGCTGAGACAGGGCTGAACCGCCCGGGCCGGCCGGGACCTTCCCCCGTCCGGCATCGACGGCCGGAAGGGTCAGCCAGGCACGGTCGACCAAATAAAGTCGGCAAGATGCCCATGCCATCCGATCCAGATCGGCAGAATTCCGGGCCGCGCATAAATGCGGGCCCCGGTCGAACCCCCTTGTCCCTTCGTCCGGAAAATAATTGACGTTTACGCAAACGTAAAAGTTTGATATGCAGCCGCCGCAGCACCATATCAGTGGCCGCAGCAATGCGAAGGGCGGTCCGGCACAGCCATGTCCGGGCGCTCCCGACGCGGGATCGGCGCGGATTATTCCCGCGACTTCCCGTGCCGTGGCCCTGTACATTGCCCAAATTGATCGAACCGGCCGGCCCGCCGCCGGCACAGTGTGAGGAGAGATTTTCATGCCGACCTATCGTGCACCGGTCGAAGACACGCTTTACGTGCTCAACGATGTCCTCAACCTGCAGCGCTACAACAACCTTTCCGGTTTCGAGGAAGCCACGCCCGACATGATCGAGGCGATCCTGGGCGAGGCCGCGAAGCTGAGCGAGGAAGTGCTGCAGCCGCTCAACCTGAGCGGCGACGCAGAGGGCTGCACGCGCCATGACGATGCCTCGGTGACCACGCCGAAGGGTTTCAAGGAGGCCTACAAGGCCTATTGCGAGGGCGGCTGGATGGCGCTCGCCTCCGATCCGGACCATGGCGGCCAGGGCCTGCCCTATGCGCTGCAGTCTGCGGTCAGCGAATACGTGATCTCGGCCAACATGGCGTTCGCGATGTATCCCGGCCTGACCCAGGGTGCGATCGCCGCGATCCAGGTCCACGGCTCGGAAGAGCAGAAGCAGAAATACCTGCCCAAGATGAACGAGGGCATCTGGACCGGCACGATGAACCTGACCGAACCGCATTGCGGCACGGATCTGGGCATGCTGCGCTCCAAGGCCGTGCCCAATGGCGACGGCAGCTATGCGATTTCCGGTCAGAAGATCTTCATCTCTGCCGGCGAGCACGATTTGTCGGAAAACATCATCCATCTGGTGCTGGCACGCATCGAGGGCGCGCCGGAAGGCACCAAGGGCATTTCACTGTTCATCGTGCCGAAATTCATCCCCGATGCCGATGGCAATCCGGGTGAACGCAACCCGGTCTCCTGCGGCGCCATCGAGGAGAAGATGGGCATCCACGCCAACGCGACCTGCGTCCTCAACTATGACGGTGCGCAGGGCTGGCTGATCGGTGAGGAGAACCGCGGTCTCGCCGCCATGTTCGTGATGATGAACGAGGCCCGCCTCGGCGTCGGCCTGCAGGGCCTGGCGATCTCCGAGACCGCCTATCAGAACGCAGTCGAATACGCCAAGGAGCGTATCCAGGGCCGCGCGCTGACCGGGCCCAAGGCGCCGGACAAGAAGGCCGATCCGATCATCGTCCATCCTGACGTGCGCCGCATGCTGATGAACATCAAGGCGATCAACGAGGCCGGCCGCGCCTTCATGCTGTGGACGGCGCTGAAGGGCGACATCTCGCATCGTTCGGAATCGGAAGAAGACCGCCAGAAGGCCGACGACCTGATGGGCCTGCTCACCCCGATCGTGAAGGGCGTGCTGACCGACAAGGGCTTCGAGAACGCCGTGATGGCGCAGCAGGTCTTCGGCGGGCACGGCTATATCGAGGAACATGGCATGAGCCAGTTCGTGCGCGATGCCCGCATCGCCATGATCTACGAGGGTGCCAACGGCATCCAGGCGCTCGACCTCGTCGGCCGCAAGCTGCCCAAGGATGGCGGCCGCGCGATGCGGACCTTCATCGAGGAAGTCAACGGCTTTACCGGCGGCCATCGCGAAAACGAAAAGATGGTGCCCTACACCAAGCCGCTGCGCAGCGCGGTCAAGGCGCTGGAAGGCGCCACCATGTGGCTGATGCAGAACGGCATGAAGGATCCTAACAATGCCGGCGCGGCCTCGATGGACTACATGCACCTGATGGGGATCGTGGCGCTCGGCTACATGTGGGCGCTGATGGCGGAGAAGTCGCTCGCCGCGCTGGCAGAAGGCGCGAACGGCAAGTCCTCCTTCCACGAAGGCAAGCTCGCCACCGCGCGTTACTTCATGGACCGCATTCTACCGGAAGCCCAGGCGCATCTGGCAAGGATCGAATCCGGCGCCGAGAGCATGATGGCACTTGAGGCGGACGCGTTCTGATCACCGTGTGACGACTGGGTGAAACTGGCGGAATCGTCTGTTCAGTCTTGAACTTATTTGCTAGTGGTGGCCGCGCAATCGGCCGCCACCGACGCCGGAAGAACCGTCCGTCGGCAATGAAGTCGGCGGCCGGGCGGGAGATCGGAGGCAGGTTTGTCAACCAACGCAGGACGCATCAAGGGCGTGGCAACGCCGGCGTGGGAAACCGAAGACGTCGCGATGTTGCGCGACATGGCGGTGAAGTTCCTCGAGGCCGAGGTGGCGCCGCATTACGACGAATACGAGAAGAACGAGATCGTACCGCGTTCGGTCTGGGAGAAGGCCGGTGCAAACGGCCTGCTCTGCGCCTCCATGCCGGAGGAGTATGGCGGGGCCGGCGGCACTTACGCCCATGAGGCGGCGATCTCGGAATCGATCGGCCATGTCGGCGTCGACGGCTTCGGCATCGGCCTGCACAACGCCATCGTCGCCCCCTACATCCTGCATTACGGATCCGAGGAACAGAAGCAGCGCTGGCTGCCGAAACTCGCCACGGGCGAACTGATCGGCGCCATCGCGATGACGGAGCCGGGTGCCGGTTCCGACCTGCAAGGCGTGAAGACCTCCGCCAAGAAGGACGGCAACCACTATCTGATCAACGGCTCGAAGACGTTCATCACCAACGGGCAGAACGCGAACCTGATCGTCGTGGTGACCAAGACCGATCCGTCGAAGCGCGCCAAGGGCACCTCGCTGATCGTGGTCGAAACCGCCGATGTCGAGAGTCCGGAAGGCGGGTTCGAACGCGGCCGCAATCTCGACAAGGTGGGCCTGAAGGCCAACGACACGTCGGAACTGTTTTTCAACGACGTGCGGGTGCCGACCGCCAACCTGCTCGGCCATGAAGAGGGCGAAGGCTTCGTCCAGCTCATGCAGCAATTGCCGCAGGAGCGACTGCTGATCGGCAACCAGGCGATTTCCGCCATCGAGCGCGCGCTGGCGCTGACCGTCGATTATGTCAAGGAGCGCAAGGCGTTCGGCAAGGCGATCATCGAGTTCCAGAACACCCAGTTCAAGCTGGCGCAACTGAAGGCCGAGGCGGTCCAGGCGCGCGTCTTCACCGACTGGTGCGTCGGACAGCATCTCGCCGGCGAACTCGACAGCGTCAATGCCTCGGTCGTGAAGATGCTGACCACCGATCTTCAATGCAAGTTGATCGACGAATGCCTGCAATTGTTCGGCGGCTATGGCTACATGAACGAGTATCCGATCGCGCGCTCCTTTCGCGACGCGCGGGTGCAGCGTATCTATGGCGGCACGAACGAGATCATGAAGCTACTGATCGCAAGGTCGCTGTAATCCTGGGGAGGAGATGATGGCCAAGGGATACTGGATCGCGCATGTCGATGTGCGCGACCCCGAAACCTACAAACTCTATGTCGAGGGCGCGAAGCCCGCATTCGAACGTTTCGGCGCACGCTTTCTGGCGCGCGGCGGCCCGTTCGAGATGCTGGAGGGCGACGATATCGGCGCACGCCATGTCGTGATCGAGTTCGACAGCATCGAACAGGCCAGGGCCTGCTACAATTCGGCCGAATACCAGGCGGCACGCGAGCACCGCGTGCCGGTTGCCAAGGCGACCATGCTCATCGTCGAGGGAGCCTAGCCGGTGGCCGACTATACGCTTCACTGCTTCGTGGAATCGGGCAATTCCTACAAGGTTGCGCTGATGCTGCAGCTTGCCGGCGCCGACTGGCAGCCGGTCTGGAACGATTTCTTTCACGGCGGTTCGCGGACGCCGGAATTCCTGGCGCTCAACGAGATGGGCGAGGTGCCGGTGCTGGTCGACCATACGCAGGGCGACCTCACCCTTTCCCAGTCGGCGCTGATCCTGTGGTATCTGGCCGACCGCTTCGACCAGTTCGCGGCGCGCAACGCGACCGAGCACCGCGAGATCCTGCGCTGGATGTTCTGGGACAACCACAAGCTGACCAGCTACATCGCAACGTATCGCTTCCTGCTGCGTTTCGCCGGCAAGGGCGATACGCCGGAAGCCGAATTCATGAAGGGGCGTGCGATCGCGGCAATCAAGGTGTTCGAGCGCCATCTGACCGGCCGCGACTGGGTGGCCGCCGACCGCCCCACCATCGCCGACCTTTCCTGCGCAGGCTATTTGTTCTGGCCGGACCATTACGGGCTCGACTGGGCGGATTATCCGGCCATCGACGCCTGGACGAAACGACTGAAATCACTTGAAAACTGGGCCGCGCCGGAGGCGATCCTGCCTTCGGGCCCGCAAGGCTGACGACGCGGCGACAGCGAACGATCCAAGGAGACAACCATGGCAGAGGCATTCATCTACGATCATGTCCGCACGCCGCGCGGACGCGGCAAGAAGGACGGAAGCCTGCACGAGGTGCCGGCGGTGCGGCTGGCGGCCCACACGCTGGAAGCGCTGCGCGACCGCAGCGAACTCGACACGGGCAAGGTCGACGACATCATCTTCGGCTGCGTCGATCCCGTCGGAGAGGCCGGCTCGGTCATTCCACGCTCTGCCGCCTTCGAGGCCGGCTACGACACCAAGGCGCCCGGCATCCAGATCTCGCGTTTCTGCGCCTCCGGCCTCGACGCCGTCAATCTGGGCGCGGCCAAGATCGCGCAGGGCTCCGACGACATCGTGATCGCCGGCGGCGTTGAATCGATGAGCCGCGTCGGCATGGGCGCCTCGGGCGGCGCCTGGGCGATGGACCCCTCGGTCGCGGTACCCGGCTATTTCGTGCCGCAGGGTATCTCGGCCGATCTGATCGCCACGAAATACGGTTTCACGCGTGACGATGTCGACGCCTATGCCGTGGAAAGCCAGAAGCGGGCGGCCAAGAGCTGGGAGGACGGCCGGTTCAAGAATTCGGTCATTCCGATCAAGGACATCAACGGCATCACCATCCTCGACAAGGACGAGCACATGCGGCCGGGCACCGACATGCAGTCGCTCGCCTCGCTCGACCCGTCCTTCGTGATGATGGGCGAGATGGGCGGTTTCGATGCCGTCGCCGTGCAGCGCTATCCCGAAGTGGAAGCCATCAACCACGTTCACCATGCCGGCAATTCGTCGGGCATCGTCGACGGCGCGGGCGCGGTGCTGCTCGGCTCGAAGCGGGCCGGCAAGGCCATGGGGCTGAAGCCGCGCGCGCGTATCCGGGCGTTCACCAATATCGGCTCCGAGCCGGCGATCATGCTGACCGGCCCGGTCGACGTGACCGAAAAGCTGCTCAAGCGCTCGAAGATGACGCTCGACGACATCGATCTGTTCGAGCTCAACGAGGCCTTCGCCTCCGTCGTGCTGCGCTACATGCAGGCCTTCGACATCGACCACGCCAAGATGAACGTCAATGGCGGCGCCATCGCCATGGGCCATCCGCTGGGCGCGACCGGCGCGATGATCCTGGGCACGGTGCTCGACGAGCTGGAACGCCGCGACCTCAACACCGCGCTGGTGACGCTGTGCATCGGCGCCGGCATGGGCACGGCAACGATCATCGAAAGGGTCTGATCGATGTATCAGCCCGCCTTCTTCCGCGAGGAGGATCCACGCATTCTTGCCGAGGCAGCGCAGCGCATCCAGCTCGCCTGCATCGTCACGAATGCGGGCGGGCAACTGCACGCCACCCACGCCCCGTGCGTGGTCCGGCATGCGGACGACGAGACGACTCTCGAGTTTCACGTCGCCAGGGCAAACCCGCACTGGCAGCTCGACCTGTCCGGCGAATCGCTGGCGATCTTCCAGGGCGAACAAAGCTACATCCATCCCGGCTGGTATCCGACCAAGGCGCAGACCGGGAAGGCCGTTCCGACCTGGGCCTATGTCAGCGTGCACCTGCACGGCGCGCTGGAGATCATCGACGACCCGGCCGAACTGCGCCGTCATCTCGACGACCTGACCGCGCACAACGAGGCAGGCCGGGCGGAGCCCTGGCAGGTGTCGGACGCTCCCGGCGACTACATCGCGAAGATGAGCCGGGCCATCGTCGGGCTGCGCATGCGGGTCAGCCGGGCCGAGGGCGCGTGGAAACTCAACCAGCACAAGAACGAAGACGACCATCTGGGCGTACTCGCCGGCCTCAACGGCGCCGGCGCGAACGCCATGGCCGTTGCCGCCTCCATGGCGCAGGCCAGACAGTTCAAGGAGAAAAGTTGAAATGACCTACAAGAATTTCACCGTCGAGACCGATGCGGACGGCATCGCCGTCGTCACCTGGGACATGCCGGGCAAGTCGATGAACGTCATCGACCAGTCCGTGGTCGAGGACTTCAACAAGATCGTCGAGGCGATGGCCGGCGACGACAAGGTGAAGGGCGTGGTGCTCACCTCGGGCAAGGACAGCTTTTCGGCCGGCGCCGACCTTTCCATGCTGGAAGAATCGTTCGCGACCTATCAGAAGATGAAGGTCAAGGACGAGGAGGAAGCGGCCAAGTTCCTGTTCGAGAATTCGTCCTTCCTGCAGCGCATCTGCCGCCGGCTGGAAACTTCGGGCAAGACCTGGGTCGCGGCAATCAACGGCATCGCGCTCGGCGGCGGTTTCGAACTGTGCCTTGCCTGCCATGGCCGTGTCATGTCGGAAGACCCAAAGGCCAAGGTCGGCCTGCCCGAGGTCAAGGTCGGCCTGTTCCCCGGCGGTGGCGGCACGCAGCGCGTTCCGCGCCTGATCGACACGCAGGAAGCGCTGCAGATGCTGTTGCAGGGCAAGAATTACGACGCTGCGAAGGCCAAGCGCCTCGGCCTTGTGCATGAGACGGCGGCGCCGAAGAAACTGGTCGACACCGCGAAGAAGATGATCCTGGACGGGCTGAAGCCGGTACAGCCCTGGGACGAGAAGGGCTTCCGCCTGCCGGGCGGACCGGTCTATTCGGCCAAGGGCGCGCAGCTCTTCCCACCGGCGGCCGCGATTTATCGCCGCGAGACCTACGACAACTATCCCGGTGCGCGCTGCATCCTGAAATGCGTCTATGAGGGCCTGCTGCTGCCGATGGACGCCGCGCTCCGTGTGGAGAGCCGTTATTTCGCGCATGTGCTGACGACGACCGAAGCCGGCATGATGATCCGATCCCTGTTCCTGTCGCTGCAGGAACTCAACAAGGGCGCTCGTCGTCCGGCCGACGTGCCGGCCTCGAAGATCAAGAAGGTCGCCATCCTGGGCGGCGGCGGCTTCATGGGCGCCGGCATCGGCTATGTGACGGCGAAGGCCGGCATCAAGGTCGTGCTGCTCGACCGCGACGAAGAAGCGGCCGCCAAGGGACGCGAGCACGCGGCCGGCATCGAGGACCGGGCGATCTCCAAGGGACGCTCGACGCCGGAAGCCAAGGAGAAGCTGCTCTCCTTCATCGAGACGACGACCGACTATGCCGCGCTCGCCGATTGCGACCTCGTCATCGAGGCGGTGTTCGAGGATTCGAACGTCAAGAAGGGTGTGACCGAGGAAGCCGCCAAGCACATGAAGCGCGGCGCGATCTTCGCTTCCAACACCTCGACCATCCCGATCACGGGGCTGGCCAAGAACTTCCCGCGGCAGAAGCAGTTCATCGGCATCCACTTCTTCTCGCCGGTCGACCGCATGATGCTGACCGAGATCATCATGGGCAAGAAGACCGGCGACAAGGCGCTGGCCGTCGCGCTCGACTATGTCCGCGCCATCAAGAAGACGCCGATCGTCGTCAACGACACGCGCGGCTTCTACATCAACCGCATGGTGCTGCGTTACATGTCGGAAGCGCAGAACATGCTGATCGAGGGCATACCGCCGGCGATGATCGAGAACGTCGCCAAGATGGCCGGCATGCCGGTCGGGCCGCTGGCGCTGCTCGATGAGACGGCGATCGACCTGGCGCACAAGATCATGCACCAGACGGTGCGCGACATGGGCGAGAAGGCGGTCGATCCCAAGCAGCTCGCGCTTATCAACAAGATGGTCGAGGAACTCGGCCGCTTCGGCCGCAAGAACGGCAAGGGCTTCTACGACTATCCGGCCAAGCCCGCCAAGAAGCATCTCTGGCCGGGGGCCGCCGAGCTCTATCCGCAGCAGGATCCCGACACGATCGACGTGCAGGAATTGCGCAACCGCTATCACGCGGTGATCGCGCTTGAAGCGGCGCGCTGCGTCGCCGAGGGGGTCGTCACCGACATGCGCGAGGCCGATGTCGGCTCGATCCTCGGCTTCGGCTTCGCGCCGTTCACCGGTGGTGCGATCTCCTATATCGACGGCATGGGCACGGCCGCCTTCGTCGACATGTGCAAGAAGCTCGCCCGCAAATACGGCGCGCAGTTCAAGCCGAACAAGCTGCTGCTCGACATGGCGAAGAACGACGAGAAGTTCTACGAGCGCTTCAATCCGAAGCCCGATACGCAAGCCAAACAGGCGGCCTGAGGCCAGACGCTTCCACGCCCAGAACGATCAAGGCCCCGGTCCCGCCGGGGCCTTTTTCGTGCCTGAAGCAGCCCGCAACCTTTCCACCTGTTTGTCCCGAAACGGGAACCGCGCGCCGCCCGGTCGCGTTGGGCAAGGAAAGGAGGTTCTCATGGCACGCGCAGACAAAGGTATGGGCGGTGGGGCGGCCGGCAACCGCGCCGGTCCCGACGGCCACCAGTCGCCCGGCAAACCGGGCAAGACCAGCGAGAGCGATCTCGCCTCAGACAAGATGGGCGATTTCGGCCAGCAGGGCCACGACCAGAATGCCCTGTCCAACGAACGCGACGCGGTTCCCGACATACGTCAGGAAGCCGACGGAGTGGTCGAAAGTTTCGAAAAACTCGACAAGGACACCCGCGCCGAACGCGATCTCGGCAAGGGGCGGCGCCATGCGCCGGAGCACCCCTACAATCGGGGTCGCAACCGGGCACGCCGGCTTCGCGGCGAAAAGTCTGACGGCTGAAGTTCTTCAGACGCTGACGGCAAGCTTCACGACCGATCAGCCGGCGCGCCGCCACAGGATATAAGCTCCGTCCGTGCCCTCGCTGTCCGCGAAATACGGACCAGGCGCATGGGCGAGGGTTTCGAGCGTACCGGCGGCGTCCAACTCGGCCACCTTGTTCTCGAAACCGGCCGGCTGCCAGACATCGTCATGAACGGTGCAGGCGAACAGGCCGCCGGGTTTCAGCACGCGGAAGAGTTCATCCAGGCAGGTCGCGCCGACATGGGCGTGGGTGAAAGTGCCCGTACAGATCAGCGCATCGAAGGATTCGGATTCAAGGTCGAGCGGCAGGTTGAGATCGGCCTCAATCAGCCGGCGATAGCACCCTCTGGCGCCCGCGACCTTCAGCATGTCGGACGAGAAGTCGAGAGCATCAATGCAGCGATATCCCCGCGCGGCGAGTTCGGCACCGGCCAGACCCGTGCCACAGCCTACATCCAGGATCATCGCCTCCCTGTCCGCCAGGTTTTCCGCCAGCAGTTCGGCCGTGCGCGCCGGGGTGAGATAGCCGAGCCCGTCGATCATGGTCGTGTCGTAGGTCTCGGCCCAGTCCCGGTAGAGCGCCTTCGCCTCGGCATCGTTGTCCAGCGCATAGGCGCGTGCCAGCAATTGCTCGGGGGTCTGCTTCATCCGGTCCATTGCCTTCCACCTCACGGCGCGCATCGCAAACAATTGAAAGCGGTCGCGCTTGCGGCCGTCACTTCCCGGTGTACCCTCCACGTTGTCAGGCGTCAAAAACGCGATTTCGGGAGCGGGGGACGGCATGAGCGAGGCGATTGACTACTATTTCACGGTGATTTCACCCAATGTCTATCTCGGTCATCGCACACTGATGGCCATTGCCGCACGTCATGGCGTGCCCGTCCATTTCCGACCGGTGATGCTCGGCAAATTGTGGGAGCAATCCGGCTCGGTGCCGCTGCCGCAGCGCCCCGAAATGCGCCAACGCTACCGTTTCGTCGAATTGCAGCGCTACGCGGAGTTTCGCGGCGAAAAGCTCAACCCGAAGCCGGCCTTCTTTCCGGCCAACCCCCAGCTTGCCGACCGCTGCGCGGCGGCGATCGTGCTTGCCGGCGGCGACCCGGACGGGTTCGTTTATGCCGCGACCCGTGCGGTCTGGGCGGAGGAAAGGGACATCGCCGACGAACAGGTGGTTGGTGTCCTGCTTTCCGGACAGGGCCACGATCCCGCCGCCATCATGGCGGCGGCGAAGGGCGCGGAAACCGAAAAGGCGCTGGCCGACAATTCGGCCATGGCGAATGCCGCAGACGCGATCGGCGTGCCCGCCTATGTTTATGGCGGAGAGACCTTCTGGGGGCAGGACCATCTGGAAGTGCTCGAGGCGATGATCGCTTCGGGGCGCAAGGCCTTCCACCCGCTCTGACCCATGCCAAAGTCCGACCTGGCATAGTCGCCGCTTCCGAGCTGTGGCCGAAGTGCCACGGTCGGCCAAGAGGAGTCCTGGCGGTATGGACTCGGTCCGTCGGGGCGGCTACGGTTTTCAGGAATAATTTCCTCGCGACGATGGGGTCGCGAGATCATGGGCGGTGGGCGGATGCTATCCCATGAAGGGGTATGGGCGGCGATCGATGCATTGGCCGAGGCAAAGGGGCTCACGCCCTCCGGCCTTGCCCGCGCGGCGGGGCTCGATCCGACCAGCTTCAACAAGTCGAAACGGGTGACCGGTGCCGGGCGGCCGCGATGGCCCTCGACGGAATCGCTCGCCCGCGTTTTGCGCGCCACCGATACCGATCTCGACACCTTCATGTCGCTGATCCCCGACCGGAAGGGCGGCAGCGCTGCCACGCGCAGCAGCGCGCTTCGGCAGATGCCGGACCAATACGGCACGCCGGGCGATCTGCAGGTGCCACTGCTCGGCTTCGCGCAGGCCGGCGTCGGCGGATTCTTCGACGATGGCGGCTTTCCGGCGGGTCAGGGCTGGGACGAGATCAAGTTCCCCAATCAGGACAGGGATGCCGTCTACGCGCTTCAGGTCTCGGGTGATTCCATGCTGCCGCTCTACCGTGACGGCGACATCATCATCGTCGCGCCCGGCGCCACGATCCGCAAGGGCGACCGCGTGGTGGTGAAGACGCAGGACGGCGAGGTGATGGCGAAACTGCTGGTTCGGCGTTCGTCCCGGATGGTCGAACTGCAATCGCTCAACCCCGAGCATCCCGACCGGACCTTCTCGCCGCAGGACATCGACTGGATGGCGCGGATCATCTGGGCCAGCCAGTAGTCCGCTCCAGGTCGACACGAAACGCGCAAAAAAGAGGCGACATGCGTATCCTCGCTGGCATCGTGATTGCCCTTGCCCTCGCGCTGGCGGCCCTCCTCTATGCCGTTCTGGCGTCCCAAGAGCTTCCCCCCTCTCCGATCGCCGAACTCGAAACGCCTGCTCCTTCCTCGCCTGCCGCTCAGCCCGAAACACCTGACCCCTCCCCGAAGCCCGAACCCGACACACAGGCCACAAAGGAGCCGCTGGCCCAGGAGGCCGAGCCTGCTACCAAGCAGGCCCGTGAGCAGCTCCGCGATCCGATCTTCGAGCCGGTGCGGCGCGACGTGCGCGACGTGACGCCGGACCATGTCCTGCCCGCCCCCGATCTCGACGCGGCGCTGATCGAACGCCTGCCGGCGATCGTGCCGCCCGCCCCGCCGCCGCGACCGCCGGAGCCGGAACGCTGGCGGCGCGCGCAGGTGGTGGCACCGGGCATCTTCCGCTCCGGCGACAAACGGATCGTTATCGCCGGCATCGAGCCGCTGCCGGCCGATGCGGAGTGCCGGACGGACAAGGGCGAGGATTGGCCGTGCGGCAATTACGCTTCCGCCGCGCTCAAACGGCTGGTGCGCCAGCGGCCGATCGAGTGCGATCCCGCCGACGCCCGCGACGGCGATGGCGGCATCGTCACGATCTGCCGCATCGCCGGGCGTGATATCGGCGAATGGATGGTCGATCAGGGCTGGGCGAGACCGCTCGACGGCAGTGGATATGACGCGGCGTTCAGCGACGCGCGCGAGGCCGGCCGGGGACAATTTCGAAAGGAACTGGGTCGCAAGCCATCGGAAGCCAATATTCCGGTTGGCGCGGTAACGTCAGAGGTCGTAACCGGCTCGGCGCCGCTTCTGGCACCGGGCCTTACGGCGACCGATGCGCTGGTGCCGCTGATCGAACCAACAACTCCTGCGCAAGAGTCGGAGACGCCAGCGCCGGATAGCCTGCCGGCGGCGCCCGCCGAACGCGGCGGGCTCGACCAGTGAGCGATTGCAATCAGACCTGTTCGTCGGCGAGCTTGCCGGCCAGCGCCTCGGCGATCAGCGCGCGGGTGCGCTCGATGCCATAGAGCGCGACGAAAGACCCGAAGCGCGGGCCCTGTTCCTGGCCGAGCAGCACCGAATAGAGCAGGCGGAACCAGTCGCGCAGATTCTCGAAGCCGGCTTCCTTACCGACTTCGAAGACCTCGTCCTGGATCGCCTCGCCGGTGGCGTGCGGATCGAGCGCGGCCAGGCGCGCATCGAGCGTCTCAATCGCGGCGCGTTCGTCCGCGTCGGGCGTTCGGAACGTCTTGGTCGGTTTGACGAAATCCTCGAAATAGCGGATCGCGTAGCCGACGAGCTCATCGAGCTTGGGATGGGTCTGAGGCGTTGCGCCTTGCTGATAGGCCGAGATGAAGCCCCACAGGATCGCCTTGTCATGGGCGTTCGACGCGCTGACGAGGTTGAGCAGCATGGCGAAGGAGACCGGCATGTCGACCTGCGGCGGACGACCGGCATGAACGTGCCAGACCGGATTCTGCAGCTTCTTGTCGATGTCCTGGCCTTCATAAGCGGCCAGATGCTGGAAATAGTCGTCGACGGCGCGCGGGATGACGTCGAAATAGAGTCGCTTGGCCGTCTTCGGCTTCTGGTACATGAACAGCGACAGGCTTTCCGTCGGCGCATAGGCGAGCCATTCGTCAATGGTCAGACCGTTGCCCCTGGACTTGGAAATCTTCTCGCCGTTCTGGTCGAGGAACAGCTCGTAGACGAAATGTTCGGGCGGGCGGCCACCCAGCGCCCGGCAGATGCTGTCATAGACCATCATGTTCGGGCCGTGGTCCTTGCCGAACATTTCGAAATCGATGCCGAGCGCGGCCCAGCGCGCGCCAAAATCAGGCTTCCATTGAAGCTTCACCCGGCCGCCGGTGATCGACAGCGTCACCTCGGTACCGTCCTCGTCGTCGAAGGTGACGGTGCCGCCCGAGGCGTCGATCGACTTCATCGGCACGTAGAGCACGCGGCCCGTCGTCGGCGAGATCGGCAGGAAAGGCGAATAGGTGGCACGGCGCTCCTCGCCCAGCGTCGGCAGCATGATGTTCATGATCGCGTCGTAACGCTCGGCAACGCGCAGCAGGATGTCGTCGAACCGGCCGGATCTGTAATAGTCCGTGGCGGAGGCGAATTCGTAGTCGAAGCCGAAAGTGTCGAGGAAGCGGCGCAACATCGCATTGTTGTGATGGCCGAAGCTCTCGTAATCGCCCCCGAACGGATTGGGCACGGCAGTCAGCGGCTTGTGCAGATGCGGCTCCAGCATCGCCTTGTCCGGCACGTTGTCCGGTATCTTGCGCATGCCGTCCATGTCGTCGGAAAAGCAGATGAGCCGGGTCTTGACCCGGTCCCCGGTCAGCACGCGGAAGGCGTGGCGCACCATGGAGGTGCGCGCCACCTCGCCGAAGGTGCCGATATGCGGCAGGCCGGACGGACCGTAGCCGGTCTCGAACAGCACCTCTTCGGGATAGCCGGTCTTCTCGTAGCGCTTCACGATCTTGCGCGCTTCGGCGAAATCCCATGCATTGCATGCGGATGCCGCCTCGACGATTTGCGGGGTCAGCGCAAGCGGGGCCGTGTTGGGTGCGGAAAAACTGGCTTCGGTCATGCGGATATCCGGCATCAGCGGCCTGGGCGGATTGCCATGCCTTTTGGCGCGGTTCTTAGAGCATCGCTTGAGGATTTCCAACCCGCTTGCGGCGCGGTGCCTTAACGCATAGGTTGGCTACGCTTTTTGAATCGCCCACTATCTTTCCGAGGAAATTCGCGAATGGCCAAGCCCACACCGCACGATGCGCTGATCCACATCATGGTGACGATGTCCGCCGCCGACCGCACGATGACCGACAACGAGTTGGCGAAGATGGGCGACATCATCAAGAACCTGCCGGTGTTCGTGAACTACGACACCGAAGATCTGATGGCGGCGGCGGCACAGTGCACCACCATCCTGCAGGAGGATGACGGCCTAGACCAGATCATCACCAATGCGCAGGAAGTGCTGCCGAAGAAGCTGCACGAGACCGCCTATGCGCTGGCGGTGGAAATCGCGGCGGCCGACCTTCATCTCGAACAGGAAGAATTGCGGCTGCTGCAGATCCTGCGCGACCGGCTTGAACTCGACCGGCTGGCCTGTGCCGCGATCGAGCGCGGCGCCAAGGCACGCCACCAGCGTCTCTGATCCCGCGCTGCACGGGCCATCACACCGACGCTTCCACCGGGCAAGGCGGCGTGTCAAATTGTCCGTGATCATGGTGCGCGGGCTGAACGTGCGCCATATCCCTGCGTGAACCCGAAGCGGAGGGCGCATGGAAGAAGCTACCATCAGACTGGCGATTTTTGTCGGACTGTTCGTCCTCTTCGCCGCGCTCGAATTCTTCGTGCCCCGGCGCGAACTCCGCCCGGTCAAGACACGGCGCTGGTTTACCAACTGGACGATCGTGATCGTCGATTCGGTGCTGGTGCGCCTGCTGTTCAAGTCGGCGGCGGTCGGCGGGGCACTGTGGGCGCAATCGGCAGGCGTCGGCCTGTTCAACGTCATCGCCGTCCCGGCGTGGCTGGCGGTGTTCGTTTCCTTCCTCGCCCTCGATTTCGCGATCTGGCTGTCGCATCTGGCCTCCCACAAGATACCGATCCTGTGGCGGGTGCACCGGATGCATCATTCCGACATCGACATCGACGTCTCGACCGCCATCCGTTTCCACCCAATCGAGATCGTGCTGTCGATGGTCTGGAAATACGCCGTCGTCATCGCCCTCGGCGCGCCGGCGATCTCGGTGCTGATCTTCGAGGTCGTGCTCAATGGCGGGGCGATGTTCAACCACGCCAACATGCGCCTGCCGCTATGGCTCGACCGCGTGCTGCGCCTCGTCATCGTCACGCCCGACATGCACCGGGTGCATCATTCGACCGATCCGAGCGAGACCGATTCCAATTACGGCTTCAACCTGTCCGTCTGGGACCGGATGTTCCGGACCTATGTGGCGCAGCCCGCGCTTGGCCATGACGGCATGCGGATCGGGCTTGCCGACTGGCAGGACGAGAAACCGGCCCGGCTGGATTGGACCCTGATGGTGCCGTTCCGGAAATAGGGTCGCTGACCCGCCGCCCGATGCGCCTCAGTAGAGGCCGAGCGGGAAATAGCGCAGGTAGAGTTCGGCGAAGATGCCCTTCTCGTTGATCTTCTTCAGCGCATAGTCTGCGGCGGCGGCCAATTCGCTGCGCCCCTTGGGGAAGGCAATCGCCATGCCCTGGTTGACGTCCGCCGTCACCATGTAGGGGCCGCCGGCAAAGGCGCAGCAATCCTTCGACGCGTCCGACAGGAGCCAGAAGGAGAGCGAAACCGCATCGGAAAAGACGAGGTCGACATCGCCGCCGGCAAGCGCGTCGAGCGCGGCTTGGCGTGTCGGAAAGACCTCGCGCCGGCCACGCGGAAAGACCGTGTCGAACCAGTTCAGATGCTGCGAACCGGCAACCAGCCCGACCCTGCGGCGCAGCACGGTGTCGCCCATCGGCTCGCCAAGCCCGTCGGCGCTGCGCGCGATGAAACGGGCCGGGATGCGCAGATAGGGCCGCGAGAATTCGTAGCGCCTGCGGGTGGCGGCATCGACCTCCAGGCCGGCGATGAGGGCGTCGCCCTCGCCGCTTTCCATCGCGCCCTGCAACTCCTCCCAGGGCAGCGCCTGGATCTGGCATTTGGGCAGGATCTCGAGTTCGGCGCAGATCGCGCGCGCGAGATCGACGTGAAAGCCGGTGAGCCGCTTGCGGCGATCGATGAAGTTGAAGGGCGGGAAATCTGTCGTCGTCAGGAAGCGCAGACGCTGCATCGAGGAAAGGTCGGGCTTTACCAGCCTTTCGCCCGGATCCCAGAAATTGGGGATTGTGACGCCCTGCGCGAATGTGGCGGCGGGTGCAGCGAAAAGCATCATTGCAGCCAGACACAGACGGGCGATGCCGCCAAGGCTGCAACTCCTGTTTGTCGCACCATCCCGAGTGGAAGAGACTCGCATTCCTGCCGCACCGGTTGTAAGCTTCGGGTAACCCACACAACTCTTGCCAAAGCTGTCGAAAGGCCGCTTTAGCAGGTTTGGGGGCATGGGGAAACTTCTATCGGATCCGGCCGGGGGCCAGCCATCCGGCGCATCGCAGCCGCTATCGCATTCGATCCGGTCGCCAAAGGGGGCGGCGCGCGGCGCCGCTTTTGCTGCCCCGTCCACCCGGCCAGACCGCAAGGCAACCGATGGCCCGAAGACATCGCCTTTCTGGCGAAGGCGGGCTTCGCACCCAAGCTCCTGTCACGGACCGCTGACATCGCCCGGCGCAAGAACATGGCGGCCAGCGAAGTGCTCATCCATCGCGGCGCCATCGCGCGCGAAGACTACGAGCGTCTTCTCGCGGCGGAAGTTGGTGCGATCTGGCATCCAGACGGCCCCGATCCGGCGCTGATAGAGTTCAGGGCACCGGCAAGCACCGACGCTTTGCGCGCCGTGGGCGCCATGGAGCGGCGAACCGGGGGCACGCGGCTATTCGTTTCACCGCAGAGCAGCGATTACCGGCGTGTCGCCGCCATGGCCGGACGCGCGCCTGAAACCTTCGAAGGTGTGTGTTTCACCGGCCAGGCGACGCTGAAGCGCGCGCTGTTCGATGCCAACCGGGAGGGTTTCGCAATACGGGCGGTCAAGGACCTGGCCTTGCGGCTGCCGCACTATTCAGCATCCAGACGGCTGAGCGGCGGGCAGATCGTGGTCCTGTGCGCAGTCCTCGCGGCATTGTGCGGCGGGCTTTTGGCCGATGCGCGCGCCGCCTTTCTCTCGGTCGCGGTCTTCCTGTCGGGTTTCTATTTCGCCATCGTCGTGCTTCGGGCCATGCTCATCGTGTTTCTCGATCTTACCGGGCTCGGCAAACGCCGGCCGCCGCCGAGGCGACCATGCGCACCGGAGGACCATCCCGTCTATTCGGTGCTGGTCGCTCTGAAGGGCGAGGCCGGACAGGTGGCGACGCTGGTCGATGCGCTCGACCGGCTGGACTGGCCGATCACGCGGCGCGAGATCTTCCTGATCTGCGAGGAAGACGACCCCGACACGATCGCGGCGATCTACCGGCTCGACCTGCCGGAGGGGGTCAAACTCGTCATCTGCCCGCCCTGCGTGCCGCGCACCAAGCCCAAGGCGCTCGACTTCGCCCTGCCGCTGTGTTCGGGCCGCTATGTTGTCATCTACGACGCGGAGGACCGGCCGCATCCGCAGCAATTGCGCGAGGCATGGCACAAGCTCGAAGATGGCGGCGAAAGGCTTGCCTGTGTGCAGGCGCCGCTGCTGATCCACAATCAGCGGCAGAGCTGGCTGACGCGGCTTTTCGCGGTCGAGTACCGGACACAATTCCTCGGCACACTGCCCATCCTGGAAATGCTGGGCGCGCCGCTGTCGCTAGGCGGCACGTCCAACCATTTCAAGACGGACCTACTGCGCGCGGCTGGAGGATGGGACCCGTACAACGTGACCGAGGACGCCGATCTCGGCATCCGGCTGGCGCGGCTCGGTTACCGTTGCGGCACGATTTCGAGCCCGACCTGGGAGGAGGCACCGCCCGTCGCCGGGATCTGGCTGAAACAGCGTACGCGCTGGATGAAGGGCTGGGTCCAGACCATGCTGGTCCATTCGCGCAACCCGCTGCGCACGGCGCGCGAACTGGGCCTGCGCGGCAGTATCCTGTTCCACCTGACGATCACCGCCATCGTGATCTCGATGCTGATCCACCCCTTCTTCCTGCTACTTCTCGGCCGGGAGATCGCCACCCTGATCGCGACCGGCGTGCACAGCGGCGATCCGCTGATGCTGGGCATTTCGGTGTTCAACCTCGTCGGCGGCTACACGACCTACGCCTTCCTTGCCCATGGCGTGCACCAGCAGTCCGGGCGGCGCATTTCGCCGCTATGGCTCATGATGCTGCCAGTCTACTGGCTGATGATCTCTCTGGCGGGCTGGCGGGCCGTCTGGCAACTCGTCGTCGATCCCTTCGGATGCGGCCTTATGTATCAAGCGCACCAAGCCTGAGGATCGATCAATGAAGATCGGTTCTTGTGGCTACGGGTGTATTGCGACTCCACAACCGTGCCGCGCGGGTGCAAGGTGGTGGTATGCGAGCGATAATTCGATTTTGGGCATCACTTGGATTTGCCCTGACGTTGTTCGGTATCTTTTGGTTGCCGAAAGACATTCAGGACTGGAAGGATGCCGCCCAACCATGGAAGCGAGCACTTGCCATGGTTGATCAAAATACAGCTCTTTGGGTCTTTTCGATTGTCTTGCTGTTATATTTGGTAACCATCGAACTATTGCCGCGTGCAATAACGTATTTTCAAGATAAAAATATTAATATACTCCTTGAGGATATTGTAATAGACATTTCGGAATCAAAATTTTACGAAAAAATGGCATTTCCTTTTAGTATAAAAAACATGGGAAGGAAGAATGTTGAGGATTTTTCACTCTTGCTTGAGAGGGTTGAATTTCCTTCGCGCGGTCACAATGAGGGACGAAATGTAGATAAGTATTTAAAGCCAAGAACCAATCATAGCGGCCACCTACGCCCAAGAGAATTTTTAGTGTACAATAATATAATGTTGGTCGATGATAAGTCATTTCCATTGAAGATATGCAACACTACTGACGGTGTAGATTTTGTTATTGGCGAAGTCGAAGATATTAATTTTATAATTAGGCCTGTCAGTCGCGGACGTTTCGTCGGAAAGTGCACTCTGTCTTTAAAAACGGGCCATGATGGAAAGACGTTAACGGTTAAAGCTTGGCCAACTAACCTTAGAGAGCAAGGTTTAATGATGATACGAAGAAATATTCAACCCAAAAAATACAAAGACTTATAGAGCGTTATTTTAGGTGTATTGTCGTTGATTCGGCCGCCTCAAGACACTGCAAAAAGAACGCCGCGCTAAATCCGCCACGGCTGATTTTGTTATTCAGGCTCTGCTCGCCCATTTCGGTTCCCATCGCGCGCAGCCGTTCGGCTAGCTGCCCGTAGGTAATCCCCTTCCGTTTCAGTTCTGCTTTCAGAATGTTCTTGGCCTTGATGGCCCATTCTGACTGGTCCTCTGCCTTTGCCATTTTCACGCCTCGTCAAAAATAATCACATTTGGTTATGATAATACTTGACTTTGGCGATGTCCATACGCATATGTGGTTAAGAACATAACCGCAAGCGATTATGACAATGGCACAGCACTTCCTCCTCTCCGCAAAAGCCCGCACCCTCTCGCTGCGTTCGATCTACAAGAACGGCGAGGAAGCGGCTTACAAGACGTTCTGCGAACTTCGCTGGCAGGAGACCCAGGGCGAGGCGGTTTGCCCGCGTTGCGGCTGCACGGAGACGTACGACATTGCCACGCGCCGCAAGTTCAAGTGCGTTGCCTGCCATCACCAGTTTTCGGTAACGAGCGGTACCATCTTCGCCTCTCGCAAGATGGCCTTTGTTGATCTGCTGGCCGCGATCTGCATTTTCGTGAACGGCGCGAAAGGCATCTCCGCACTCCAGCTTTCCCGCGATCTGGACTGCCAGTACAAGACGGCTTTCGTTCTCTCGCACAAGCTGCGCGAAGCCATGGCTTCGGAAATCCATACCGGCGAAATCCTCGACGGCCACGTTGAGGTCGACGGTGCCTATTTCGGCGGTCACATTCGCCCGGAGAACCGCAAGGAAGATCGCAAGGACCGTCGCCTTGCCGAACACCAGACCGGCAAGCGCCGCGTCGTGGTGGCCTTCCGTGAGCGCAAGGGACGTACCCTCCCGTTCGTCACGATGGCCGAAGCCGAAGGCGTATCGCTGGCCAAGACGTTCGTTGACCGCATGGCCTTCATGTCAGCCGATGAGGCCAGCCATTGGGACATGCTGCACGCCGGCTGGCAGGTCGAGCGCATCAACCACAGCGAGGCCTACAGCGACCACGGCAAGCATACGAACATGGTCGAGAGCTATTTCTCCCGCCTGCGCCGCATGGTGTCGGGTCAGCACCATCAGGTCAGCCCGCATTACCTGTACCAGTACGCAAACCATGCCGCGTGGCTTGAAGACAACCGCCGTCGCTCGAATGGTGAGAATGCTTATGGCGTAGTCGCCGCTTCGATGGCCTCGCCGGTTAGCCGGAATTGGGCAGGGTATTGGCAGCGGGCGGCTTCATGAAGCCTCACACGCCTATTTTAGCCATAATTTAATGTTGGGAACTCTTTGGTAGAAAAATCCGTTATGTGCCCCAAAAGCCACTTTCGCATCGGGTTTTGCCCTGTTAAGGTGATCTTAACGGGGTTAGCCATATTGACATTGCGGAATTTTAATGTATGGCGCGCTCGGAATCTGCATTCCGAACGCCCATATAGTGGCTAACGAAGCGGCAGCATAGTGCTGCCTCCCAACCGATGAAGGAGGACGACATGTCTAATGAGACGAAGCATGCTATCGGGCGCCTCTATGATCGGGAGCCCGGCGTGAAGCTGAATAATGTGAAGTTTTTCCGTGGGGACGCCAAGCTTATCCGCCCCGACGCCTTCAAGGAGGAACAGCGGAAAATCGACGCACAGAAGGCGTCTGGGCAAGTTAAATGCAATTCGACTGGCCCGCGCGCCAGCAAGAAAAACGTGGATTTCCGCGCATTAGTCGCATCGCTCTAAACGCACAACAATCGATCACATGCAAAAGGGCCTTGGATTACCAAGGCCCTTTTTGTTACACGGGTCACATAACCGTTAAATTCTTTTTGGGGGAGCCCGTGAAAGCCGCCGACCTAGTTACTCGCTTTTCCTCGTTTGAAACGGGACCGATTGACCTTTATGACCATGTTATCCCTGCAATATTGGAGGCAGGGGAAATGGAGATTTACTTTTGGCCTGTAGATATGGACACCAACCTCCTCAAGGGGAGAATTATCGATGATTCCTATCCAGTAGGCGACCAAACTGTGCGCGCCATCTCGATTGACTACGCCAACTCTTTGTCAAATGAGGTTGCGCGACTCGTGTGCTGTAAGGAACTTGTTCACATTCTCGACCCAATTGACGAACGCGTGACCAGCGACCCCGCCGTAAACGAACTCATCGAAAAAATCGTACTTCCTGAAGAAATGCAAAGCCTAGACGATGGTGAAACTGTTTGGAACGATCGTTTTGGCTTTCTTTATGCCCTAGCAATACTGTTTCCTTGGGCTACCAGAGAAATATTCCGGCCTGCTTACGAGCAAGAAAAAATCACGATCGACCAAATTGCCGAGCAGGTAGAGGTGCCAGTGGAATATGCAGCGGTGGTGATGAGTTCTCGCTGGCCGAGAGCGCACCATCTAATGACGAACTAAATTACCAACCAAACCACGTCGCCATGCCCGTCCATGGCCACCATCGCGGTTCCATCCCGCTCCAGCCGCTTGCACGCATGCCTTACGCGGTTGATCCATTCCTTTGACTGCCTGCCAGACCCTACCGTCTTGCCCTTGGTGGCATAGACGGCCTTGGCGATCTCCCGCGTTGTAAGCGGTCTGTCTGCCTGTCTCAGCACGTCACAGATAACGGCGAACATCTCCCCGCGCTTGAATACCGCTTCGCGTTTGAAATCGCGTGTCACGGCTTCTATGTCGCCAGTGAAGCCAAGGACGCGGGTTAGAACGTGGTCGATGGCTGCAATGTCGGTAGCGATCTGGTCGCGTCTGTCGCGGTCCTTCCTGCCTTCCCGCATCAACCTGGCCCGGTTGGTGAGCAAGCCGTTGATGGTGATCGCATAGCTGGTGGAACGCTGGCGGGAGATGTTGTGTTCTTGTCTAGGCATAGCCTAGAATCGCATGGCCTACCGATGATTTGCAGATGCCGCTTGGTGCGCTTGATACATAAGGCCGTTCGGATGGGAAAAGACGCCGCATGGACTGGCAAAAACGTCACGAAGTGCCAATATTCCTTGAGGACCCTATAAGCGCTTGCCGCCAACCACGACAAACAGGCATAGTTGCCGGCGGCGGGCATGCGATCAAACACGGACGTCGGGAGGTTTGCGTGTACAAGGGCGAAGCAAGGAACGAGAAGCTTTACGGTTGCCTGCTCGGCGCCGTGCTGACGATGGTGCTCACGGTCGGCGCAACCCCATGGTCGGCGACACCGGCGCATGCGGAACCCGACTGCAATGCCGATCCCGGTCCGAAAGTCGACTGGAGCGGCTGCCGGAAGCGCAACCTCATCATCGGCGGCTCCGACCTTTCGGGCGCCAATCTGAGCGAGACCGATTTCACGTCCACCGATCTGCGCAAATCCGGCCTCGACGGCGCCGACATGTCGAAGGCCGTGCTGCTGCGCTCGATGCTCGATTCCTCCAAGGCGGCGGGCGCCAATTTCGAAAAGGCGATCGGCTTCCGCACCTCGTTCGCCGGTACCGACCTTACGGCGGCACGCTTCGCAAAATCGGAAATGCAGCGCGCCGAGTTCAATGGCGCGGCGCTCGCCAATGTCGATTTCGAGAAGTCGGAACTCGGCCGGGCGGATTTCAGCGAGGCCGACATCAACGGCACCAACTTCTCCTACTCCAATCTGGCGCGCGCCGATTTCCGGACCGCCCGCTTCGAGACGCCGATCGATTTCACCAGCGCCTTCTTCTTCCTGACGCGTATCGAGGGAGTCGACCTTTCGCAGGCGAAAGGGCTCGTGCAATGGCAGGTCGACATGGCGTGCGGTGACGACGACACCAAGCTGCCGGACGGCCTGACCGTGCCGTCGACCTGGCCCTGCGCAGAAGAGTAGGCAACCTTACGGGATTTCCCGCCCGTTCCGGCGATCTGGCCGGCACGGCGTTGCGCCGGCGGATGGCTCAGGCCGTGCCTGAATCCAGCGCAACGAGGGTGCTTGTCGCCGAACGGAACCGTATTTCCCGGACATCGGCATATTCGGCGCACTGATACCATTCTTCCAGAGAGGCCATGCTCGGGAATTCGATGATCACCATGCGTCCCGGCGACCAGTTCTTGCCGGCTTCGAGCACCTTCAGTTCTCCGCCACGCGAGAGAAAGCGTCCGCCATACCGCTCTATCAGAGGCAGGACCGCTTTCTTGTAGTCCTCGAACATATCGGGGTCGGAGATCGTTTCATCGGCGATGAGGTAGGCGGGCATTCCGCGTTCCTTCCCTTGCGTCAAGTTGAAGAGACGGAACGTAGCCGGATAGGGGAAATCGGTAAATCATCGACCGGTGCCGGTGTGCCGCGCCTGGCTCAAATCCCGCGCACGGTGAATCTCGGTCTTGTCACTCTGCCCTGAAATGCTTCGACAGTTTCAGGCCCTGCGCCTGGTAGTTCGAGCCAAGGCCCGAACCGTAGAGCCGATGCGGCAGTTCGGCCATGCGTTCGTAGACGAGGCGGCCGACGAGCTGGCCGTGCTCCAGAATGAAGGGCACTTCGTGGCTGCGCACCTCGAGCACGGCACGCGCGCCCTCGCCGCCGGCCTCGGCATGGCCGAAACCCGGATCGAAGAAGCCGGCGTAATGGACGCGGAACTCGCCGACCAGCGGGTCGAACGGCACCATTTCGGCGGCGTGATCGGGCGGCACATGCACCGCCTCGCGCGAGACGAGGATGTAGAACTCGTGCGGATCGAGCACGAGGTCGGCGGAGCCGCGATTGAAGATCGGTTCCCAGAAATCATGGATCGAACAGGCGGCCTTCCTGTCGACGTCGATGACGCCGGTGTGGCGCTTGCCGCGATAGCCGACGAGACCCTGGTCGTCGCCCTTCAGATCGATGGAAAGGCCGATGCCGCCGCCATGAATGTGCGGCGTCGCGGCGGCGACGAGGGTCTGTTCGCCGTGCAGGCGGGCAAGCGCGGCATCATCGAGCGCGGCATCGCCGGATCGGAAGCGTATCTGCGACAGGCGCGAGCCGGCGCGCACCAGCACCGGAAAGGTCGAAGGG
>JBHIWX010000053.1:0-29500 GCA_041987205.1 Rhizobiaceae bacterium | reverse complement strand
GATGAAGGCGGCGACCTTGTCCTCGCCGATCTCGTCGATCGCCTTTTCCAGTTCGCGCGCCGCCCGGATGCCGAATTCGTCCGGGCTCATCTCCATGTCGGAACCGAACCAGTAGGGCTGGGCGATGTGGACGATGCCGGGGATCGGGCCGGCCGCTTCATTGCCCGACTGGGCGTGCATGCCGGCCATGCCGCCGAGTGAGGCGGCGGCCACCGTCGAGCCGTGATAGGCGTTGACGCGGGATATGATGGTCTTCTTCTCCGGCTTGCCGAGAATGTCCCAATAGGTGCGCACCATGCGCAGGATGGTGTCGTTGGAATCCGAACCGCCCGAACCGTAGAAGAACATGTTGAATTGCGGCGGGGTGAGTTCGCTCAGCACGCGCGACAGCTCGATCACCGGGCCATGCGCCGTCTTGAAGAAGGTGTTGTAGTAGGACAGTTCGCTCATCTGGGCGCGTACCGCCTCGACGATCTCCTGCCGGCCGTGGCCGACCTGCACGCACCACAACCCGGCCATGCCGTCGAGCAGGCGGTTGCCCTCGGTGTCCCAGAGGTATGCGCCATCGGCTCTGGCGATGACGCGGCGTTCGGCGGGCTGAAGCGCGCCATGATCCGTGAAGGGATGGAAATGATGGGCGGCGTCGAGCGCGCGCAGATCTTCCGTCGAGGGATTGGCGGCAGGGGAATTGGCGGAGGCGCGATCGATCGGCATGGAACACCCGTTGAAGCTTTGATGTTTCGGCTTAGCCAAGGGTGACTCACTTGGCAATGGCGTCCGGCCCTGCATTGTCAGGCAGCTTGGCATTGGCGCGCGAAACACACTAACATCGGGTATTCGCCGCGCGATGCGGCCCGATCATGAAGGAACCCTGCTTGAACGAGCATGTGGCCGGCAAGGCGCAGGACGAAACCCTCGATAACGAGGGCAAGCGGTTCCTCGCCGAGAACCCCGACATCGAATCGGTCGATCTGCTGATCGGCGATCTCAACGGCGTGATGCGCGGCAAATGGGCGCCGGCGGAGGCGCTCGCCAAGGTCTGCGAACCGGGCATCAACCTGCCGCTGTCGATCTTCGGCCTCGATATCTGGGGTCGCGAGGTGGAATCGACCGGGCTGCACATCGAAACCGGCGATCGCGACGGCTTCTGCAAGGCGATCCCCGGCCGGATCGCCCGAGCGCCCTGGGGCACGCGGCCCACGGCGCAGGCGCTGATGACCATGTACACCGAGGCCGGCAAGCCGTTCCACGCCGATCCGCGCCACGCGCTGGCCGGGGTCGTGGCGCGTCTGGCCGAGAAGGGCCTCACCCCGGTCACGGCGTTCGAACTGGAATTCTATCTGGTCGACCCGACCGCCTTCCAGCAGAACGGGCGCATGTCGCGCGACCAGGGCAACGGACCGGACCCGCAGAACATGTATTCGCTGGCCGAACTGCGCGGCCAGAACGATCTGTTCGCCGAAATCCGCGGCGCGGCGATCGAACAGGATCTGCCGATCGACACGATCATCAAGGAGGCCGCGCCCGGACAGTTCGAGGTCAATCTCAAGCATCGCGGCGACGCGCTGGCAGCCGCCGACGACGCGGTGCTGCTGCGCCGGCTGATCTCGGAAATCGCCCACAAGTTCGGGCTGCGGGCGACCTTCATGGCCAAGCCGTTTCTGGAATGGCCGGGCAATGGCATGCATGTCCATGCCAGCCTGCTCGACGACAGTGGCACCAACATCTTCTCGCTCGCCGGCGGGCGCGAGCGGCTTGGCCATGCCGCCGCCGGCCTGCTTGCAACCATGCGTGACGCGCTGCTGCTCTACATTCCAGGCTTCAACGGCTATCGCCGCCTGCAGGCTGGCTCCTATGCGCCGACGCGCATCGCCTGGGGCTGGAACAACCGCTCGGTCGCGGTGCGCGTCCCGGCCTCAGACGAAAGCGCGTTGCGGCTGGAGCACCGGCTCTCCGGCGCCGACGCCAACCCCTATCTGGTGCTGGCCGGCGTGCTGGGCGGCATGCTCGAGGGCCTGGAAAAGGGCGAGGCGCCGCCGCCGGCCGTGGAAGGCAACGCCTATGACATCGCCTTGCCGCAGCTCTCCGACGACATGGACGACGCGATCGCCGATTTCGAGCGCTCCGACTTCATCCGCCGACTGATCGGGCCGGATCTGCGGCGCATTCTCGCCGAAGTGAAGAAGGAAGAACTCGTCGCCTTCGACAACGAGATCACACCGCTGGAGCGGAGTACTTATTTGTAGTCCCACTCCGGCCTGCGGCCGTCGACGCCTCTTGCTGTTTTCCCGGTCTCGCCCTGGGCGTTCCTCGCCTCTTGCTGTTTTCCCGGTCGCTACGCTCCTCGCCGCTTCCTTATTGCGCTCACGGCCGTACGCGGCTTTGCCGCTGGCCTGCGCGGGCGCGGGCCTGCCAAATGGGATTGACTGGCCCGGTGGCCTCTTCGGCCACTGGGGCGTGATGCGGACAAGCCCGGCCAGGCTGCAGTGATTCACGCTGCCAACGAGACGCCCTGACGGCTTGTGCCTGCCGCCTGATGGAACCCCTCACCGTGTCCCGCGTTGATTCGCCACATGGATCGCAGTCGCTCCCGATTTCGATCCGGCCGGCGATTTCATCTCCGGACAACACTGAAGAGGAGTAAAAACATGGGTGGCATCATCTATCTCGTCGGCCTGATCGTGGTCGTCATGTTCATTCTTTCGGTCCTCGGCCTGGCGTAAGCATCATGGTCAAGGCAACAACAAGCAAAACCTCCGCACCGGCGAATTCTGTCGCGGCGCCGGCCCCTTCCTATCTGGAATGGGGTCCCATTATCGCCGGCGGTGTCGTCGCTACGGCGATTTCGCTGGTTCTCGTTCAATTCGCGGCCGCGACCGGCGTAGCTGCGAGCGAGCCGTTCATGGCGGACGGATCGACAACCTCCTGGTCGGTGCTGCCGGCCGGGCTGTGGATCGTCTTTACCGCGCTGGCGGCATCGGCAGGCGGCGGCTACATCGCCGGCCGGATGCGCATGCCGCATCCGCTGGCGAGCGATCACGAGATCGGGTTCCGCGACGGCACGCATGGGCTGGTCGCCTGGGCGCTTGGCACGGTGCTGGCGATTGTCGGCGTGACCATTGCCGGGCTGCTTGCGGCCATGGGCGCTGCCGAGACCGCGGCCACGACCGTCGAACGCAGTGACGATTATCTTCGTCTTGCCGGCAATGCTTCGATCATCACGGGCTTCGCAACGGCGGCCGGTGCCACGCTGGGCGCGGCGGCAGGCTGGTATTTCGCGGTCCTCGGCGGCAATCACCGCGACGAAGGGGTCGATGTCGACCTGCTCGTCCCGGCGATGTTCCGGAAGCGCTAGAACTCGTCACTATCGAAAAACCGAATGCGCCCGACACAGGCTCACTGTGCCGGGCGCGATTGCTTTGGTTCACGCTGTCGTCGGCTCAGGCCGGCGTGGCCTCGATCTCGACCTTGTTGGGATAGAAGGCGACGAGGCCGGCCAGTTCCAGCATCTCGTCATAGGGTATTTCGTAACCCCAGACCGCATTGTCGATCTCGTGGTCGCCGATGACGATGTCCCAATAGCTTGCCTCGCCCTTGAACGGGCAATGACTGTTGTGCGCGGAACGGCGCAGCAGCGCCGGTTCGACATCGCCGATCGGTATGTAAAGCACCGGCGGATAATGCGCCTCGCGCAGTTCGACCGCGTTCGACGAGCGCGCGATGGCCGTGCCCTTGAAGGCGACCGTCACCTCGCCTTCATAGGGCGACACGGTGATGGTGTGCTCGGGGTGCTTGCGGAACCCCGGTGCCGGATTGGCTTCCAGGCCATCGCCTGGCGACTGCATGGTCATCGCTTCCTCGCTCGACTTTTCTCCCGTCCAGCCCGAAACGAACCTGCCACATGCATGGCGGCATGAAAAGCGGCGCCGCAATCGCGATTGCGCGAGCTCGGCCTTCTGGCGTGGACCCGTCCCGCCTCAAGGTTGGCGTTATCGTCACCAGAGACTAAAGTCGCGACGCAACCAAAAAGGGGTCTGGCGGCGAGGTGAGAAGATTTTTCAGGTTCGGCAATCGGACGGCAGGCCCGGAAGTCCGTCACGGCTCCCCCGAGCGTTCACTGGACATCGACGCGGCCATGGACCTTCCTCCCGGCGCCGACCATTATCGCGCCTATGTCGGCCCGCCGGCGCGCTACGGCATGATCAGCGCGACGCAGTTCGCGCTGCTGTTCGCCTTCGGGCTGCGCGAGACCGACAAGGTACTCGATATCGGCTGCGGATCGCTGCGGCTCGGCCGCCTGCTCATCCCGTTTCTGCGGGAGGGCGGCTATTTCGGTGTCGATCCGAATGGCTGGCTGATCGAGGAGGCCATCGACCGCGAACTCGGCCGCGATGCGGTACGGCTGAAGCGCCCGTCCTTCTCCCCTAACGAGGATTTCCAATTCGGTTCTTTCGGGCAGCGCTTCGACTTCATCATCGCGCAGTCGATCGCCACGCATTGCGGACCCGATCTCATCGCTAGGATGCTTGCCGGCGCGCAGGCGGTCATCGGCGATGACGGGCTGTTCCTGTTCACCTATCGCAATCTGGAAAACGAGGCCTTGCCGGCCGATGGCTGGCATTATCCCGGTGTCGTGCATTACGGCGCGGAACGCATGGTTGCGTTCGTGGCCGAAGCCGGTTTCGCGAGCGTTCGCCTGCCCTGGTTTCACCCGGGCGGCGCGACCTGGATGGCCGCGGCAAAACACCCCGAACGCCTGCCCGGTGCGCAAGACATGGCGGCGCTGGCCGGCACGGTGCTTGCCCGTCCCTGACGCAACCGGCTGAAACCAAGGGAAGAACAGTCACTTGCCCAGACCCGTTGCGATAGGAGGAATCGGTGGCAGCGGCACGCGGCTGTTCGCGCGTTACCTCGTCGAGCTGGGATTCGACATCGGGTACGATCTCAACGAATCGCTGGACAATCTGGCGTTCACGCTGCTGTTCAAGCGCACGGATATCCTCACCGCATCCGCCGAAGACTTCCGGGCGCTGACGGACATCTTCTTCGACCGTTTCACGGCACCCGGCCGGGACTGCACCACGGCGATCGCGCCCTTTCGCGAGGCCCTGTTAGCCGAACGGAGCCAGCATGCACCGGACTGGCTGGCGGCGAGGCTTAAAAAGCTGCTCGAACGGCATGATTCCCAGCCGGCAATGCGGTGGGGATGGAAGGAGCCGAACACGCATGTCGTGATCGACAGGCTGCTGCGGCAGCGCGACGATCTCGTCTATGTCCATGTCATGCGCCACGGGATCGACATGGCCCATGTCGACAACCGCAACCAGCTTGCGCTGTGGGGAGAAATTTTCCTCGACCGTCCGGTCACGATCGGGCCTCGCGACGCGCTCGCCTATTGGTGCGCGGTGCATCAACGCCTGCGCGAATTGCAGGAGACGTTCGGCCCGCGGATCCTGCTGGTCAAATATGAAGACATGATCGAAGACCCGGTCACCGGCTGCGGGCGCATCGCCGCGCTGGCGGGGGTCGACGACTGGCAGCCAGCTTTCGAACGGCTTCGCGAGCTTGTGGCAGCAGGCAAGACCACCGGAGCGTTCCGGGAGGTCGACCGATCCGTCTTCGACCCGCGCGACCTCGAAACGGTTGCGTCGTTCGGATACGAGCTCGAATAGGCAGACAGCCGGTTAATGCGCCGCCTCCCAATTGTCGGCGGCTCATTGCCGGTTAATGCGCCGCCTCCCAATTGTCGGCGGCTCATCGTTGGTTAATGCGCCGCCTCCCAATTGTCGGCGGCGCGGGCATCCACCTTGAGCGGCACCTTGAGCATGATCGCCGGCAGGGTCGCTTCCTCCATGATCTTCGTGACGACGGGCATGGTCGCCTCGACCTCTTCCTCGGCGGTCTCGAAGATCAGTTCGTCATGGACCTGGAGCAGCATGCGCGCCGACAGGCCGGCATCGGCCAGCGCGGCGTCCATGCGGATCATGGCGCGGCGGATGATGTCGGCGGCCGAGCCCTGGATCGGCGCGTTGATCGCGGCGCGCTCGTTGAAGGCGCGCACCTGCGGATTGGACGAGCCGATCTCGGGATAGTGCGCGCGGCGGCCGAACACGGTCTCGACATAGCCCTGATCCTTGCAGATGCGCTTGGTCGCTTCCATGTAGTCGCGAATGCCGGGGAAGCGCTCGAAATAGCGGTCGATATAGTCCTTGGCTTCCGAGCGCGGGATGGAAAGCTGGTTGGCCAGGCCAAAGGCGGAGATGCCGTAGATGATGCCGAAATTGATCGCCTTGGCGCGGCGGCGCACCATCGGGTCCATGCCCTCGATCGGCACGTTGAACATCTCGGAGGCCGTCATCGCATGGATGTCGAGCCCGTCCTCGAAGGCTTTGACGAGCTGGGGTATCTCCGCCATGTGCGCGAGCACGCGCAGTTCGATCTGCGAATAATCGGCGGAAATGAGCTTGTTGCCCTTTTCGGCGACGAAGGCCGTCCTGATCTTGCGGCCCTCCTCGGTGCGCACCGGAATGTTCTGCAGGTTTGGTTCCGACGAGGACAGCCGGCCCGTCGAGGTCGAGGCCAGCGCATAGGAAGTGTGGACGCGCTTGGTCGACGGGTTGATGTAGTCGGGCAGGGCATCCGTATAGGTCGATTTCAACTTGGTGAGCTGGCGCCAGCCAACGATCTTGCGAGGCAATTCGTGGCCCTCGGCGGCGAGGTCTTCAAGCACCTGCACCGAGGTCGAGTACTGTCCGGTCTTGGTCTTCTTCCCACCCGGCAGGCCCATTCTGCCGAAAAGGATTTCACCCAGCTGCTTGGGCGAGCCGATGTTGAAGCGCTCGCCGGCGAGTTCGTAGATCTCGTCCTCGACGCGGGCGGCGGCCTGCGCCAGTTCGCCCGACAGGCGCGACAGGATCTGCCGGTCGACCGAGATGCCCCGGCTTTCCATGCGGGCCACCGTCTCGACCATCGAGCGCTCGAGGCGTTCGTAGACCGGCACGAGACGTTCGGCGACGAGGCGGGGCTTCAGCACACGCCACAGGCGCAGCGTCACGTCGGCGTCCTCGGCGGCGTATTCGGTCGCCTTGTCGAGTTCGACCATGTCGAAGGTGATGCGGGATTTTCCCGAGCCGGTCAGTTCCTTGTAGGTGAGGCAGGTATGGCCGAGCCAGCGCTCGGCGAGGTCGTCCATGCCGTGCCCGCCCCGGCCGGCGTCAAGCACGTAGGAGATCAGCATGGTGTCGTCGATGGCGACCGCCTGGATGCCGCGCTCTGCGAAGATCAGCCAGTCATATTTGAAGTTCTGGCCGATCTTCAGGATCGCCGGGTCCTCCAGCATCGGCTTGAGGATTTCCAGCGCTTTGGCTTCCGCGATCTGGTTTTCGACCGGACCACCGCCGAGCAGATCGTCGGCGCCCGATCTGTGGCCGACCGGTATGTAGCAGGCCACGCCCGGCTCGACCGAAAGCGAGATGCCGCAGAGTTCCGCCTGCATCGGGTCGAGCGAGGTCGTTTCCGTGTCGACGGCGACCACACCCGCCTCCGTCGCCATGGCTACCCATTCGCGCAAGCGCGCTTCGTCGCGCACGCATTCATAGGCAGAACGGTCGAACTTGCCGTTTGCAGCTTCAACCCGGCGCGCCTCGGCCAGGGCGGAAGGCGTCATCGAACCCGCTTCGGACGGGGCGTTGCGGGTCTCGGTCGCGGCAGGCTTTGCTGTTGCTTCATCGCTCGCGTCGAGATCGGGGCCGCGCAGGCTTTCGTCGACCGCGACCGCCGTCGGATCGATCTCGGCCGCCTCGACGCCGGTCGTCTCGGCGACGCGCCGCGTCAGCGAGTTGAACTCCATCGCCTTGAGGAAGGCGACCAGCGCGGCACCGTCGGTGTCGTCGAGCACGAGGTCGTCGAGGCTTTCCTCGAGCGGCACGTCGTCCTTCAGCGTGACGAGGGTGCGCGACAGTTCGGCCTTGTCGGCGAAGGCCTCAAGGTTCTCGCGTCGCTTGGGCTGCTTGATCTGGTCGAGGCTGGCGAACAGCGTGTCGATGTCGCCATATTCCTCCAGCAATTGCGCTGCGGTTTTCGGCCCGATGCCGGGTACGCCCGGAATGTTGTCGGTCGAATCGCCCGTCAGCGTCTGCAACGCGATCATCTTTTCGGGCGGTACGCCCCATTTCTCGATGACCTCGGGAATGCCGATGCGGCGGTCCTTCATCTGGTCGTAGAGGATCACTTTATCCGTAACCAGCTGCATCAGATCCTTGTCGGAGGAGATGATGGTGACGTCGCCGCCGGCCTCGCGCGCCTTTTTGGCGTAGGTCGCGATGATGTCGTCGGCCTCGTAACCCTCCATCTCGATGCAGGGCAGGCCAAAGGCCCTTGTCGCCTGCCGGATCAGGCCGAATTGCGGGCGCAGATCCTCGGGCGGTTCCTCGCGATTGGCCTTGTAGTCGGGGTAGAGTTCCTTGCGGAAGGTTTTCGCTGAATGGTCGAAGATGACGGCAAAATGGGTCGGCACTACGCCGACTTCGGTGTCGCGGGCTTCCTGCAGCAGCTTCCACAGCATGTTGCAGAAGCCGGAAACGGCGCCGACCGGCAGGCCGTCGGATTTGCGCGTCAGCGGCGGCAGGGCGTGATAGGCTCGGAAGATGTAGGACGAACCGTCGACGAGAAAGAGATGGTCGCCTGCCTTCATGTCACTCTCCGGAGGAAGTTCCGCGCGTCATGCCGCGCCTGCTGCCCGCGCGAAGTGTCGCGCCGGCTGGATGCGGCGACACGATTGCCCAGCGCCGGGGCAAAGGCAAGGCAGGTCGGCGCCGACAGATGTGTACTGTGGACCGTTCCTGACAATCAGGCGTCCTGAACGGTGATTTCAGGCTCGCAGCGCACCGGAAAGTTGACCGAGCGGGCGATGAAGCACAGTTCGTGCGCCTTATCGTGCAGGGCATGGGCCTTTTCGGCGTCGCTGCCCGAGGCGATCGTCACGCGCGGTTTGAGCGTCACCGAGACGAATTCGCCCGCGCCGCCGGCATGGGTCGCCATCTCGCCTTCCGCCTCATCCTCATAGGCCATGACGACGATGCCTGCATCGGCGCACAGATGCAGGTACCAGAGCAGGTGGCACGAGGACAGCGAGGCGACCAGCAGGTCTTCCGGATTGTGGCGCGTGGCGTCACCGCGAAAGGCCGGATCGGCCGAGCCGCGAACGGTATCCTTCCCCTCGGCCTGCCATTCCCAGTCGCGGGCATAGTCGCGATAGGACGAGGTGCCCGAACCGCGATTGCCGGTCCAGCGGATCGTCGCCTGATAGGAATGGTTGTTTTTCATGGGATTTCAGCCTCGGCACGGTTTGGAAACGGGAAACGATTACAAAAATTTAATGCCGATCACACGCGTGTGAAGCAGGAAAAAATTGAAACGCCGCATTCGCAGCCCCAGATAGCGGTCGAGGCCGGGATTTCCGGCCCGTCCGGTCACAGCCTGTCCCCCGCTAGACCGGACCCGCGGCGGATGTGAGCCCAACCGTACCGCCGCGGCACGATACGGACTGCCGTGGCCGTTTCCCCCCTACCCGCCGACAGGTCACGGCAGTCCGGTCACCCTCTCGCCCGAGAGGTGGAACCGGCCTGGTTCCGATATGTCCTGACCAAAAGCTGTGGCCGCCCGCTTTGCTGGCGGCCTTTTTTTGTGCCTTGCGACATGAGAAGCGATTGAATCGCCATGCCGGAATGGGCCAAATGGCGCGAAACCATCAGGAGCCAGCCCATGTCCAAGCTTTCCAGCATCCTCGAACGCGTCGACGACCATCTCGAAGGGGCGGTCGGCCGGCTGTTCGACCTGGTGCGCATCGAAAGCATCTCCACCGATCCGGCGCACGCCACCGACTGCGCCGTGGCCGCCAAATGGCTGGCCGACGATCTTGCGGGCATCGGCTTCGATGCACGGGTGGCGCCGACCACCGGCCATCCCATGGTGGTCGCGCACCATGCCGGGCCGAGCGGCGCGCCGCATGTGCTGTTTTACGGCCATTACGACGTGCAGCCCGTCGATCCGCTGGAATTGTGGACCACGCCGCCCTTCGAACCCTCGGTGAGGACGACCAGCGACGGTATCAAGCAGCTTACCGGGCGCGGCACCTCCGACGACAAGGGCCAGCTCATGACCTTCGTCGAGGCCTGCCGCGCCATCAAGGCCGAAACGGGCGAAATGCCGGTCTCGATCACCATCCTGTTTGAGGGCGAGGAGGAATCGGGTTCCCCCTCGCTCAAGCCCTTCCTCGAAAAGCACGCGGACGAACTGAAGGCCGATGTGGCGCTCGTCTGCGACACCGGCATGTGGGACCGGGCAACGCCGGCGATTTCGACCGGCCTGCGCGGCCTTGTCGGCGAAGAGGTGATCGTCAAGGCGGCCTCGCGCGACCTGCATTCGGGCATGTACGGTTCGGCGGCGGCCAATCCGATCCGGGTACTGACCCGCATCCTCGGCCAGCTGCATGACGAGGACGGCAAGATCGCCCTGCCCGGCTTCTACAACGGCGTTTCCGAGGTGCCGCCCGAAATTCTCGAGATGTGGAAGGGGCTGGGCTTTTCGGAAAGCAAATTCCTGGGCGAGGTCGGCCTGTCGGTACCGGCGGGCGAAAAGGACCGCACTGTGCTGGAACAGCTATGGTCGCGGCCGACCGCCGAGATCAACGGCATCTGGGGCGGCTATACCGGCGACGGCTTCAAGACCGTCATTCCGGCCAAAGCCAGCGCGAAGGTTTCGTTCCGGCTGGTCGGCGAGCAGAACCCCGACCTCATCCGCGAATCCTTCCGCGAATTCGTGCGGGCGCGGTTGCCCGCCGACTGCTCGGCGGAGTTCCACAGCCATGGCGGCAGCAAGGCGATCACGCTCGACGTCAACCTGCCGGAACTGGCGAAGGCGACGGACGCCCTGAAGGACGAATGGGGCAAGGAGACCGCGCTGATCGCCATGGGCGGCTCGATCCCGATCGTCGGCGATTTCCAGCAATTGCTGGGTATGAACTCGCTGCTGATCGGCTTCGCCCATGCCGACGACAACATCCACTCACCGAACGAGAAATACGACCTGACCAGCTTCCACAAGGGCATCAGGAGCTGGGCACGCATTCTGGAGGCGCTGGGGAATTAATTAGCTCTCGACCATGCTCCGCATGATCGAGCGTTCACGGGCTGACGGATTGGTTCGTCACCAATCCTTGCCCTGCCACGAAGGGAGGAGGTCCCCTGAAAGGCCGCGTCTATTGGCGGCCGCTTTCGCCCTTTATTCGGCGGGCTTCAGGCTTTCGCCGGATGCCTCCCGGTGGGCCGGCTTGTCCTTCAGCCGCGCCCAGTCCGGCCGCTCGAAAAGGAAGCGTCCGTAGCCGGTAAACTGCACGATGCCGTAGAGGATGACCGGGCCGACCACGCCGGCGATCGTGACCAGCAGCGAGATCGTGCCGATGTCGAGCCACGGCGTGGCGAAGCGCAGCAGGATGGTGCGCGCGATCGCCATGGGCAGGAAGAAGGAGAGGTAGACGACGATGGAATGGCGGCCCAGCCAGGCCAGGAAGCCCATCCAGTTGAGCGTCGACAGCAGCGTGGTGAGCAGGATGACACCGACGGCACCGGCCACGCCCAGCACCAGCGAGACGATCGGCAGGTCGGAGACCATGCGGATGTGTTCCGGATCGTCGTAATAGGCCATGGTTTCAGCCGAGAGCGGCCAGAAGGTGAAGATGCCGTTGATTACGACCCAGGCCGCCAGCACGCCGATCGCCAGTCCGCGATGGCGCTTGCCCCAGTCGGCGAAGGCGAAGATGTTGGACGCGAACAAGTAGCCGGCGAGGAAATAGACGTAACGCGCGGCGAACTCGTCGATCATGGTCCAGCCGGTGTTGATCATCAGGATTTCGAGCACCGCCACGCCGGCCAGCAGGATCGGCCAGGGGACGGGCCGGGTCAGCCGCGTGAAGACGGCGAAGACCGGCAGGATGTAGATGAACCAGAGCGTGCCGAAGGGCTGAACAAAGGCGAAGGCCCATTCGCCGAGCGCGCCCACCGGTGTCATGCCCTCCATCATCCAGCCCGGCGCCTTGACGAGGAACTGGATGGTGACCCACAGCGCGTAGAAATAGAAGAAATGGATGACGCGGCGGTCGATGTAGCGGCGCCAGGGGCGCGCGATGACCAGGCCGAGGAACAGGCCGGAGATCATGAAGAAGTCCGGCATGCGGAACGGCTTGGCGAACTGGACCAGCGCGTGCATCCAGCCGGTATCGTCGACCCGGGCCTCGACGCCCAGAACCGAATGCATCATGACGACGAAGATGATGCAGAAGCCCTTGGCATAGTCGACCCAATCAACCCGGCCCTTGTCGTCGGCATAGGCGGCAATGGATGGCGTTGCGGAGGCGGCGCTTGAATTTGACGACTGGCTCACTTCGATGTCCCGTAGTTCAGGCTGCCCCGGCCTTTTAGGAAGGATTATCCGACAATTTGAACCAAATCTAACGCGCGTGCGTGAAAGGAAGCGTTAAGGAAGTCGTTAGGATTTTAACGATCTCCCGGAACATGCCCTTTCGGATCGCCACGCGCTTAACAGCCCTTTAAGCCGCGATCTCCTACGGTGCCGCGCAAACGAACGGCAAACCGGGGACGATTGCTTCCAATGGGCAGACGGAAGGGCAGCAAACGCGTGGAACCGCGCTTCGACGTGCCGGAGGTGCAGCCTGCGGTCGAGTTGCGCGCCGAATCGCGCGAACAACCGGTGCGAAAGCGGCCCGCGCGAGAAGCCGAGCCCGCGCGGCCGAGACGGGCGCAGCCACGCAAGCGCACCACCAAGGAAACCGGGAAAGACGGTCGCAAGGGCGGCGGCAAGCAGGCCGACGGCTCGCGCGGGCGTGCATCGGCGCGCAAGACGCGCAATCCCGCCCGCTGGCGACTGTTGCGACGCGCGGTCTACTGGTCGAGCGTCCTTGGAATCTGGGCCGCCATCGCGGTCGTGTGCATCGTCGGCTATTACGCGCTGCAATTGCCGCAGATGTCGACCTGGTCGGTCCCGGCGCGTCCGCCCAATGCAAGGATCGTTTCCGTCGACGGCGATCTTGTCGCCAATCGCGGCGTGTCGAGCGCAATCACCGGCGGCGAGGCGATGCGGCTGGACGAGATGTCGCCCTATCTGCCCAAGGCGGTCATCGCCATCGAGGACCGCCGCTTCCAATATCATTTCGGCATCGACCCGATCGGGCTGGCGCGCGCGATGGCGAGCAATTTGTTCGCCGGGCGGCTGGTCCAGGGCGGCTCGACGCTGACCCAGCAGCTTGCCAAGAATTTGTTCCTGGAACCGGAGCGCACGATCGAGCGCAAGATTCAGGAGGCGGTCCTGGCCATCTGGCTGGAGACGAAGTTCTCCAAGGACGAGATCCTCGAACTCTATCTCAACCGCGTCTATTTCGGCTCGGGCGCCTATGGTGCCGATGCAGCGGCGCGGCGCTATTTCGACAAGTCGGCGCGCGACCTGACGCTGGGCGAAGCCGCGCTGATCGCGGGACTGCTCAAGGCGCCTTCCCGGTTGTCGCCGGCGCGTGATGCCAAGGCTGCCGAGGAACGGGCGCAGGTGGTCCTGTCGGCCATGCTGGAGGAAGGCTACGTCACCGAGCGCGAGGTAGCGGCGGCGCTGTCGATGAAACCGGAAAAGGCGAAGCGCTACTGGTCCGGTTCGCAGCACTACGTGGCCGACATGGCGATGGCGCAATTGCCGGAGCTGATCGGCAAATATCGCGGCGACGTCGTGGTGCAGACCAGCATCGACCTCGACCTGCAGACATCGGCAGAACACGCGATCAGCGAGGCGCTGAAGGAACAAGGGTCGAAACGATCCGTCGGCCAGGGTGCGCTGGTCGCACTCGACGGCACGGGCGCGATCCGGGCGCTGGTCGGCGGACGCGAATATGCCGACAGCCAGTTCAACCGGGCGACCGACGCCAAGCGCCAGCCGGGATCGGCGTTCAAGCCGATCGTCTATCTGACCGCGCTGGAAGCGGGGCGCACGCCCGAATCGGTGCGCCGCGATGCACCGGTGAAGATCGGTTCCTGGACACCCGAGAACTACGACCGCGACTATCGCGGGCCGGTGACGCTTTCCGAGGCGCTGGCGGAATCGCTCAACACGGTCGCCGCCCAGCTCGTCATGGAGGTTGGACCGAAATCGGTCGCACAGACGGCGCACCGGCTCGGCATCACTTCCAAAATCGCGAACAATGCCTCGATCGCGCTCGGCACGTCCGAAGTCTCGCTGATGGAACTGACGGGCGCCTATGCCCCGTTCGCCAATGGCGGCTATCGCGTCACACCGTTCCTGATCGAGCGGGTCACCTCGACCGACGGCAAGCTCCTCTATCAGCGCAACCCCGCGCCGGCGCCACAGGTGGTCGGGCCGCGCGAACTGGGCATGATGAACGCCATGCTGTCGCGCGTCGTCACCTCCGGCACCGGCAAGGCGGCGCAGGTGGGCGGCTGGCAGGTCGCGGGCAAGACCGGGACGACACAGAATTCGCGCGATGCGTTGTTCGTCGGCTACACCGCCAATCTGATCGCCGGCATCTGGTTCGGCAATGACGACGGCAAGCCGATGAAACACGTCACTGGCGGTTCGCTGCCGGCGCAGACATGGTCGAATTTCATGCGTTCCGCGCACAAGGGCGTGCCGGTCGCGCTGCTGCCGGGCGGTTTCGTGCCGGAAAGCGTGGCGTTGCCGGTGCCCGTTCCGCGGCCGGTCAGGCGCGTTGCCACGACCGGCGTTCGGCCCGCGGCGGAGCTGGAAGACGGGATAAGGGTGACGAACCGTCAGGTCACGAGCAGACAGCTTGCTGGTGAGCAGGTAACGGGCGGGGTTCGCCCGGCACAGAATGTCGGCGGCGGGGCGCCCGTGCGGCGCAGCCTGTTCGACAGGCTGTTCGGCGACCGGCCGGGCTGAGCCGGCTTCGCGTCAAAAGAAAAGGGCCGGCTGAAAGCCGGCCCCTGATACGTTCCGCTCAGTCGAGCGGCGGGATGCGCAGCACCTGACCGGGATAGATCAGGTCGGGATCCTTCAGCATCGGCTTGTTGGCCTCGAAGATCACCGGATATTTGCCGCCATTGTTCTTGCCGTAATGCGCCTTGGCGATGTTCCAGAGGTTGTCGCCCTTCTTGACCGTGTAGAAGACCGGCGCGGCGGCATCCGAGGAAGCGACCTTGAGCTCGCCCGCTTCGACCTTGGACACGCCGAGCGTGTTGCCGACGGCGATGACGGCCTTTTCGAAGATCGACTGGTCGGCGACCTCGCCCTTGACGATCGCCTTGTCGCCATCGACCTCGACCTGAACCTTGTCGGTGCCGAGATCGTAGCTGTCGAGTTCCTTCTTCAGATCATCGGCGTTCGGCGCCTCGTCGTCGCCGATGCCAAGCTTCTTGCCGACCGATTTCACAAAATCGAAAATACCCACACTCGTCTCCTCTTCAAATAAGCGGCACACCGCCTTGCCTTGATATGCCGAGAGATTGGCACCGCGATGACGCCACGGCAAGCCCGCTGCGAATCTGTTTCGAATGCGCTGCCTTTCGCCGAAACCTGAAACGCCCGGCTTGCAGCGTTCGTTCCCGACGAAACCCACAAAGATGCAAAACGGGCCGCGAAACATTTTCGCGGCCCGTCAGGCATTCAGATCAAGCGCGTCTGGCTATTCGGCGGCCTGCAGCGAGACGGGCGCCGCAGCGCGGATGTCGCTGTCGACATGGTCCTCGAACTTGGTGAAATTGTCGATGAACATGCCGACGAGGCGTGCGGCGGCAACGTCATAGGCCGCACCATCGTCCCAGGTCGAACGCGGGTCGAGGATGGCGCTGTCGACATCCTCGACGGCAACCGGCACGTCGAAACCGAAATTCGGGTCGGTGCGGAATTCGACATTGTCTAGACCGCCATGCAGGGCAGCCGACAGCAATGCGCGGGTCGCGCCGATCGGCATGCGCGAGCCGACGCCATAGGCACCGCCCGTCCAGCCGGTGTTGACGAGCCAGCAATTGACGCCGTGGCGCGAGATCAGTTCGCGCAGCAGATTGCCGTATTCGGAAGGATGACGCGGCATGAAGGGCGCGCCGAAGCAGGTCGAGAAGGTCGCCTGCGGCTCGGTAACACCCTTTTCCGTGCCGGCGACCTTGGCGGTGTAGCCGGACAGGAAGTGATACATGGCCTGGGCCGGTGTCAGCTTCGCGAGCGGCGGCATCACGCCGAAGGCATCGGCGGTCAGCATGATGATATTCTTCGGGTGCGGCGCGGTGCCGGTCGAGGATGCGTTCGGAATGAAGTCGAGCGGATAGGCGCAGCGTGTGTTCTCGGTCAGGCTGGCATCGTCGAAATCGGGCACGCGATTGTCGTCGAGGATGACGTTTTCGAGCACCGTGCCGAAACGTTCGGTTGTGGCGAAGATTTCCGGTTCGGCCTCGGCCGACAGGCGGATCGTCTTGGCGTAGCAGCCGCCCTCGAAATTGAAGATGCCGGATTCGCCCCAGCCATGCTCGTCGTCGCCGACCAGCGTGCGCGAGGAGTCGGCCGACAGCGTGGTCTTGCCGGTGCCCGACAGGCCGAAGAACACGGCCGAATCGTCCTCATTGCCGACATTGGCCGAGCAGTGCATCGGCATGACGGTTTTTTCCGGCAGGACGAAGTTGAGATAGGTGAAGACCGACTTCTTCATCTCGCCGGCATAGGAGGTACCGCCGATCAGCACGATGCGGCGGGAGAAATCGCACGCAATGACGGTCTCGGTGCGGCAGCCATGGCGCTCGGGATGGGCGCGGAAGGACGGCAGGTCGATGATCGTCATGTCGGGCGCGTAATCGGCCAGCGCCTCGCGATCGGGACGGATCAGCAGGTTGCGGATGAACAGCGAATGCCAGGCAAGCTCGGTGATGATGCGCGCGGCGACGCGGTTTTCGCTGTCGGCGCCGCCATACAGGTCCTGGACGTAAAGCTCCATGCCGGCGGCATGGTCGAGCATGTCCTGATGGAGGCGCTCGAATTTCATCGGGTCCATCGGCTTGTTGTTGTCCCACCAGACGGTGTCTTCGGTCAGCGCATCGCGGACGACGAACTTGTCCTGGGCGGAACGGCCGGTGTGCTGGCCTGTCTCGACGACGAGGGCGCCGCCATTGGCAATCCCGGCCTCGCCGCGGCGAATGGCGTGCTCGTACAGTTCCGGCGCCTGGAGATTCCAGTGGACCGTGGCCGGGCGCAGACCGGATTCGGCAAGATTCGCCGAGGCCGCGCGAAGGCCCGACTCGACCGTTCCCGTATTGGCCGGTGCGGCTGCGCCGCTCCTCCCCGCCTTGTCTTCGAATGACGTCATGGCGCTATCCTTGTTGCTCGCACGCACCGTGGCGATCCTTGCCGGCGGTTACGCAAAACCCTGGCTGTGCCCGTGCACTCCTCCTCCATCACGCCGGGCGGACGCGTGGAGGGTCGTCCTATAGCGCAGGCGACAATTCCGTGACAAGCATATCGACCCAAAAAACTTAGCGATATCAATATATTAATCGATTTAAAAATTCTAAACGGTTGAAATTCAACCGGCAGGAACCATCTCGCGGCGACAAGCGTCGACGATTCAATGCCCCTGGCCGGGGAGACTGCAATGGCCTCCACAGGCCCGATGCCATCGACGCGAGACACGCCGCGCCATGGCTTGAACCGGCGCGGCCGATCGTCGCCGAACGCACATGGTGAAGTTACGATTTGTCGGAACGGGGCGGGGTGGAGTATCTTCCGCGCCAAAATTTGTTCGCATTTCTAGAGCCATAGCACGCTCTGTTCCTGTTGGGCCGAACGCAAGCGGCTTTCCTGGAGAAACGGATTGTGTCAATGGCGCCGGAGGTTGAGCGCATGCCAACGATTGCACTGGTCGACGACGACCGCAACATTCTGACTTCGGTCTCGATTGCACTGGAGTCGGAAGGCTACCGGGTCGAGACCTATACCGATGGCGCCTCGGCGCTGGACGGGCTGGCGGTCAGGCGGCCGGACCTTGCCATTTTCGACATCAAGATGCCGCGCATGGACGGCATGGAACTCCTGCGCAGGCTGCGGCAGAAATCCGACCTGCCGGTGATCTTCCTGACCTCGAAGGATGACGAGATCGACGAATTGTTCGGGCTCAAGATGGGTGCCGACGATTTCATCCGCAAACCGTTTTCGCAGCGCCTGCTGGTGGAACGGGTCAAGGCAGTGCTGCGTCGTTCCGGCGCCGTGCTCGAACCCGGCGCCAAGACCGCCAATGGCGGCGAGGCGAAAGTGCTCGAACGCGGCAATCTGGTCATGGACCAGGAGCGCCATACCTGTACGTGGAAGAGCAAACCCGTTACGCTGACGGTGACCGAATTCCTGATCCTCTATGCGCTGGCGCAGCGTCCCGGCGTGGTCAAGAGCCGCGATTCGCTGATGGATGCGGCCTATGACGATCAGGTCTATGTCGATGACCGGACCATCGACAGCCACATCAAGCGGCTGCGAAAGAAGTTCAAGGCCGAGGACGACGCCTTCGACATGATCGAAACGCTGTACGGCGTGGGTTACCGGTTCCGGGAGAATTAGGCCGACTGCGACAGGCGCATGAACGTCGAGATCCGAGCTAAGCACACGGACGGAGAACGGCATACGGAGGCAGACCTGCCGCCGCGACGCGGTTCGACCAAAGCGGCCGAAGAAGGCAAGCCGGCACCGAAGCGCCGGAAATGGACCAAGCCGCTCGCCAGTACGCTGCGCTTCCTGCGCATCGTCTTCTTCTCCTCGCTGACACGGCGCATCATCTATCTCAACCTCGTCGCGCTCATCGTGCTTCTGTCGGCGATCCTCTATCTCAACCAGTTCCGCGAAGGGCTGATCGGCGCGCGCGAGCAGAGCCTGCTGATCCAGGGCAGGATCATTGCAGGGGCGATCGCCTCCTCGGCGACGGTCGAAACCGATTCGATCATGATCGACCCGGACAAGCTGCTCGACCTTCAGGCGGGCGATTCGATCTCGCCGACCTTCGATTCCTTCGAAACGCTCGATTCTCCGATCAAGCCCGAAAAGGTCGCGCCACTGCTGCGCACGCTGATCCAGCCGACCCAGACGCGGGCGCGCATCTACGATCGCGACGGCATTCTGGTGCTCGATTCGCGCCATCTCTATGGCGGGGGCGAGGTGGTTCGCTTCGACCTGCCCCTGCTCGAGCAGGAGCCGGAACAGGACGGCATGATCCTGCGCATCGGCAAGACGCTCAATCGATGGCTGCAGCGCAGCGACCTGCCGATCTATCGCGAGGTGACGAGCTTCGGCACCGACTATCCGGAGGTCAAGACGGCGATGACCGGTCAGCCCCGGACGATCGTGCGGCTGACCGAGCAGGGCGAGCACATCATCTCGGTCGCGGTGCCGGTGCAGCGGCTGCGCGCCGTGGTCGGTGTGCTGCTGCTGTCGACCCAGGGCGGCGACATCGACCGTATCGTCACCGAGGAGCGGCTCGCCATTCTGCGCATCTTCCTCGTCGCCGGTATCGTGCTGATGGTACTGTCGGGGCTGCTGGCGGGCACCATCGCCAATCCGTTGCGCAAGCTTTCCGACGCGGCGGTGCGGGTGCGCCACGGCGTCAAGTCACGCGTGCAGATCCCCGATTTCACCAACCGCCAGGACGAGATCGGCAATCTGTCGCAGACGCTGCGCGACATGACCAACGCGCTTTATGCCCGCATCGAGGCGATCGAGAGCTTCGCCGCCGATGTCAGCCACGAACTGAAGAACCCGCTCACCTCGCTGCGCAGCGCGGTCGAAACGCTGCCGCTTGCCAAAAACGAGACATCGCGCAACCGGCTGATGGAGATCATCCAGCACGATGTGCGCCGGCTCGACCGGCTGATCACCGACATCTCGGACGCCTCGCGCCTCGACGCGGAGCTGGCGCGCGAGGATTCCCGGCCGGTCGACATGAGGCTGCTGTTGGAAAACATCGTCTCGATGCGCAGCCTCGTGCCGTCGCTCGGTGAAGACGGCGCGGACAAGGGCGGCAAGAGGGTCGAATACGGGCTCGACATCGCCGCCGCGCGCGGCGCCGATGCCTATGCGATCACCGGTCATGAAAGCCGGCTGGGACAGGTGTTCAACAATCTGCTCGACAATGCACGCTCCTTCGTGCCGGCCAAGGGCGGGCGCATCGACATCGCGATGCGGCGCACGCGCGACGGCTTCATCGAGATCGTGATCGAGGACAACGGGCCGGGCATCCATGCCGAGAAGATCGAGCGCATTTTCGAGCGTTTCTACACCGACCGGCCCGAGGAGGAGGGGTTCGGACAGAATTCCGGTCTCGGCCTCTCGATCTCGCGGCAGATCATCGAGGCGCATGGCGGCACGATCACGGCGGAAAACCGCGAACCGCCGGAGAGCGGCGCACGCTTCATTATCTCGCTGCCGATGAAGCGACGCGGCGAATAGACCGCGACCTGGTATTGCGATGATGCAACCCCATCCGTCCGACGACCGGCCCAGGCCAGCCAACCGGCATTGCAGCGTGGTCGTCATCGACGGTCGCGGCGTGCTTATCGAGGGGCCTTCGGGGGCCGGCAAGACCAGTCTTGCGCTGGGGCTCGTCGATACGGCCAAGGCGCGAGGGATGCAGGCTGCGCTGGTGAGCGACGACCAGGCGCTGATCGAGAACCGCGAGGGAAAGGCAATTGCCAGCGCACCGTCGGCGATCGCGGGTCTGGCCGAAATCCGGGGTCATGGAATCGCGCGAATCGCGCATGAACCGGAATGCGCGCTGGCGCTGATCGGCAGGCTGGCGGAGGATGGCGATATCGAACGCATGCCCGAACCGAAGACGACGGTCATCGAGGGCGTCACCCTGCCGCTGGTGATGCTGCCGCGTCGCCACGAGCAGCAATCGGTCCGGGTCGTGCTGGCCTGGCTGGATGCCAACCGGCCGGTCCGGGACCGCGTTTGACATGACCGGGAGGGACAGAAACAAGGGCATGCACGGTGGTGGGTGCGGCGTTTCGACCTTCGGGCCGGACCGTTGTGCACTGCCCGGAGTTTTTTCTTGCACCGCAACCAAATCCCGCCAAGATAGCGGGCCTTGCCACGGCAAAGGCAGCGACGGGGCCGCAGCCTGCCGGTGGCGCAAACGAGGTAGGCAATGATCGGACTGGTACTCGTAACCCACGGCCAGCTTGCCCGAGAATTCCGCATGGCGCTGGAACATGTAGTCGGGCCGCAGCAGCAGATCGAGACCATCGCCATCGGCCCGGACGACGACATGGAGCAGCGCCGCCAGGACATTCTCGACGCCGTGGCGGCGGCGAGCGACGGCTCCGGGGTCATCATCCTGACCGACATGTTCGGCGGCACGCCATCCAATCTGGCCATCTCCGTGATGCAGGCCGGCAGCGTCGAGGTGATCGCCGGCGTCAACCTGCCCATGCTGATCAAGCTCGCCAGCGTGCGCGGCGACAACGACATGGAACGCGCCATCTCGGATGCGCAGGAATCGGGCCGCAAATACATCAATGTCGCCAGCCAGCTTCTGCAGGGACAGTAGCGCTTGAGCGGGGAGGAGCGCGGGCCGGGGGAACGGATCGAGCGCACGATCCGCATCGTCAACAAGCGTGGCCTGCATGCCCGCGCCTCGGCGAAATTCGTGCAATGCGTCGAGGGCTACGACGCCGATGTCCGCGTCAGCCGCGACGACTACACGGTGGGCGGCACCTCGATCATGGGCCTGATGATGCTCGCGGCGGCGAACGGCGCGGAGATCGTGGTGACGGCGACCGGCAGGCAGGCACAAGAGGTCGTCGAAGCGATCGAGGCGCTGGTCGCGGATCGTTTCGGCGAAGGCGAATAACCGTCTCTGCCAGCGCAAGACAATCGTATAAAGATTTCTTTATATGAGGTTGCCAAGTCGCCGCCGCATTGATAAACAGCCCTGTCGCAGGGGTGCGCCGCAAGGCGTGCCTCTTGTTCGTCCGGCACCCGGTCCCAGGACCCTGCGTGCCCGGCGCGGTGCGCCAGGAATGGCGCCAGCAAAGCTTTCAGGATTACCGACATGACCGCTAACAACGACTACGCAGTGGCAGACATCGCGCTGGCCGATTTCGGCCGCAAGGAAATCGAGATCGCCGAAACCGAAATGCCGGGTCTGATGGCGAGCCGCGAGGAGTTCGGCGAGAAAAAGCCGCTCAAGGGCGCGCGCATCTCCGGCTCGCTACACATGACCATCCAGACGGCCGTGCTGATCGAGACGCTTAAGGAACTCGGCGCGGACGTGCGCTGGGCTTCCTGCAACATCTTCTCGACGCAGGACCACGCCGCGGCCGCGATCGCGGCGACCGGCACGCCGGTCTTCGCCGTCAAGGGCGAGAGCCTCGAGGAATACTGGACCTATACCGACCAGATCTTCCAGTGGCCCGATGGCGGCTTCTCCAACATGATCCTCGATGATGGCGGGGACGCCACCATGTACATCCTGCTCGGTGCGCGCGCCGAGGAAGGCGAGGACATCCTCTCCAATCCGGGCTCCGAGGAAGAAGAATATCTCTTCGCGCAGATCAAGAAGCGCATGGCCGCCAGTCCCGGCTGGTTCGTCAAGCAGCGCCACGCCATCCAGGGTGTCACCGAGGAGACGACGACCGGCGTCAACCGGCTCTACCAGCTGCAGAAGAAGGGCCTGCTGCCTTTCCCGGCGATCAACGTCAACGACAGCGTGACCAAGTCGAAATTCGACAACAAATATGGCTGCAAGGAATCGCTGGTCGACGGCATCCGCCGCGCCACCGACGTGATGATGGCCGGCAAGGTCGCCGTGGTCTGCGGCTATGGCGATGTCGGCAAGGGTTCGGCGCAGTCACTTCGCGGCGCGGGCGCCCGCGTCAAGGTCACCGAGATCGACCCGATCTGCGCGCTGCAGGCGGCGATGGACGGTTTCGAGGTGGTGCAGCTCGAGGACGTGGTTTCGTCTGCCGACATCTTCATCACGACAACCGGCAACAAGGACGTAATCCGCATGGACCACATGCGCGAGATGAAGGACATGGCCATCGTCGGCAATATCGGCCATTTCGACAACGAGATTCAGGTTGCCGCGCTGAAGAACCTGAAATGGACCAACATCAAGCCGCAGGTCGACTTGATCGAGTTCCCGAAGGGCAACCGCATGATCCTCCTGTCGGAGGGCCGGCTGCTCAATCTGGGCAATGCGACGGGCCATCCCTCCTTCGTGATGAGCGCGTCCTTCACCAACCAGGTGCTGGCACAGATCGAGCTCTACACCAAGGGCGACCAGTACGCCCATGAGGTCTATGTCCTGCCGAAACATCTCGACGAGAAGGTCGCCCGGTTGCATCTCGACAAGCTCGGCGCGCGCCTGAGCGAACTGTCGAACGAGCAGGCCGATTATATCGGCGTCACGCCGCAGGGCCCCTACAAGCCGGAGCACTACCGCTACTAGGTTCCCGGTGGGCGTAGCAATTCATTAACCAGTTCTCGCGAATGGTTGAGGGGCGGTCGAAGGAGATTCGGCCGCCCCTTTCGCGTGCGGGCGGCACGCAGCGTCTGCGGCAGCAGGCGGGAATTTGTTCGCGGAGCGGCTTCCGGGCGAGTCGCGAATTGGGTAATGTTCGCAGAATCACACAAGACCCGTACGACGGAGCCTCGGCACGCGCGAAACGGGTTGGCGACAGGGCAGTCTTCGGTAATCGAGCGGCGAGAGGACCAGGACATGCCAGGGGCGACACCCCGAATCGACAGCCATGCCAGGCGGCGTGGTGCACAGGCCCGGCCGGCCGGCCGGCGGCTTGCTGACAGCATCGCGCAGGGCGAACGCACGATCCGCGACGACGGATTCCGCATGCGCGGGCCGCTTGCATGCGGCGTTCCGGTGTTCCGTCGGGCATGGCGCCTGCTCGGGTTCGGCGTGATCGCGCTCGGCGCGACGACGCAGGCCGCTCATGCCCAGTCGAATGGCATCGGCGACTATCTCGCCGGCTTTCTTTCCAACGAGATCTTCTCCTCGGGCGAAATCATCCTTCTCGCGGTGTTCGGCGGGGCGATGAGCTTCGCCATGATGGCCGCCTCCTGGCTTATCTTCGAACGCAGCCGGATCACCGGCGAGAACGCCGAATTGCAGGCACGCGTCGCCGATCTGCGCGCCGCCAAGGAACGCAGCGAGGCACTGGTCAACGTCGCCGACCAGCGCATCGCGGTCTGGAACGGAGAGGACGAAGGCCCCACCCTGCTCGGCAGCCTGTCGCAGAAAAGCGGCGCGCCGCAGGATCGCGCCGCGTTTCTCGCGTTCGGGCGATGGCTGTCCACCGATTCGGCGATCAGCTTCGAGGGCGCGCTCAAGCGGTTGCGCGACCGGGCGGAAGCGTTCGACCTGCCGCTGCTGTCACGCACCGGCGGTGTCATTGAAGCGCAGGGGCGCACTTCAGGCGGATATGCCTTCGTGCGTTTCGTCGAACTGAGCGGCGAACGCTCCATGCTGTCGCGCCTCGAAGCCGAGCATGCCCGACTTCTGGGCACGTTCGACACGATCCAGCGCCTGTTCGAGCACCTGCCCATGCCGGTCTGGCTGCGCGAAGCCAATGGCGAACTCTACTGGGCCAACAAGGCCTATGCCGCGGCGGTTGACCGCCCGGACGGCGAGGCGGCGGTACGCGACCAGGTGCAGTTGCTCGACAGCACGGAACGGCGACTGGTCGCCGCGCAGGAACGCGAGAAGGGCCACTTCCAGGGCACGCTGCCGGCGGTCGTCGCCGGCGACCGGCGCACGCTCGATGTCGCCGAGGTCAAGACCGAATCGGGTCTGGCGGGCATCGCCATAGACCGCAGCGACATCCAGACCGTGCAGGCCATGCTCAAGCAGACGATCGAGAGCCATCGCCAGACGCTCGATCACCTGACGACGCCGATCGCCATTTTCGACCGCAAGCAGAAGCTTCTGTTCCACAATTCGAGCTTCGCGAAGATGTGGGATCTGAGCGAAGCCTTTCTCGACAACGAGCCGAACAATGCGCAGGTGCTCGACGCCTTTCGCGAGGAACGCAAGCTCCCTGAACGGCCCGACTGGCGCAAATGGCGCGACGCGCAGCTTGAAATCTACAAGCAGCTCGAGCCGCGCGAGGAGATCTGGCATCTGGCCGACGGCCAGACCGTGCGCGTCGTGGTCAATCCGCAGAAGGAAGGCGGCGTGACCTGGCTGTTCGAGAACGTGACCGAACGCCTGGCGCTGGAAAGCAATTACAACGCGCTGATGCGGGTGCAGGGCGAAACGCTCGATCATCTGAGCGAGGCGGTCGCGGTGTTCGGCTTCGACGGAAAGCTCAAGCTGTGCAACCCGGCCTTCGTCTCGCTTTGGGGTCTCGATGAAAAGCAGTCGGCGGCGGGCACGCACATCTCCGCCATCTCGTCGGTTTGTCGCGACAGGCTGAAGGACGAATCGACCTGGGAGGACATCTCCGGGGTGATCACCGATTTCGACGAGACGCGCGGCGGCATGACCGGCAGGCTGGAAACGAAGGACGGGGCCGTGCTCGATTTCGGCCTGGTACCGCTGCCGGAAGGTCAGTCCATGCTGACGCTCGCCGACATGACGGCGGCGGTCAATGTCGAGCGCGCCCTGAAAGAGCGCAACGAGGCGCTGGAACAGTCCGACGTACTGAAGAACCGCTTCATCCAGCACGTTTCCTATGAATTGCGCGCGCCGCTGACCTCGATCTCCGGCTTTTCCGAAATGCTCGGCATGGACGAGATTGGCCGGCTCAACGCCAAGCAGAGCGAGTATGTCGACCACATTTCCAGCGCGGCGGGCTCACTGAAATCGATCATCGACGACATTCTGGATCTGGCGACCGTCGACGCCGGCGCCATGCGCCTCGACATCGAGCCGACCGCGATCAAGCCGGTCGTCGAAACCTGCCTGGAAGAATTGCGGCCCGAGATCGCGGCGCATGGCATCCGTACCGCCATCGACATCGCGCCCGGTGCGCAGACCATGCCGGCCGATCGCGAGCGCATCGGACAGATCCTCCACAACCTGCTTGCCAACGCCGTTTCGGTCTCGCCCGATGGCGGCACAGTGACAGTGACGGCCGGCATTGTCGGCGACATGCTCGAACTCGCCGTAAGCGACGAGGGGCCGGGCGTGCCGAGCGAGGACAGGGAACGCATCTTCGCCCGGTTCGAATCGCGGACGACGGGCAGCCGGCGGCGCGGCGCGGGCCTCGGCCTGTCAATCGTCGAGAGCTTCGTGCAACTGCATGGCGGCAGCGTGCATGTCGAGGATGCGGGCGGGCGCGGCGCGCGCTTCGTCTGCCGCTTCCCGATCGACCGGAAAACCGCCAGGGCCGCCTGATTGCCGAGCCGGCACGAGGGAGGCGACGAGACCATGGCGATCATCGAACGATATCTTGCCGACGAGGCCCGTACGGAACGTCTGGGCGCCGATATCGCCATGGCGTTGAAACCCGGCGACACGATCGCGCTGAAGGGCGATCTGGGCGCCGGCAAGACGACGCTGGCGCGCGGGCTGATCCGGCATCTTGCCGGCGACGATGCCCATGAGGTGCCGAGCCCGACCTATACGCTGTGCCAGAGCTATGTGCTCGGCCCGGCCGGTCTGGCGCTTTCCCATTTCGATCTCTACCGGATCGGCGATCCCGACGAGATCGGGGAGCTCGGTCTCGACGAGGCCATCGAGGCCGGCGTCGCGCTGGTCGAGTGGCCGGAACGTGCCGGCGACCGTCTCCCGCAGAACACGCTCACCATCGAACTCACCATGGCGCCACAGGGCGGGCGGATCGCCAGGCTTTCCGGCGGCGAGGAAGGATTGGGTGCGCGCATCGCGCGAAGCCTGTTGATCCGCGATTTCCTCAACCGGAACTGGCACGAGGGTGCGGCTCGTCGCTTCCTGCAGGGCGATGCCTCGACGCGGCGCTACGAGACCGCGACGCTCGGCGATGTCACCCGTGTCCTGATGGACGCCCCGCGCCAGCCGGACGGGCCGCCGGTGACCGCACCGACCGGTGAAACCGCGCCCTACAGCCGGATCGCGCATCTGGCCGAGGATGTCACCGCCTTTGTTGCCATCGACGAATTGCTGCGCGCGCATGGCTTCGCCGCACCCGAACTGCACGGCAAGGCGATCGGTGACGGGCTGCTGCTGATCGAGCATCTGGGATCGCAGGGACTGCTCGACCGCGACGGCAAGCCGATCGAGGAACGCTATCTCGAGGCGGCTCGGCTGCTGGCAAGGCTGCACGCGGTCGACTGGCCTTCGGAATTGACGGTCGGCGACCAGACCGGCGCGACGTTCCGGCACGCCATCGCGCGCTACGACCGCCGCGCCATGCTGATCGAGGTGAGCCTGCTCGCAGACTGGTACGTTCCGGCGATGACCGGCGAGACACTTGCCGGACCGCAGCGCGAGTCATTCTTCGATCTGTGGACAGAGCTCGCCGAGACCGTTCCCGGCAGCCGCGAGACGCTGGTCCTGCGCGACTATCACTCGCCCAATCTGATCTGGCGCGGCGACCGCGACTTTCCGGCGAATATCGGCCTGATCGATTTTCAGGATGCCGTGATGGGGCCGGCAGCCTATGATGTCGCCTCGCTGGCGCAGGATGCGCGGGTCGACATCTCGCCGGCGCTGGAACGGGCCATCGTCGACGCCTATCGCGAAGCCGCCATGGCGGCAGATAAACGTTTCGATAGCGAAACATTCGAGCGTGACTATGCCATCATGGCCGCTCAGCGCACGACCAAGATCCTCGGCATCTTCGTGCGGCTCGACCGGCGCGACGGCAAGCCGGCCTATCTGAGGCATCTGCCGCGCATGCGCGATTATCTGGCGCGCAGCCTCGCCCATCCCGCGCTTTCGAACTACCGGGCATGGCGCGAATCGGTGCCCGGCATGGTAGAGGCAGGCTAACCATATGATTTTCATAAGGATTGATTGTCACAAAGAGTGGTCATTGAGCAGCTAGAGACGAGCGGAAAAACCAACAGGTGAATCGGAACGCGGCATGACGGGCATCAACGACGACAGGCGAAACGGACCGACCACGGCCATGGTGCTGGCGGCGGGGCTCGGAAAACGCATGCTGCCGATCACCGAGCAGACGCCGAAACCGCTGGTGCGCGTCTATGGCCGCACGCTGCTCGATCACGCGCTCGACGCGCTGGCGCGGGTCGGGGTCGAAACCGCGGTGGTCAACGTCCATCACCTCGCCGATCAGGTCGAGGCGCATCTGGCGGAGCGCGAGACGCCGCACATCATCATTTCCGACGAACGCGAACGCCTGATGGATTCGGGCGGCGGTGTCGTCAAAGCGCTGCCGCATCTGGGTGACCTGCCCTTCTACGTGCTCAACGCCGACTCCTTCTGGCTGGAAGGCTTCAAGCCCAATCTCGCCAATCTGGCCGGGCACTGGAACGATGCAACGATGGACGTGCTGCTTCTGGTCACCGGCATGGCCAACGCCATCGGCTATTCGGGCGCGGGCGATTTCACCATGGACCCGGTCGGGCGGCTGACCCGGCGCGCCGAGCGACGCGTGGCGCCGTTTGCCTATGCCGGCGCGGCGATCCTGCATCCGCGTGTCTTCGCCGATTGTCCGGACGGCCCCTTCTCGCTCAACGCCATCTTCGACCGGGCGCTTGAACGCGACAGGCTGTTCGGGCTACGGCTTGACGGGCTATGGCTGCATGTCGGGACACCCGAAGCGATCCAGGAGGCCGAGGAGGCCATCGCCCGCAGCGCGGCCTGAGGCTTTCTGGACGCTGATCCCGCGGCGCGGTCCGGCCGGAATCATGGCGCGCGCGGAGGACAGGCTCGGTTGGATCAATCCCGGCAGGACCGTTTAAGGCATTCCCCCGACACGGGACGCATCTTCTCGATCGCACCGGGGATCGACTTCCTGCGCACGCTCGCCGAAACGCTGGTCGATGGCAGGCTGATCGAAGGCTTTCGGCCGATCGACGACCCGCTGGCGCTGCCGGGCGCCACCGTCTACCTGCCGACGCGGCGCGCCGCGCGGGTGTTCTCCGCCGAGATCATCCGGGCGCTGGGCGGCAGGGCCGCGCTGATGCCGGCGATCCGCACGCTGGGCGACAGCGACGAGGAGGAATTCGATCTCGCCTTTTCCGTGCGCGAAACCGCCGAACTGCCGCCGGCCGCCGGATTCGCTACACTTACCCGGCGCACGATGTTAAACCGACCGGAAACACAAATGAAATCCACACCCGCCCCTGACGGTACCCCGCCGAACGCCCGCCCCGGCGGCGATGCGGCCCGGGCCGCCGACGGAGCGGTCGCAGATCTGCCCCGCACCCCGCGGGAAATCCGCAAGTCCCACAAGCTCGACGACGTCTGCTACGAGATTCGCGGCCCGGTGCTCAAGGAAGCGGACCGGATGGAGGAAGAAGGCCACCGGATCCTCAA
>JBHIWX010000052.1:0-29966 GCA_041987205.1 Rhizobiaceae bacterium | reverse complement strand
GCGCGTCACATCGCCGATATCCTCGAAACAGGCGAATGGGACGACGATCGATATCGCGTGCGAGGAGCTGTCACATGAGGCCGGTTACCGGGTCGGGCATCGCCAATCTCATCGTCGCCTATAATGGCGGCGAGGCCTCGCAGAGCGCGCTCGACTTCGCACTCGGGCTCGCGGCGCGCCACAACGCGCATCTGACAGGGCTTCTGGCGCATGGATCGTCGCGCATCTCGCGCAGCATGCCGAACTGGCTTTCGGACGATCTGCGCAAACAGATCATGTCCTTGATGGAATCACGCGGCGAGAGCGTGCGCGCAAACTTCGAGGAGCGGGTCGGCGGGGCGCTGCCGCCGGACCAGTTGCACTGGCTGGAGGTCGGCGGCAATCCGGACACCACCGTGGCGGATTATTCGTGCATGTACGATTTCACCATTCTCGGCCAGTACGAGAACCTGCCTGAGGCCGACGAGCTGGTCCTGCATCCGGCCCATATCGCTCATGGCAGCGGCAAGCCGGTCATCGTCGTACCGAAGGTCAATCGTGCCAGGGGGCAGTTCGGCGGTCATGCCATCATTGCTTGGGACGGCATGCGTGCCGTCACCGGCGCCGTGGCCGGTGCCCTGCCACTGCTGCGCCAGGCCTCGCGCATCACGGTGATAACGATCGAGAATGCGAGGGTCGGAACACCGCTGGAAGGAATCGACGTGAAAACCATGCTGGCGCGTCACGGCCTCGACTGCGAATGGCGGCGATTGCCCCAGGGCGATGCATCGGTCGTCCAGACCCTGCTGGACCATTGCGGCGAACCCGATGTCGACCTGCTCGTCATGGGCGCCAATGCCCATAGCAGGATCGACCGTGCGATTGTGGGTAGCGCGACAGAGCCGATGCTCGACAGGACCCAAGTGCCAATTCTGGTCTCTCAGTAGGCAACGATCACCCCCTCTCGTGCATCCGGAGTGTTCCCGTGACCCGCAACATCCTGTTCATCATGTGCGACCAATTGCGGTTCGACTATCTGGGCTGCACGGGCCACCCCTCGATCCGCACGCCCAATATCGACGCGCTGGCCGCGCGTGGCGTGCGCTTCGACCGCGCCTATGTGCAGTCCCCGATCTGCGGTCCGAGCCGGATGAGCTTTTACACCGGGCGTTATGTGATCAGCCACGGCTCGACCTGGAACATGGCGCCGCTCAGGGTGGGTGAATGGAACATTGGCGACCACCTCAACCCGCTCGGCATGCGCACCGTCCTGTGCGGCAAGACGCACATGGCCGCCGATGTCGAGGGCATGAAGCGGCTCGGCATCGATCCGAAGAGCGAGATCGGCGCCAGGGTGGGCGAATGCGGGTTCGAGGTGTGGGACCGGCTCGACGGGCTGCACCCGGCGAAGGGCAAGAAGAAGCCGACGCATTACAACGCCTACCTCAACGCGCAGGGCTATGAGGGTGCGGACCCCTGGGAGCACTGGGCGAACTCGGCCGAAGGCGCGGACGGGGAGGAACTGCCCGGCTGGTTGCTGGAAAACGGACGCCTGCCGTCTCGGGTGAAGGCCGAAGACAGCGAGACGGCCTATGCGGCGGCGCGGGCGCGCGAATTCATCGAGCAGGCGGGCGAGAACCGCTGGTGCCTGCATCTGAGCTTCATCAAGCCACACTGGCCCTATATCGCGCCGGCGCCCTATCACGCGATGTATGGCGCGGGTGATGTGCCACCGCCCGTTCGCAGCGAGGCGGAGAAGACCGATCCGCATCCGGTACTTGGCGCATTTCACCAGCACCGTGTCTGCCAGGTCTATGCCCGACCGGACGTGCGCGAGGCGGTGATCCCGGCCTATATGGGGCTGATCAGCCAGATCGACGACGAGATCGGCGCGCTGATGGCATGGCTGGAAGAGACCGGCCGGGCCGACGACACGATGATCGTATTCACCTCGGATCATGGCGACTATCTCGGCGACCACTGGCTGGGTGAAAAGGAACTGTTCCACGAGCCGTCGGTGCGCATTCCGCTGATCGTGGTCGATCCGACGCCCGCCGCCGATGCGACGCGCGGCATGGTGCGCAACGAACTGGTCGAGGCCATCGACCTGCTGCCGACCTTCGTCGAGATCGCCGGCGGCGAGGTGCCCGACCACATCATCGAGGGCAAATCGCTGCTGCCGCTGCTGCACGACCCGGCGCCGCATGAAATCCGCGACGTCGTCATCAGCGAGTACGACTATTCCTGCCGGCTGGCGCGCGAGATCCTCGGACAACCCATTCCCGACTGCCGGCTGCAGATGATCTTTGACGGGCGCTGGAAGATGATCCGCGCCGAGGGCTTCCGGCCGATCCTGTTCGATCTGGAAGCCGACCCGGACGAGTTCAACGATCTGGGCGGCGATTCGGCGATGGCGCCGGTGATCGGGCGACTGAACGCGCGGCTGCTGTCGTGGGCGACCGCACACCATGCCCGCGTCACCCGGTCGGACGCAGCGATCGAAGCCTATGCCGGCACGGAATTCTTCGCCGGCATACTCATCGGGTTCTGGGACGAGGCCGATCTGCGCGAGGCACAGGTGAAAGGCCATGGCGGAAACTGACCACCACTGGCCAGTTGTCAGGCTTACCAGGCAGGAATGTCACGGCCAGTCGGCGAAGGAAGGCGGCGAGAAATCGCCAGATCCGGCCGTGGCGTTGTCCAGCATCTTTCTGAACCGGCCCGGCGCGAGCCCGGTCATGCGCTTGTGGAAATGGGAGAAATGCGCCGGGTCGCGAAAGCCCAGCGCATGGCTCAACTGCTCGATCGACAGGGTGGAGCGTTCCAGCGCCATCGCCGCCTCCCGCGCCAGCCGTTCGGCGATCAGCGCCTTGGGGCTGCGGCCAAGTTCACGCGTGCAGATGGCGTGCAGGCGGTCGGGCGTCACACCCAGCGCATCGGCATAGCGCGCGACCGGCCAGTGCTCCCTGAAATGGCCCTCGACGAGCTGGCGGAAGCGCTGCAGGAAATGCGCGTCCTCGCCGCGCCCGGTCGCGGCGGTTTCCTCGATACCGCAAATGCGGACCATCTGGACCAGGATGATGCGCAGATGCGCGACGATCGCCATGGTCGAGCCGGTCTGCGGACGGCCGGTTTCATCCAGCACTGCATCAAGTGAATCGCGGATGCGCTGCCGCGCCGGCTTTCGCTCGCCGAGCGGCAGGCTAAGATCGCGGTCGGCCATGAACATCAGCGCCGCGGATTCGGCGAAGTCGCCGACCGCGCGCATCAGCGTGTCGTCGGCGATCTCGACGACATGGCCGGTGGACCCGGCCTGCAATCTTAGCCGGCAACGGTTCGGTCGCGCCAGCCAGGCAAGGCTAGGTGCGATGATCACGCGCTCGTCCATACCTGTTTCGCCGGCTTCGCATTGCAGCCGCCCCTCGCCGTCGTCGAGCAGGACAAGGACGCGCGAAAGGCCTTCCTCGCGACGTGCCAGTGCGATGGTGCGCTCGGAGAGGCCGCTTTCGATGCGTTGCACCCGCATCGGCAGGCGGGCGGGAGGCGCTGGCGTATTCATCATTTTCCTTCACCAAACCGGCGGAATCTAGCGTCTTGGCCAGTTTTTCGCAATGATGGCCCGGTTTTGCGCATTTTCTCTTGCTTCATGTCGGTTTAAACATGGAACATCAACCCGTCCGAGGGTTGCCGGGAACCGTTCATGTATACATGTTCGAAACCCGGCGAACCCGAGCCGGGTGGCGCCGAAGCGGCGGAGGACCAGCTTCGGGGCAAGGGAGGATGGATGTTCAACGCGACGCTGCTGATCGACGGCGCACCGGCTACGGCTGCCGGAGCGGCGACGTTCGACCGGATTGACCCGGTCTCGCGACAGGTCGCGACGCGCGCCGCCTCGGCCAGTGTGGAAGACGCCGTGCACGCCGCCAACATCGCCGCGCGCACCTTCCCGACATGGTCGCAGACGCCGCCCAGCGAGCGCCGCGCCTGCCTCAACCGCGCCGCCGACCTGATCCTGGAGAACATGGACCGCTTCGCCGAGGCGGTAATTGCCGAGACCGGCGGCACCAAGGGCTGGTCCGATTTCAATTGCCGGCTCGCCGCCTCGATCCTGCGCGAGGCCGGATCGCTGACGACACAGGCGGCGGGCGAGATCATTCCGGCCGACCGGGCCGACACCTTCGCCATGGGTCTGCGCCAGCCCTGCGGCGTCGTGCTCGGCATCGCGCCATGGAACGCGCCGGTCACGCTGGCAACGCGTGCGCTGGCCGTGCCGCTGGCCTGCGGCAACACGGTGGTGCTGAAGGCATCGGAACTGTGCCCGCGCACCCATGGCCTTCTGGGCGATTTGCTCGGCAGCGCGGGCATGCCGGCCGGCACGGTCAACATCATCCAGTCGAGCCAGGAAAGCGCGCCGGCGATCGTCGAGGCACTGATCGCGCATCCCGCCGTGCGGCGCATCAACTTCACCGGTTCGACGCGCGTCGGCCGGATCGTCGCGGAGACGGCCGCGCGCCATCTCAAGCGCTGCGTGCTGGGGCTTTCGGGCAAGGCGCCGATGATCGTGCTGGACGATGCCGATCTCGATGCCGCCGTCGACGCAGCCGCTTTCGGCGCGTTCTTCCATCAGGGCCAGATCTGCATGTCGACGGAGCGCATCATCGTCATCGATGCGATCGCCGACGCCTTCGTCGAGCAGTTCGCCCGGCGGGCCCAGACGCTGCGTGCCGGCGACCCGCGCGACCCGGAATGCAGGCTCGGCGCCATGATCACCGAGCAGGCCGCGCAACGGCTCAAGGGGCTGATCGACGACGCCGTGGTCAAGGGCGCGCAACTGGTCACCGGCGGGCGGCAGGAGGGCGTGTTCGTCGACCCTACCGTACTCGACCACGTCTCGCCCGGCATGCGCATCTATTACGAGGAAAGCTTCGGCCCGCTGGCTTCGATCATTCGCGTCGGCGATGTCGACGAAGCGGTCTCGGTCGCCAACGATACGGAATACGGACTGGCGTCGTCGGTCTTCGGCCGCGACGTCACGCGCGCGCTTGCCGTCGCAAGGCGACTGGAAACAGGCGTGTGTCACATCAATGGCGCCACCATCTATGACGAGCCGCAAATGCCGTTCGGCGGCGTCAAGGCTTCCGGCTACGGCCATTTCGGTGGACGAGCCGGAATCGAGGAATTCACCGAGTTGAGGTGGATCACCCTTCAGGGCGGAAGGGAGACCTATCCGATCTGAACGGGCGAGGAGACGTGCAGGAATCGAAACGCAAGGGAGGAATCCAATGAAACGCAGGACATTGTTGAAGACGACCGCCGGCGCGGTGCTGGCGGCAGGACTTGCCGCCGGGCTGATGGCCGGCAGCGCCCTGGCGCAGGAAACGATCAAGATCGGCGCCAGCGGTCCGAAGACCGGCCCGCTCGCAGGTGGCGGCGCCGTCACCTACTGGCCGGCGATCCAGCTCTGGGTGCATGACGTCAACGAGCGCGGCGGCATCGATGTCGGCGGCACCAAGATGAAGGTCGAGCTGATCGAGTATGACGACAAGACCTCCAACGAAGAGGCCATCAAGAACTATCAGCGCCTGATGACCGTCGACAAGGTCGACTTCGTCATCCCGCCCTACGGCACCGGCATCAACCTGGCGGTCGCGCCGCTGATCGCCAAGAACGGCTATCCGCATATCGCGGTCACCGCCGTCGCCGACGGCCTCGACACCTTCGTCGAGCGCTGGCCGAACACGTTCTGGACGCTCGGCACGTCGGAAGGCATGGCAAACGGCATCGTCGATCTTCTCAAGAAGATGAAGGACGACGGCACGATCAACAACAAGCTCGCGCTGGTCTCCGTTGCCGACGCCTTCGGCATCGAAATGTCGAAGACCGCCAAGCCCGCCTTCGAGGCCGCCGGCTTCGACATCGTCTACGAGACGTCCTATCCGCTGACCCAGCAGGACTTCGCGCCGATCATCTCGGCGGCGAAGAACGCCGAGCCTGATTCCTTCGTCGCCTTCTCCTATCCCGGCGACACGTTCGGCCTGACGCAGCAGGCGACCATCGCCGACCTGCCGGTCAAGGCCTACTATACCGGCGTCGCAACGGCCTTCCCGGGCTTTGCCAAGGCCAATGGCGCGGCGGCCGAGGGCGTTCTCGGCATCGGCGGCGTCAATGCCGACGCCCCGGCGATCCAGGACTTCATCAAGCGCCAGAAGGAAGTGACCGATGTCGAGCCCGACTACTGGGCGAGCCCGGTCCAGTACGCCAGCCTTCAGGTGCTCGAACAGGCGATCACCTCGGCCGGCTCGCTCGACAAGCAGGCGGTCATCGACGCCATCGGCTCGGGCACGTTCGACACGATCATGGGCGAGTGGAAGTTCGAGAACAACATCATCAAGAAGTTCTGGACCGTCGGCCAGTGGCAGGACGGCCATTTCAAGGGTGTTGCCTCGACCGGCCTGGAAGGCGCAGCGGACACCGTGCTGAAGCAGGGCTGGAAGTAATCGCTAACCATGCCGGCTTGCGAAGTCGAAACCTGAGCATGCTAACCACGCCTGTCGCGGAACCTTCCGCGGCAGGCCATCCGGCCGGGGCGGACAGGCGCGCATGACGAGACCGTCAGCGGTCCTGATCAGCCTGTTGCCCGGCCATGAGTAAAAGCGTCAAACGGGGACCCGGACGATGTCGGGGCACCCGGGGAGCAAGTTCCGCGTTATGGAAATCCTGATCACCGGCATCGTTCTTGGCGGCACCTATGCGCTGATCGCGGTCGGCCTGACGCTGCAATACGGCGTTGCCCGCATCATGAACCTCGCCAATGGCGAAAACCTCGTCTTCGCCTGTTTCGGCGCGTTCTGGCTGCTGTCAACCTTCGCGGTCAATCCGGTGCTTGGCATCGTATTCATCGCGCCGTTCGCCTTCGCGCTGAACTGGGCCATCTACGTCTTCATGCTGCGGCCGCTGGTCAACCGCGCAAAGAATCGCGGCCAGCTCGAGGTCGATTCGATCCTGGCGACCTTCGGCCTGATGTTCCTCGCGCAGGGCGTGATGCTGCTGGTCTTCGGCGGCGGCTACTACAATTACAATTTCCTGTCGCAGCCGATCACGATCCTGGGTGCCAATTACGGGCTCAACCGCATCGTCGCCTTCGCCGCCGCCGCGATAATCGCCGTGGCGCTGTATGTCTTTTTGAACCACACGCGCTACGGCACGGCGATCCGCGCCGTCGCCGTCGATCCCACCGCCGCCGGTCTCGTCGCCATCGACGTGCCGCGCGCCTCCGCCTTCGCCTTCGCGCTGGGCGGTGCACTGACCGCGGCTTCGGGCGCGCTGCTGTCGACCTTCTACACCTTCAATGCCTCGATGGGCGTGATCTTCACCATGAAGGCGCTGATCATCATCATCATGGGCGGCGTCGGCGACATTCGCGGCGCGGTGATCGCGGCGCTGCTGCTCGGCATCACCGAGACGGCGGTGGCGAGCCTGATCGATCCGGGCCTTACGCTGGCCGCGACCTATACGCTGTTCATCCTCGTGCTTCTTTTCCGCCCGCAAGGCATTTTCGGGAGGCACACGGCATGACGCCGCTACTCGCCACGGTCACGCGCAAGGAGGCGGGCATCGCCGTCCTCGGCGCGGTCGGCCTCGCCGTCGCGGCGACGCTGCCGCTGTTCGACACCGGCTATTACCTGTCGCTGGCCCTCAACATCGCCATGTATGCGGTGCTGTGCACGGCATGGACGCTGTTCTCCGGCCCGACGCACTACATCTCGCTGGCCACGGCGGCCTTCTTCGGCATCGGCACCTATTCGGTGGCGCTCGGCATCGAGAGCCTGCCCTTCCCGCTGCTGGTCGCGATCGGCTTCGTCGCCTCCGCCATTCTCGCCGGGCTGGTCGGCATCGCGACGCTGCGTCTTTCGGGCGTCTATTTCGTCATTTTCACGCTGGGGCTGGCCGAACTGGTGCGCCAGGTCGTCACCTGGGCGCAGACCAATTTCACGCATGGCGTCGGCCTCTACGTCTTCACCGATTTCACCGAGACGCATATCTACTGGATGCTGCTGGCGCTGGCGGCGGTGGTCTATGTCACCGGCTGGCTGATCAACCGCTCGCGGCTCGGCTTCGCCATGCGGATCATCGGCAATGACGAGACGGTGGCGCGCCATGTCGGTATCAACACCGCCATGGCCAAGGTGGTGCTGTTCATGGTCTCAGGCGGGTTCATCGGCGTCGTCGGCGCCTGCCTCGCGCCGCGTTTCGCCTATGTCGAACCGCCCTCGGCCTTCAATCCGATGATCTCGTTCCAGGTCGTGATCATGGCGCTGCTCGGCGGTACGGGCCGGCTGTGGGCGCCCTTGCTGGGCGTCATTCCCTTCACCATCCTGTTCGACCAGATCTCGGCGCATTTCCCGAACCACACCTCGCTGGTGATCGGCATTGCCTTCATGGCCGTGGTCTACCTGCTGCCGCGTGGCGTGGTCGGCTTCGTCGACGACATGCGCGCGTTGCGCAGGAAGTTCCGTATCGTCGCGGCCGACGACCGTGACACGGCCGGGGAGCGGGCGCGATGAGCAGCAGCCCCATTCTTGCCATCGATAGCGCGCGCAAGGCCTTTGGCGGGCTCGTCGCGGTCAATGACGTTTCGTTCAACGTGCGCGAAGGCGAACTGGTCGGCCTGATCGGGCCGAACGGCTCCGGCAAGACCACCATGCTCAATCTGATTTCCGGCGCACTGAAACCGACCGCCGGCACGATCAGCCTGGCGGGCGCGCGCATTTCGGGCCGGCCGGCGCATGCCATTGCGCGTCAGGGCGTGGCACGGACTTTCCAGCTCGTGCGCATCCTGCCGTCGATGACGGCGCTCGAAAACGTCATGGCCGGCGGCGTTTTCGGCCATGTGCGCGTCTGGGGCGACGACGCGCGGCACATGGCGCATGCGTTGCTCGACCGGGTCGGACTTGCCGGGCGCGCCAACACGCCGACCGGCGCGATGACCTATATCGACCAGAAACGGCTGGAGCTTGCGCGCGCGCTCGCCTCCAATCCGCGCCTGCTGCTGCTCGACGAATGGCTGGCCGGGCTCAACCCGTCCGAACTCCAGCTCGGCATCGACCTGATCCGCGAACTGCGCGCCGACGGGCGCACGATCATCATGGTCGAGCACGTCATGGACGCGATCCGCTCGCTGTGCGACCGCTGCGTCGTCATGTCGAGCGGCGTGAAGATCGCCGATGGCGACGTCACCGACGTGCTGTCGCGGCCGGAAGTCGTCAGCGCCTATCTGGGGGATGACGATGGCTGAGCGTTCCATGCTCGAGGTCGCCAACCTCACCGTCGCCTACGGCCCGCACCGCGCGCTCGAGGATGTCTCGATCCATGTCGGGCGCGGCGAGATCTGCGTCATCCTGGGCGCCAATGGCGCGGGCAAGTCGACATTGCTGAAGGCGATCGCCGGCATGGTTGGTGTCACGCCCGGCGCGAGGATCGCCAATGACCGCAAGGACATCACCGGGCTGAAGCCGCATCGCATCGTCGGGGCCGGTGTCGCGCTGGTGCCGGAGGGCAGGGGCATTTTCGGCGATTTGACGGTCGCGGAGAATTTGCAGCTCGGCGCCTATGGCGCACAGGCACGCGCCGGTGAGAAGGCGCGGCTCGAGCAGGTGCTGAAGCTCTTTCCCAAGCTCGGCGAGCGACGCAGCCAGATCGCGCGCACGATGAGCGGCGGCGAACAGCAGATGGTCGCCATCGGCCGCGCACTGATGTCCAATCCGGCGATCCTGATGCTGGACGAGCCCTCGCTCGGCCTGTCTCCCCTGCTGACGAAGGACTTGTTCAAATCGCTTCGTGCCGTGCGCGAGACGGGGGTCGGCATCCTGCTGGTCGAGCAGAACGCCAAGCAGTCGCTCGCCATCGCCGACCGGGGCTATCTGCTGGAAAACGGCCATATCGTCGGCGAGGACCGGGCCGAGGCACTGGCGCGCGACCCGGCGGTCCAGGCCGCCTATCTGGGCGGAGCAGCCGCTCATGCGCCGGCGGCGCGTCCGAAGGCAGCTGCCCCGCCGTTGCCGATGTCGACGAACATCGACAGTGCCGGGGAAAAGGCCGGCGGCATGGCCGAGGCGCTGGCGCGCCGGGCGGCGCAGATTCAGCGCAATTACGTTACCCATCGACGCCAGGCGGCAGCGCCCGCCGGCATGAACGGCCATGCCCATGGCCTGGTCGACTATCACATCGCCAGCGGGGAGAAGATCTACATGTCCGAGCAAGCACAGGAACTCAGCCGGCGCGCGGGCGATCTCGCCGCCCATGCCAAGAAGGTGCAGCAGGCGCATCTGACGGCGATGCGCGCCGGTGCGGACCGGTCCGAAGCCGGACGCGCGCAAGCACCCGCGACGGAAACGCGTCAGGCCGCAAGCGCCGATCCCGGGGCCTCGTCGGGCGGCACGGCGGATCTGGCCAGCTTCGCGAAGCGGGTAAGCCGGGCACATGACGCGGCGATGGAGGCCGGCGCAGCGCGCGCCACGAAGGCGGCGGAAACGAGCGGCGCGACGGACTCGAAGCCAGCCGAACCCGCGAAGGCCGAGCCCTCAGCCGAAGCGGCCAAGCCGGCCCGGCCGGTGCAGAACCTCGCCGGCTTCGCGCGCAAGGTAAGCGCGGCGCATGACGCAGCAATGCGCGCGGGTGCAGCGCGCGCCGAAAAGGCGCCTGCGACCAAGGAACCAAAGGATCATGCCGCCTCCGAAACGAAGACGGATCCCAAGGAAGGCACTCACGATTCCGCGCCGGCCATAGCGAACCAGCTGAGCCGGCAGGCGGCGGAGCTGGCGCGCCACGCAATGCAGGTGCAGTCCGAGCATCTTGCCGAAACGCGGGCGCGAAACGCCAGGGCATGGCCGCAGGCCGATCCGTCGTCGCCAGCTGATGTGCGATCCCTTTCCGACGATGACAAGGACGGGAAGAAGAAGGCCAAAAAGAAGAAGAAAAAAGCGCTGAAGAAGGCGCTCAGGAAGCTGAAGAAGCAATTGAAGAAACTGGAAAAGGCCGACGACTGAGCCGGCTAATCACGGGCTTCGCCGAACGAATCCCGAAACGAAATGACGCAAGAAAGGAAGCGCAACATGGCCAAGATCATGGAAGGCATGTACATCGCCGGCGGCTGGACCAGCGCCGCCCGTACGTTCCCGGACTACAACCCCTCCGACGGCTCGAAATGGGCCGACATTCCCGACGCCGATGCAAGCGATGCGCGCGCGGCCATCGAGGCGGCACATGCCGCCTTCCCGGAATGGTCCGCCATGCCGTTCACCAAACGCTCGCATATCATGATCAAGGCCGGCGAGATCTTCGAGAGCCGGCGCGACGAACTCGTCGAGGCGATCATGGCCGAAGGCGGCGGCTGGTTCGGAAAGGCGATGTTCGAGACCGGCTACACCGCCGAAATCTTCCCCGCCGCCGCGGCCGCCAATTACGGCTCGATCGGCGACGTGCTGCCGTCGGAATACGGCAAGCTGTCGATGGCCGTGCGCCGGCCGATGGGGGTGATCTCCGTCATCAGCCCGTGGAACTTCCCGCTGATCCTGTCGGCACGCGGCTTCCTGTTCCCGCTGGTCGCCGGCAACACTATCGTGCTGAAGCCTTCCGAAGATACGCCCTATCTGGGCGGGCTGGTGTTCGCGGAAATCTTCGAAGAGGCCGGCCTGCCCAAGGGCGCGCTCAACGTCGTCACCTGCTCGCGCGACAATGTCGCGGCGGTTGGCGACGAACTGGTCGAGAACCCGCTGGTCAAGGGCGTGTCGTTCACCGGCTCGACGGCGGTGGGCCGGCAGGTAGCGGCCAAGGCCGGCGCGCATCTGAAGAAGGCGTGCCTGGAACTCGGCGGCAAGAACTCGATGATCGTGTGCGAGGACGCCGATCTGGAGCGCGCGACGCAGGCGGCCAATTTCGGCGCCTTCATGCATCAGGGCCAGATCTGCATGTCGATCGAGCGCGTCATCGTGCACGAAAAGGTCTATGACGCCTTCCTCGAGAAATTCCTGCCGCGCGTCGGCAAGCTCAAGGTCGGCGACAGCGCCAACAAGGAGAACGTGCTGGGACCGGTCATCAACGACCGCGCCGCCGAGCGCATCAGGCGGCAGTTCGAGGACGCGCGCGCCAAGGGTGCCAAGGTTCTGGCTGGCGGCAAGATCGACGGACGCTTCGTCGAGCCGACCGTCTTCGCCAATGTCACGCCGGACATGGCGCTCTACGAGGAAGAGACGTTCGGTCCGGTCTGCTCGATCTTCAAGGTGTCAAGCGACGAGGAAGCCGTGCGCCTCGCCAATGACAGCGAATACGGCCTGACCGCCGGCGTCATGACCGACGACGAACAGCGCGGCCTCGCCATCGTCAACCAGCTCGACACCGGCAATTGCCACGTCAATTGCTCGCCGGTGAACGACGAGCCGCATGTGCCCTTCGGCGGTTTCAAGGCCTCCGGCACGGGCAAGCATGGCGGGCGCTGGTCGATGGAAACCTTCACCGAGACGCGCTGGATCACCATGGATCGCGGCGGCCGGCCGTTCCCGCCGGTGTTCTGAGCGAACACCGAACGTCCCGGCAAAATGCCGGCACATCAGCTATCGGCCATGGCCTTCGGGCCATGGCCGCGCCGACCCCGTGATCCGGCGCGCGGTTTGACGTCTCGTCTTCGGCTGTTAGGTATTGCCCCGCAGGGGCGGGTCGGTTCTTCCGCCGTCCCGGCATGAACGATCCCGCCGCCAACGCTCTGCACGGAACCGCCGGAGACTTCCCGCTTGTCGCGACCCCGTTCGCAAGATCCGCACGCCGACAACATTCCGCTCGCCGTCGCCGTCATTGTCGTCACCGTGATGGCATTGTCGCTGGGCGATGCGCTGATCAAGCTGACGAGCAGCGATTTCGTCATCTGGCAGATCTTTGTGGTCCGCTCGCTGATCGCGATCCCGCTCCTGCTGGTCTATCTCGCGGTGGCGGCACCCGACAGGCTGCGCATACCCGACGCGTTCACCTGGGTCACCCTGCGCAGCCTCATGCTGGTGGCGATGTGGATCTGCTACTACCTGTCGCTGCCGAAGCTGACGCTTTCCGTCGCCGCGGCCACCTATTACACGCTGCCCATCTTCATCACCCTGTTTTCGGCCCTGTTCATCGGCGACCGGATCTCGCTCAAGGGCTGGCTCGCCGTGTTCATGGGCTTTGTCGGCGTGCTGATGATCCTCCGGCCCCGGGCGGCCGATTTCAACTTCCATGCGATCCTGCCGCTGTTCGCCGCGATGCTCTATGCCGGCGCCATGATTCTGACGCGCACGCATTGCCGGAGCCAGCATCCGATCGTCCTGTCGCTGGCGCTGAACATCGCCTTCGTGGTCACAGGCGCGGTGGCCACGGCCCTCATTCTGCTCGTGCCCGGCCTGGCGCGCGAGGGATTCGTGTTCGCCCCATGGGCCGCCATGGGGCCGGGCGAATGGCTTTCGATGGGCTTGCTGGCGGTGGCGATCTCGATCGGCAGCATCGGCGCGGCCATCGCCTACCAGAAGGGTCCGCCCGCCATCATCGGCGCCTTTGACTTCGCCTATGTCGGGTTCGCCGTCATCTGGGGCATGGTCTTCTTCGCCGAACTGCCGGACCTCTTCTCAACATTCGGCATGCTCCTGATCGTCGGCGCCGGCATGCTCTCCCTGCGGCAATAATGGCTTCGGCAGACCGGCAGCGATCGGTCTCCTGATTCTCAAGGCCATGGTGTTCGGGTCGCTACCGACCCATATAGGGGACATGGTTTCAGGACATCATGCCCGTTCCGCCACAAGAATCGGTTTTGCGTCTGCGCTGATCGCGTTGGGCATGGCCGTCTGTGCCGTGCCCTCAGCCATGGCCGCCTCCAATCTGCCCGCCTCCAATCTTGGCGTCGGCACGCGGCTGAAGGGCGCTCCGACCACAGTCTCCCCGCCGAGACGGGAAATCCTGCCGCAGCCTTTCCGGCCGAATTGCCGCTGGGTCTCCGTTCGCCAGTCCGATCCCAATCTCGGCTGGACGACCCGTCGGATCATGGTGTGCAACTGACCCGGCCTGTCCGGGCTTGATGCGCGTCAATGTTCGCTCACGCTCACCCGGCTAGATTGCCGAATCGAACAGGGCGGAGGTAGCGGACATGGCAGACATGGCACACAGATGGGTTTCGGCGCGGCGCATGGCGTTCGTCAGTGCGTTCTCGGTCATGGGGCTAGCGGCCGGCACGCTCTCGGCACATGCCGTCAATCGCGCCGCCGAGCACGGCCAGAAGCTTGCAGAGACCAATTGCGCGCGCTGTCACGCCATCGGCAATGCCGGCGAGAGCCCGCATCCCGACGCGCCTCCCTTCCGCACGCTGTCGCAACGCTTCGACGTCGACACGATCGACGAGGCGCTGCTGACGAAGGCGACGCCGGCGCACACCGACATGCCGACCTTCGACATCACGCCGGAACAGGCGCTGGCGATCGCCGCCTATGTCGCGTCGGTGCAGCCGACCGCCCATGGCAAGCAACTCGTGGAACTGAACTGTTCGCCCTGCCATGCCACCGGCGCAACAGGCGACAGCCCGCATGGCGATGCACCGCCTTTCCGCGAACTAGGACAGCGTTATCCCATCGAGGCGCTGGAGGAGGCCTTCGTCGAAGGCATCGAGACCGGCCATCCGGACATGCCGTCCTTCGTCGCTACGCCCGACCAGATTGCCGACATCATCGCCTATATCGAGTCGATCCAGGTTCAGTAGCCCGACGCCCACTCGAGAGACCTTGTCGTCGGGATCGACAGAGTTTGTTCGTCATGCCCGGGCTTGTCCCGAGCATCCAATGAACCCCGGTGATTCGATAGATCCTCGGGACAAGCCCGAGGATGACGACTGGATGGGGCCGTCTGGTTTGTCGGCAACAACTCCTGCGGCTCCAGCTCTCCAGTCAATGAGGACGCCTAACCCCCGTTTCGTGTTTCGACCGGGCTGCCCTCTTCCAGCAGATCGCTCGGATAGAGGATCACCTTGTCGCCCTCGGCGAGGCCATCGAGGATCTGTGCTCTGTCGGCATTCATCTGGCCTATCCTGACCTTCGTCTGGCGCGCCGCGCCGTCGACGATGGCGAAGACGGTCCAGTCGCCGCCCGAGCGGAACAGGGCACCGATCGGCACGCTCAGCACATCGTCGGACGACCACACGACCAACCGCGCATAGACGCGATAGGAATGGCCCAGCCCTTCGGGCACCGTGTCGGGATCGAGGATGGCGTTGACGCGCTGTTCCTCGATGCCAAGCGCGGAAACCTTGGTGAAGGCGGCCGGGTCGATTCGCCGGATCGTGGCGGTGAAATCCGGGCCGCCCCAGTCCGTGATCTCGGCCTTGCCGCCCGGCTTCAGCCGCACGGCGTCCTTCGACAGGAGGTCGACCTCGATTTCCAGATCGCGCGGATTGCCGATTTCGGCAATCTTGGTGCCCGAAGATACCGCCTGCTCGGAGCGGACAAGCACTTCCAGCACGACGCCGTCGACCGGCGCGGTGATGTGAACGCAGCAATCGGATTGCGGCGTGTCGGCCGAAAAGTCGTCACCCGGCTGCGCGAGCCGTGCCTCGGCGCTTGCCAGCTCGGCCTTGCGCAGGCGGATATTGGCCTGCGCACTGGCGACCTGCGCCTCCTGCAGCCGCGTTTCACTGGAGGCCTTTTCGAGCGAACTCTCGGAGGCGAATTTCTGGTCGGCCAGTCGTATCATGCGCTGGTATTCGGAGCGGGCCAGTTCGAGTGCGGTGCGGGCGCGCTCGAGTTCAGCCTCGGCCAGCGTGACGGCCGAACGCGCCGCCTCGACCGCAGCGGTCAATTCGGCGCGCGTGCGCTTGTCGAGAAAGGGCGGATCGAGCGGCCGGATGGAGGCGACCGCGGTCGTGTCCGCCTCGACGGGATCGCCCTCCTCGAGCGTGACACGTTCGAGATGGCCGGCAATGGGCGAGGACAGCGTGTAGACGTTGCGGACCTTGGTAACGCCCTCCTCGTTGATGGTGACCTCCATAGGGCCGCGCGAGGCCGTTGCCTCGTCGACCAGCACCGGCTTGACGCGCAGGGCGACATAGATGCCCCAGCCGATGGCGGCCGCCAGCAGGGCGATCACACCCCATTTGATCAGGCTACGCAGCATGGTTTCCTACCCCAATTCACTTCCGGTTCGGTCATTCTCTTGTCTTCAGCACGGCGACGAGATCGAAGCGGTCAATGCGCCGGCGCACGATCAGCGCCGAGACGAAGGCCGCGGCGAGCACGACCAGGCTCGAAAAGGCGAAGGTCTTGTCGCTGACGACCAGCGGTATGCGGAACAGATCGCTCTCGAAGCCCTTGGCCACGCCCCAGGCGAACAGATAGCCGAGCAGCCAGCCGAGCGGCTGGGCGAGGACGACGATGATGCCAAGCTCGGTCAGCAACACGCCCGAGACCTCCATGCGCGTAAAGCCCAGAACGCGCAGGCTTGCCAGTTCGCGCGCGCGTTCGGACAGCTGGATGCGCGCGGAATTGTAGATCACGCCAATGGTGATGATCACGGCCAGCATGACATAGACCGAGGTCATGACGTTGATGTTCTCGGCGATCGTATCGCGGAAATTCTTGCGCGAGACGCCCTGCAAGGCAATCGAGGCAAGCGCAGGGGTCTGCTTGATCTCGTCATAAACCCGGTCGAGCTCATTGTGATCGATCTCCACGCGCACGCCGGAAATCCTCGGCCCCTCCGGCATCGCCCGGTCGAGCGCTTCCAGACTCATATAGGCATTGAGCCCGACATAGGACTGCACGATCCCCGTGACCGTGAGTTCGGCAACGCGGTGGTCCTTTTCGAGGAATTCGACCGTCACCCTGTCGCCGGTCCGCAAATGCAGGAGCCGGGCGGCGCGCTCGGTCAGCATGACGCCGGATGGCGGCAGCTCGACCGGGTTCTGATCGACATCGAGCACGCGCGAAAGATCGGCTTCCGGCTCCTTGGCGACGACCGAAAGGCGCCGCGAATAATGGCCGTTACGCATCTCGACGGTGGTTGCGCGGAAAGGCTCGGCGCGCAGGATGCCCGGCAGGCTGAGCGCAGCTTCCAGCGCGCGCGGGCCCCGTTCGTCTGCGAAGGTCAGCGTGGCGTCCTGACGCTCGGCCTTGAAATAGATCGTGTCGATCATCTCATCGATGGAATCGAGCGAGAACAGCGCCGTGACCAGCAGCGCCACGGACATCGAGGTGCCGAGGATCGTAAAGGCCGAGCGGACAGGCCAGCGGATCAGATGGCGGATCGCCATCACGGTCATCTGCGACAGCAAATGCTGGCCCTGCGTCTGGCCGAGGAAGCTGCGGTAGCGTGTCGGCGCCGGAGGGCGCATGGCGACGGCGGGCGGCAGGTTGAGGATCGACCAGATCGAGCGCGCCGCGCCGGCGAGCGCCGCGAGCAGGGTGATCCCGCCGGCGATAAGGTAGAGGTCGGGGTCGGAACGGAAGATCAGGAAGGGGAAGGAATAGAAGGCAGCATAGATCCGGGTCAGTCCCTGTCCGGCCCAGGTGCCGGCGGCCGCCCCAATGGCAAGGCCGACCAGCGCGATGACGATCACCAGCTTGGCGTAGTGCCAGCCGATGCCGAGATCGGAATAGCCGACGGCCTTCAGGAGGCCGATCTGCTCGCGCTCCAGCGCCACCAGCCTCGACAGGATCATGTTGACCAGAAAGGCCGAGACGAACAGGAAGATTGGCGGAATGACGCGCGCCATGGCGTCGAGCTGGGTCAGCTCGCTGTCGAGGAAGGCGTGGCTGATCTGGTCCTTGCGCTCATAGGCGCCCGACCCGCCATAGGGCTTGAGGATCTCGTCGAGCTCGTCGACGATGTGCCGCAGATCGGCATTGCGCCGCGTGGTCAGCGCCACGTCGTTGAAGGCGTCCTCCATGTCGAACAGGCCGGACAGCGCCTTCTGCGACATGAAGAAGATGCCGAAACGCTTGTTGTCGGGCACCAGATCGCCGGGACCGATGGCGTAGATGTATTCCGGCGAAAGCACGATGCCGACAATGGTTAGCTCCCGCTTGCGGCCGTTCATGACCGCCTTGAAACGGTCGCCGGGCGTGAATTTGTGCGCGTCGGCGAAGGTCTCGACCACGGCGACCTCGTCATCGCGGCCGGCTTCGGGCAAGCGGCCCTTCCTCAGATAGAGCCGGTTGACCGCCGGTTCGGTGAAATCGGGCACCGATACGGCCATGCCGGTCGCCGGTTCCGCCATGCCCTCAATGTCGAGCAGGACCGGCCGCACGATCCTGAGTTCGGCGGCGGCGACACCCCGGATCGCCTCGATGCGGCTTTCCAGATGGAGCGGCGCGCGCCGCGCACCCGAGAATACGGTGGCGAAGCGATAGCGCTCGTAAAAGGCGTTGCGGGTCTCTTCCAGCGAGCGCGAGGCGCCGACCGCGATCAGGATGGTCGCCACGCCGCAGGCCATGACCAGCGCGAGCGCCAGCGCCTGGGCCCAGAGCCTGGCCAGATCGCGAAGCAGCTTGCGGTCGAGCATCGACATGGCGGCTACCAGCTCACATCGGCGGGGGCGACCCGCGTTTCGTTGACATGGGTGTCCGAGATCTTGCCGTCCATGAAGGAGAACACGCGATGCGCGATCTTCCTTATGCCGGCATTGTGCGTGATGATCGCCGTCGTGGTGCCGAGCTCTTCATTGATCCGGGTCAGCGCCTCGAGCACCAGAATGCCGGTCTTGGAGTCGAGTGCGCCGGTCGGCTCGTCGCAGAGCAGGACTTCCGGTCGCTTGGCGATGGCGCGGGCGATCGCCACGCGCTGCTGCTCGCCGCCGGACATTTGTGCCGGGAAATGCGTCATGCGGTCGCCAAGGCCGACGACGGCAAGGGCTTCCTCCGGTTTCATCGGATGACGGGCGACCTCAGTCACCAGCGCCACGTTCTCCCATGCCGTGAGGCTGGGGATGAGGTTGTAGAACTGGAAGACGAAGCCGACATGGTCGCGGCGGTAGCGCGTGAGCTGGCGCTCGGAAAGGCCGGTCAGCTCCAGATCACGGAACCGGACCGTTCCGCCACTCGCATGGTCGAGGCCGCCGACGATGTTGAGGAAGGTCGACTTGCCGCTGCCGGAGGGGCCGAGAAGGACGGCCATCTCGCCTTCGTAGAGTTCGAGGCTGACGCCGTTGAGCGCGCGAACCTCGACCTCGCCGGTGCGATAGATCTTGGTCAGCCCGTCAATGCGGAAGATCGGTCTGGCGGCGTTCCCGCCCTGTGCATCCCGTGCGGTCATGCCGCCTCAATAGCGCAGCTTGGCGATTATGTCTTGATGCGCGTCAAGCGGGAGCACGACGGCAAGCCCGCGCCAGGAAGGCTGTCGGGCGACAGAAGCAGCGTCCTCAGAACCGGGAAAAGGCCTTTTCGACCTTCGCCAGAAAGGCGGCACGCGACTGCGGTGTGGAATGGTCCATCATGTAATGGGCGAGGAACAGCCGCTTGCAGCGGGGCGCGAACAGGGCGCGCACGCCGCGCAAAATGGTGCGCTTGCCGGGATGGCCGACCACATAGGACCACCAGCGCGGGGCGCCGCAGGTCGTGACCACGGCGACCTTGCTGACATGGGTCATGATCGGCCTGATCCTACCGCCGGTCGGCATGGTGAAGGTGAGGTTCGGTGTCCATACGCGGTCGAACCAGCCCTTGAGCATGGCCGGCAGGCCGTACCACCAGGTCGGATAGACGAAGACCATGGCCTGCGCCCATTTGAGGTCGGCGGCGCGTTCCGGCATCGGGTTCTCGTCGGCCGTCAGATCGTTGTAGACCCGGCGTTCCTCGCACCCCATGACCGGGTCGAAACCCTCGGCATAGAGGTCGAGCAGGCGGATTTCGTGGCCGGAACGCTCCAGCGTGGCGACCACCGTGTCGCGCAGCGACGCGCAGAAACTCTCCGGCACCGGGTGGCAGTAGACGACAAGCACGCGCATGAGGGCCCCGTATCGCTCAGTCGGTCAGAACGCATCCATGGCGGCGGCGACCTTCTTCATGAAGGTTTCGCGCGTCGCCGGCGTCGACCGGTTCATGTCGTAATGGGCGAGATAGGTGAAGGGCGCGCCGGGCTTCACGATCACGCGCAGCGAGCGCATCACCACCTTGCGCGGCGGATTGCCCATCAAGGTGGCGCGCCACCACGTGCCGCCATAGGTCGTCACCACGGCGACCTTGCGGATGTTGTGCAGGCAGGGGCTGACCTTGCCGTCGACCATCTCGAACGAAACACCGGGCAGGAAGACCCGGTCGAAGAAACCCTTGAGCATGGCCGGGTAGCCGAAATTCCAGACCGGGTGGCTGAGCACCAGCGCCTCGGCGTTGCGCACGCGTTCGACATAGGAGGCGACGGGGGCGATGTTGTCGCCGACATCGTGATAGGCGATGCGCTCCTCGCGGGTCAGGACCGGGGAGAAACCCTCGGCATAGAGGTTGCAATCGTCGACCTCATGGCCTTTCACCGCGAGGCGCTCGACGATCAGCCGGTGCAGCGCGCCGTTGAAGCTTTCGGCGACCGGATGGGCATGGAGAACGAGGACGCGCATGCCGGTCAGCCTGTCTTTTCCAGGCCTTTGAACAGCCAGAGCCGGCCGCTGTCGAAATCGTAGTCCGGATCGTCCCAGGCGATCATCTTGCCGGGATTGAGCAGGCCCTTGGGATCGGTCTCCTTCTTGAAGGCGAGCTGGACGGCGTCGGTCCGCTTCATGCCACCCTCCTCCAGCGTGTAGCGGTGCGGGTTGAAGATCGGCGCACCGGTTTCCTCGAACAGGGCCATGATCTCCTCCAGCCGCTCCTCGGTGGTGAAGCGTACCATGGGCAGGCCGGAGCAGGTAACGTTGCCGTCGAACCGGATGATCTCGAGATGGGAGATCACCTCGCCCTCGAACATGGCGTGCAGTTTCTCGACCAGTTCCAGGGTCTGCGGGAAGGGATAATGCACCTGCAGATAGGTGATCGCGGGATCGACCCGCAGGCCCCTCAGCGTGGTGTGGTTCCAGGTCAGTTCGAATGCCGGCGGCAGGCCCTTCTTTTCCTCGTCGGTCATCGTTGCAGCGTTGAAGGCAACGCGCGCGCCCCAGTTCTCCGCCATGATCAGGAAGGCGTCGAGCGATTGCGGGGCGACCATGGCGATGACGACGCTTTCGCCTTCGTGCAGGAATTTCTGGTGGCGCTTGAAATAGTCAAAGGGCGCGGGTGCGGCGACCGGGGTGATGAGCTTGGTGAGAATGCCGTCCTCGCGGCCGAGCGCATGGCCGAATTTCGCGGCGTCGATGAAATCGTCGAAAGACAGGATGACGTCGACCCAGTCATAGGCCGCGGTCAGCGGCATCTCGACCTCTGTGATGATGCCGTTCGTACCATAGGCGTGGATCGCCCGGTGCAGTTCCGAGCCGGTCAGTTCCAGAACGCGGGGCTCCTCCTCCATGGTGACCACGCGCAGGCGCAGCACGTTGCCCGGCGCGCGCAGCCCGCCCCAGCGGATCGAGCCCACGCCACCCGATCCGCCGGCGATGAAGCCGCCGATGGTCGCGGTGTGCGCGGTCGAAGGATGCATGCGCAATTCCTGGCCGGAATGCGCCTGCGTGGCCTTGTCGAGTTCGGAGACGACGACGCCCGGCCCGCAGATCACCCTGCCCGGCTCGATCGACTTGATCTCGTTCATCTCCGACAGCGACAGCACAACGCCGCCCGACAGCGGCATGGCCTGGCCGTAATTGCCGGTGCCCGTGCCGCGCGGCGTGACCGGAATGTCGTGGCGGTAGCAGGCCTTGAGCACCTGGATCAGCTCTTCTTCCGTCTTCGGCGAGACGACAAGGTCTCCGACAACATCGTCGAGGCGCGCCTTGAGCACGGGCGAATACCAGAAGAAATCGCGGCTCTTCTGCTTGACGATGGCCGGATTGTCCTCGATGGCGATGTCGCCCAGATCGGCACGCAGGGCTTCGATTGCGCTCATGATGTCTGCTCCATCAGATGGTCGAGTTCGGCATAGTCGGGCAGTTCCGCCTCGACCAGCTTTCCGTTCCTGTAGACAATTCTTCCGCTTTCGGGCCGCGACAGCAATTCGGTCCAGCTTCTGCCACGGAATACGATGAAATCGGCGGGATCGCCGACGCGCAGCACGCCATGCGAACCGCCGAGGCTCATGGCGCGCGCGGGATTGGCGAGCGCGGTCTTCGGCCAGTCGGCGACGGGGTGGTCGAAATGGATGATGCGGGTCGCCATGCGGTAGACTTCCAGCATGTCGAGATCGCCATAGGCATAGAAAGGGTCGCGCGTGTTGTCGGAGGCGACGCAGACATTGATGCCGCGCGCCGCCATTTCATGCAGCAGCGTGACGCCGCGCCATCTGGGCGTCGTGCCGTCACTACGCCGGTCCTGCAGATAGAGATTGCACATCGGCAACGACACGACCGAAATCGGTGCAGCGGCGACACTGTCGAGCGTGCGCCAGACCTCGTCGTCGGGCTGGCGCGACAGCGCGCAGCAATGGCCGATCAGGATCGGCTTTTCGAAGTTGTGGCGGGCGGCGGCCTCGGCGATCAGGCGCAGGGTCACCGCAGCGGTGTCGCCGGTTTCGTCGGCGTGGAAATCGAGTTCCAGATCATGCTCGATCGCCGCCGCGAAGACGCGGTCGAGCAGTTCCTCCACGTCCGGTACCATGTAGGTGACCGTCCCGAGGATGCCGCCGGCCGCCTTCACGCGAGCGACCAGCGTGTCGTACCATTCGGCTTCGCGCACGCCCTCGATGCCGATCAGGCAGGAGGCCTGCAATTCGATGCGGCCGGCCCAGCGCTCGCGCACCGCCTCGAAGACCGGCCAGGAAATCATCTCCTGCGGAAATGCCGAATCGAGATGGGTGCGGATCGCCTTCGTGCCGTGCACCCAGGCGCATCTGAGCGCGAACTCCATGCGCGCCTCGACATCGCCGGCCGTCCAGTAGGCGGCGCGGTCGTCGCCGACGGCGTTGAGTGCGCCCTCGAAACTGCCGTCCGGGTTGGGTCGGCGCGGCCAGATATGGCCCTTGTCGAGATGGGTGTGGCAGTCGATGAAGGTCGGCAGGACGATGCGGCCGCCCATGTCGGGCCCGGCAAGGGCGCTGCGCTGCGGCGCCGCGCCGGCGCGCCAGGGCGAGATGGCGGCGACGCGGCCGTCCTTTACCGACAGATCGTAGAGGCCGAAGCCGTCGCGATCGTGTTCGCCGGCGGCCTTTTCCAGCGTCGATTCATGCAGATGGACGCGGGCGAGCGTGAACGTGTCGCCTGCTCCATTCGCCGTCATGTCAGTGATCCCGCTTCATCGCGCTTTCGTGCCAGCCCTTGAGGAGCTGGTTCGAAATCCAGGTCAACACCAGAAAGATGACGATGCCGGTGAACGAGATCAGGATCAACGCGGCGAACAGTCTCGGTGCGTTCAGCCGGTAGCCTGCCTCGATGATCCGGCTGGCGAGGCCCGAGGACTGGCCGGCGGAACCGGCGACGAATTCGGCGACGACGGCACCGATCAGCGACAGGCCGCCGGCGATTTTCAGACCGCCCAGGAAATAGGGCATGGCGGCAGGCAGCTTGAGAAGGCGCAGCGTCTGCCAGCGCGTCGCGCCGTTGAGCTTGAACAGGTCGAGCAGATTGCGGTCGACGGAGTTGAGGCCGAGCGTGGTGTTCGACAGGACCGGGAAGAAGGCGACGATCCAGGCGCACAGCAGCAGCTTGGTCGTCTGGTCGCTGACATAGATGTTGATCAGCGGAAAGATCGCGACGATCGGGGTGACCTGCAGCACGACGGCGAAGGGGAAGAAGCTCATCTCCACCCATTTCGACTGGGTGAACAGGACGGCGAGCCCGACACCGCCAATGACGGCGAGCGCCAGCGACAGGAAAGTGATCTTCAGCGTCACCACCAGGGCAGCGAGCAGCACGCCGGCATCGGAAAACAGCGTCGCCAGCACCTCGCCGGGCCTCGGCAGGATGTAGCGCGGGATCTCGTTCCAGACGCAGATGCGGTCCCAGGTGACGATGGCGATCACCATGATGGCAATCGGCAGCACCCATTTGCCGATGCGCTCCATGCGCTGGAGGCGCAGCCGACCGGCTTCCTCCGGGTCGATGACAGCGGGTTGCGCGGGCTGGTCAGTGATCGCCATGGCCTGCCTCCGTTCCGCCGGGCGCGTGCATCGCCCCGCCCAGAATGTCCGATGCCTTGCGGCACATGGCGGCATATTCGGGCGAGGTACGGAACGTCTCGTCGCGCGGATAGGGCGCGTCGACGGTCAGTTCCCCAAAGACCCGGCCCGGCCGCGCCGCCATGACGACAATGCGGTTCGACAGGAACACGCTCTCGAAGACGGAATGGGTGACGAAGATCACCGTGAAGCGTTCCTGTTCCCAGACCGACAGCAGGTCGTTGTTCAATTGAAAACGCGTGATCTCGTCGAGCGCGGCGAACGGCTCGTCCATCAGCAGCAGGCGAGGCTTGGTCACCAGGCCGCGTGCGATGGAAACGCGCATCTTCATGCCGCCCGACAATTCGCGCGGCACGGATTTCTCGAAGCCCGTCAGGCCTACACGCTCCAGCATCTCGGCGATCTTGGGCGCGGCCTTCGCACGGCTCACGCCCTGCAGGCGCAGCGGCAGCCAGACATTGTCGAATACGGAGGCCCAGGGCATCAGCGTCGGCTCCTGGAAGACGAAGCCGATATCGGTCTTTCCCATGGCCGGGCCGCGCCAGTCGATGACGCCGGAAGTCGGCGTGGTCAGGCCGGCGATCATCCTCAGCGCGGTGGACTTGCCGCAGCCGGACGGACCGAGCAGGGAGAGGAAATCGCCCTGGCCGATCGTCAGGTTGACGTCTTCCAGCGCCACCGGGCCGTTGGCGAAGCGCTTCGCCACGGAGCGCAGGTATAGCTGCGGCTGGCCGGGGCGGAGACCGCCCGCGGCCGTTTGCACATGATTGTCGACAGACATGTCCAGGGCCTGCTCCGACAATGAAAGCCCTACTTCTTCAGGTCGAGGCCGACGCCCTTGTTGACGAAGTCGAGCGTGTAGGCCTTGGAGATGTCGAGGCCGCCCTCGATGACGCCGGCATTGACCATCTTGTCGTAGAAGCTCTTCATGCGCTCGTCGGTCATCGCGCCGATGCCCTTTTCCTCGGTGTCGCCGGAATCGACGATGCCGAATTTCTTCATCTGGTCGATGGAGAAGGCGATCTGGTCATCGGTCATGTCCGGATTGTCCTTCTGGATCATCTCGTTTGCGGCCGCGTTGTCGCCGTACAGATAGTTGTACCAGCCCTTGGCCGAGCCATCGACGAAGCAGGCCACCCATTCGGGATGCTCATCGATCGTCGCCTGCATGGTCTCGATTGTCGTCGAATAGGTGTCGAAGCCGTAATCGGCGAGCAGGAACTGGTTCGGCACGAAACCGCCTTCCTTCTCGACGGCATAGGGTTCGGACGTTACGTAACCCTGCTGCACCGATTTCGGATTGGCGATGAAGGGCGCCGGGTTGAAGGTGTAGGGCACGCGCTTGGAGGCGTCGAAACCGAACTCGGCGATCATCCACTGGAAGTAGGACTGGAAGCCGGCATCGCCGAGGATGTACTGTTCGGCATCCTTCAGGCTCTCCCATGTGTCGAGGCCCTGGTCGGGATGGGACATCAGGACCTGCGGCTCCTTCTGGAAGCTGGCCGCGACGACCTTGACCGGAATGCCTTCCTTCACCGCCAGGAAGGGCTGCAGCATGTTGCCGCCCATGTTGAACTGGATCTTGCCGGCCAGCAGAAGGGCACGGTTGTTGACCTGCGGGCCACCGGGCTGGATCGTGACGTCGAGACCGCATTCGGCATAGGTGCCGTCGGCAACGGCCTGGTAGTATCCGCCATGTTCGGCCTGGGCCAGCCAGTTCGTGCCGAAGGAAACCTTCTCCTGGGCGCCGGCATGTGCCGCGCCGGCCAGAAGGACGGCAGCAGTCAGGGGGATGAGGTTGCGCTTCATGTTTACACCTGTCACCTGTTTGAACTCCGGATTGGGAAGTTTATTCCGGTACGGAGCACGCGGCCAAAGGCGACCACGTGCCTAACCGATTCGATGAAAGAGCAAATTGCATGCCAGCGGGAAATCCCGCTAAACGGCCTGAATCGCCGCATTCCGTCCCCTCTTGGGGAGGCAGCGCACTCTGGGCTGCCCAAAATATGCTCACGATCAGGAAAATGCGCAGAAAATATGCGCTTTGCATAGACCGGCCGGTCCATTAATTTCGCCGCCGAAAGGCCAATCCACATGTTCGTCCGATGCTGAAACGACTCAATCCCGCTTCCATCCGCGCGCCCTTCTCCAGCTACAGCCACGGCGTGGTCGTGCCGGAGGGCAAGAGGCTGGTGCTGTGCTCGGGCCAGCTCGGCATCACCAAGGACGATGTCATCCCGCAGGATACGGGCGAACAGGCCCGGCTGTGCTTTGCCAATATCGAGGCGGTGCTGGCGGAGGCCGGCATGGGTCTGGCCGACATCGTGCGCATCAATGCCTATGTCACCGGGCGCGAACATCTGGCACCTTACATGGAGGTGCGCAACGCGCTGTTCGGCGCGCCGGGACCGGCATCGACGCTGATGATCGTGTCGGGTTTCGCCCGGCCCGAATTCCATGTCGAGATCGAGGCGACCGCCGCGGCCTGACCCGGCCGGAAAACCTTCGGGAGAAGCATTCGTGACGCGCAGAATCTGGTGGGGCGATTACCACACGACCGAATTCGACGGGCTCGACCCCGATGCGGTGATCGCGGTGCTGCCGCTGGCGGCGATCGAACAGCACGGGCCGCACCTGCCGGTCTCGACCGATACCTCCATCATGAACGGCATGATCGAGACGGTTGTTCCGATGCTGCCGGACGACCTCGATGTGCGTTTCCTGCCCGTCCAGGCGGTGGGCAAGTCGAACGAGCATCTGGCCTTTCCCGGCACGCTGACCGTGCCCGCCACGGTGCTGGTCGAGCACTGGTGCGAACTGGGCGCGTCGGTGGCGCGCGCGGGCGTGCACAAGCTGGTGCTGGTCAATTCGCACGGCGGCAACGAGGAGATCATGGGCATCGTCGCGCGCGAACTGCGCGTGCGCTTCCAGATGATGGTGGTGAAAACCTCCTGGATGCGGTTCGGCGTGCCGGATGGCGTCTATGGCGAGGTCGAGGCGGCCTACGGCATCCATGGCGGCGACCGCGAAACCTCGCTGATGCTGCATTTCCGGCCCGATCTCGTCGACATGGACAAGGCGGAGAACTTCCCCTCGCGTGTCGTCGAGGCGGAAAAGAATTTCAAGCATCTCAAGCATACCGGCACGCATGCCTTCGCCTGGATGTCGGGCGACCTCAACCCGGCGGGCACGGTGGGCGAAGCGGCCGAGGCGACGGCTGAAAAGGGCCGCGCGACGGCCGAGCACCAGGCGACCGGCTTCGTCGAATTGCTGGCCGATATCCGCAAGGCGAGGCTGGCGGACTGGATACGGGATTAACCCCCGATTAACCATGATCTTGTCCGACGGGGCGTCATCGGGCGTATTGCCGTGCGGTTTGCCGGATGTTCATGTTTTCAAGCCATGATCGCCGGCAATGTCGTCGGGGGGACCGGCTGCATTTGACTTGATTTGTTCCCGGGCGTACTTTTACTGCTCTGGGGGCCTGAAAGTTTTGCGTAAAAGGCGGGTAAGATGCGCAAGTCCATTGGCAGCCTGACGATCGGTTTGTTTCTTGCAGCGGCAATGACCGTTGCCGGGTGTTCGCAGACGGGGTCCTCGACCTCGGCGACATCGCTCGCGCGGCCCGACCGAGCCGATTACCGTTATACCGGCGAAGTCTATCTGCTGCGCGGCCTGGCCAACGTGTTCTCGACAGGCCTCGACGTCATGGACGAGAAGTTCAAGCGTCGTGGCGTGAACAGCCGGGTCGACAACCATGCTGTCTGGCAGAACTGGGCGAACGACATCATCGCCCGCGAAAAAGCCGGTCGCGTTTCGCATCCGATCATCATCATGGGCCATTCGCTCGGCGGCAATGCGACTATGCAGATGGCGCGCTATCTGGGCGACAATGGCGTGCATGTCGCCTATGCGGTTTCGTTCGATCCGACGATCACCGGCGAACCCGGTCCGAATGTCGACGAGGCGGTGAACTACTACCTGCCGAACGGCAAGCCGGGCAAGGATGCCAATGTCATCGTCGAGGGTCCCGGGTTCCAGGGCTCGCTCGCCAATGTCGACGTGTCGCCGGTCGAGGGCATGAACCACTTCAACATCGAGAAGAATCCCGAGTTGCAGGTGCGCGTCATGACCAAGACGATGAACCTGCTCAAGCCGCGCGCCGTCATGGCGCCGGGCCAGAACCGCTAAGTCGCGTACAATAGCCGACTTTTTCCGCTCACGGCCATTTCCTCCCCCGGATCAAGTCCGGGGTCTGGGCCTGCGCGCGCGCAGCCTGACCGGCTGGCGGCTTCTTCGGCCGCAAGCGGAACCCTCATGAAGCTTCGGTATTGAGCCGTGCACGCGTGGGCGCACCGGCCCTGCGCGCGCCCGAGCGTTTCTTCGGCAGGAATCTCAACGCAAGCAGCACGGCCATGATCGCGGCATAGGTCAGCGGTTCGCCCGTCCAGCGTTTCACCAGCCACAGATAGTGCAGGATCATGAGGATACCGACCGGATAGGCGAGGCGATGAAGGTTGCGCCAGGCGGTCGCGCCAAGCCGGCGCACCGCGCCGTCGAACGAGGTCGCGGCCATGGGCAGCAGCAGGACGAAGGCCGTCATGCCGAAGATGATGTAGGGCCGCTTGACGATGTCGCCGAGGATCGCGCTCCAGTAGAACTGGCGGTCGAGCACGACATAGACGACGAGATGGGCGAGCGCGTACCAGAACACCGTGAGGCCGAGCATGCGGCGAAAGCGCAGCAGCCTCAGCCCAGGCCAGCGCATCAGCGGGGTAACGGCGAGCGTTGCCAGCATGAAGCGCAGCGACCAGATGCCCAAGCCATGCTCGAGCGCACGCATCGGGTCTGCGCCTGCCTGTCCGGTGAGCGCGAGGTAGAAGATCCACACGCCGGGGATCAGCGCCACGAAATAGAGCGGCAGCACGGGCACGCGTTTGAGCGCGCCGTTCAGCCGGTCGACGGCATCTGAAAGGGTTGTCGCGGTCATCGTGCGAAACGATCCGGTCTAGAAATTCTTGCGCAGATCCATGCCATCATAGAGGCCAGCGACCTCCTCGGCATAGCCGTTGAACATCAGCGTGGGCTGGCGTTCGGCGAGCAGTCCGCCGCCGATAACGCGTTCGGTCGCCTGGCTCCAGCGCGGATGGTCGACATCCGGATTCACGTTGGAATAGAAGCCGTACTCACGCGACGCCGCGCGGGTCCATGAACTGACCGGCTCCTTGTCGGTAAAGCGTATCTTCACGATGGACTTGGCGCTCTTGAAGCCGTATTTCCACGGCACCACCAGGCGCATCGGCGCGCCGTTCTGGTTGGGCAGCACTTCGCCGTACAGGCCGACCGCGATCAGCGTCAGCGGATGCATGGCTTCGTCCAGCCGCAGCCCCTCCACGTAAGGCCAGTCCAGCACGCCGCTGCGCACGCCGGGCATGGTCTGCGGGTCGGCCAGCGTGGTGAATTCGACGTACTTTGCGCTGCCCAGCGGTTCGACCTGCTTCAGCAGCGCCGACAGCGGGAAGCCCACCCACGGAATGACCATGGACCACGCCTCGACGCAGCGCAGCCGGTCGATGCGCTCTTCCAGCGGCGCGAGCTTCAGCACGTCCTCGATGGCCAGCGTTTTCGGCTTGTTCACCAGGCCTTCGATGCTCACCGTCCATGGCCGCGTCTTCAGGCGGTGCGCGTTGCGCGACGGGTCGCTCTTGTCGGTGCCGAATTCGTAGAAGTTGCAGTAGCCGGTGATGTCC
>JBHIWX010000051.1:0-30362 GCA_041987205.1 Rhizobiaceae bacterium | reverse complement strand
AGAACGTCTTGAGCTTGCGGTCATTGCCCAGGATATGCATGTGCTCGATGGGCAGGGCTTCGATATCGTCGTCCAGCCCTTCAGGGTCGTCGGTAAGGCAATAAAACCGATGCGGCACGCTAAGATTCCTGCGCACCATTGCGCGCAGGATGTTCACTTCTTCCGACGGATAGGCGGTTCCCCATTTGTAGCACATGACGTGCAGGAAACCGACCTTGTCCGGGGAGTTGTCTGTCTGGTTCAAGCTTGCGGCCACGGTCTGACGGTTTCCATGCTGTTCATGCAATATTCGCGCAGGTGAACGCTACGAGGACAGGCCGAATTCGGTCTTCGTCGTGCCGCTCGATCGCGTTTGCGAGATGATGGCCTCATTGGCCTTGCGAATTTCCGCATCCTTATAGCCTCGCGCGTGATCGAGATGAAGACACAACGCGGAATAGCGGATGACAATCGGCGTGATCCCGGCATTAAAGAGGCGATAGCCGAATTCGCGGTCGCCGCCGCCATATCGGATGCGCTCGTCAAAGCCGCCTATCCGGATCGCATCGGCGCGCCAGCAGGATGAATTGTTGCCATTGAAGGTTTTCTTCGCCGTCGAGATGGTGTTGAGCAGGCCGTCGATGCCCAAGGGTTGCGCGACCACTTTCAGCCATTGTCGGGAGGCCGAGAATCCGTTCCGCCGCAACCATCCAAGGTCGAAGGCGCGGCCGTTCTCGATGTCGGCCGGGGCAATCGCCTGGCTGGTCGCCATCGGAAGTCTGCAATAGCCACCCGATAGGAAATGCCCTTGTCGGGCGCGGGCGCGGTGCAGGGCGACAAGGTTGTGTCGTGGGATGCAATCGCCGTCGGTGAAGATCAGATACTCCCCCTCGGCTGCCTCGATTGCCTTGTTGACGACGCGCCATTTCCGGAAGCCCTCATCCTCGTGCCAGACATGGCGCAAGGGATAGGGTGAGGTTTGTGCGAAGCGCTCGATCAGTGTCCGCGTTTCCTTGCCCGATCCGTCGTCGGCGATCACGACCTCGAAATTCGTGTCGGTCTGGCAGGCATAGCCGGTCAGCACCTTTTCCAGCCATTCGGGCGAGTTGTAGGTGGAGACGATGACGCTGATCTTCATGGCATCGTTCATCCGCCGGCGCGCCGCACATGAAAAAGCTGCGGGAAGACCTCGTCCGCCTGAATGCCGTGTTCGAGCCCGGCGCCGGCGGCATGGACCTCGAGGATACGGCGGACCTCGCCCAGGCTGGTGCCCGACCATTTCTGCCGGGCATAGGCGGCGGCCTTGGCCGAGCGCGGCAAATAGCGCGCGGCGAGGTGGCGCGGCGTGTAATAGAGCAGCTTCAGCCAGAAGGGCAGGTTGGCACCGTCCGCATCGATCTGGTCGAACTGGTCGACGATTTTCTCGCTCGCCAGCGGACCGATCAGCGAGGCGAAATAGGCTTGCAGGCTCTCGCGCGGCTTGTCGTGTTTCGTCGAGCCGGCAAGGATGTCGCCCATGACCGTGCGCAGCGTGTCGAGATCATGGGTCATCGGCGCAAAGGTCGCCATCAGTTCGGTGTCGTGATGGTCGTCGCGATGCGGCGCGTACATGACATGCGGTTTGCCGAGCAGGCCGGCCTCGATGCCGGTGGTGCAGCCGTGATGGACAAGTACCGAAGAGGCCAGAATCCAAGGTGTGACGATGCCGGATGCATGGATCTCGACGCCCGGCACGTCGCCCAACCGTTCACGCCAGAAATCGTGGGATTCGCTGGGATGCGGGCGCACGATCAGCTTGTGGTCCGGGAACCACTCGCGCAGCATTGGTAGCATCTCCAGGAAGGCGTCGAGATTGGCGCCAACCTGTTTCTCCCGCTTGGCGATATAGGCGGAGGCACCGGCATAGTGCTTCTCGTGACGCTTTTGCTGGCGCTCGACAAAGCCGCCGCGACGGGCATGGACGACGGTACCGAAATTGGAATTGAACAGGATGAATTGCCCGTGCGTCTCGGCGATTTTGCGCCGCTCCGCCTCGTACAGGCCGTGAAAGGCTCGCCGCCATGTGTCGGTGCGGGGCAGGCCGGTCGTCACGATCCGTTCGGCCAGATCGGGAAAGCGTTCGATGGCCAGGTCACGTACCGTGTCGGAGATGGCGAACCAGCGTTCGGCGAGCGACAGGGTCTCGTGCGACAGGCGGGTCGAGAAGAACATTTCGGGGTTGGGATAGAGCCCGGTCGATTCCTCGTCGAGCGCGGTGAGGCGGAAGCCGAGTTTCGCGTAGCGGCGTACCTTCTTGTCGGTCGCCACGCCCAGCGCCTTGTCGAACAGGATGCCCTTCGGTAGATGGGGGGCGAGGCGGCGCACGGTGCGGTCATGGCCGATCAGCACGTCATAGCCGCGATCGGCGGCGATGGCGGCGACGAGCAGGCGGGCGACGAGTTCGCGCACCTGCACCTCCAGCGGGATGATCAGCCACCGTTTCGCCATGCCGTCAGCCATCTCCTTCGTTCTCGGCGTGGAACCGCAACAGCGCCTCTGCGAAGCGGAAATCCTCTTCGGTGTCGATGTCGGCGGCGCGCAGCCGGTCGAGCTTGAAGGCGATCGTATCCTCCAACACCATGGCGGGCGCTGCCATGAAATCGGTCGTGCGGTACCAGTAGAAGGCGCCGGCATCGTGAACGAGCGGCGGCAGGTCCTGGCTGCGCGTCATGGTATGTTCTGGCCAGTTGAAGGCAACCCGGTCGTTGTCGAGCCATTTCAACGCGCGCAGCGGCGGATAGTCGAAATCAGCGACCGAGAGCAGCGCCTGCGCGCCCGAATTTTCGAGCCCGTCACGTGCCTCCGACAGGTCGGCCGGTCGCACCAGCGGCGCGGTCGGGTAGAGGCAGCACAGGAATTCGAAATTCCGCGCGCCGGCGCGCTCGACCGCATCGGCGACGACGGCGGCCGTGCCGGTGTGGTCGTCGGAGAGTTCCGCCGAGCGCATGAACGGGGTCTCGGCGCCATGTTCGCGCGCGACGCTTGCGATCGTCTCGTCGTCGGTCGACACGATGACGCGGGCAAAGCACCCGCTGTCCAGCGCCGCCGCGATTGAATGGGCGATCAGCGGCCTGCCGGCGAGCGGGCGCACATTCTTGCCCGGCACACGCTTCGAGCCGCCACGGGCGGGAATGATGCAGACGGCGTCAGTCTTGCTCATGAGCCTCACATCGGGCAGTCGCGAACCGGGTGCCGCGCCGCGATTGTTGCGACTTGCACCCATTTCTTATAGCTAACCGGTCTTACGGCTAACCTATCGTCAGGGAAGAAACCCTGACCGCTGCGGCGGGACCTCCCAGCGGCCTCTTTTAGAGATTGGCAGGCGCATTGCAACGCTCGTTTGAAATCCTGGTGACCGGCGCGAGCGGACTGTTGGGCCAGACGATGGTGCCGCATCTCATGCAGGCGGGCCACGAGGTGACCTCCGTCGGGCACAGTCGGGCCGGTTCGGTCGACCGATGCGTCGATGCCTCGGATGAAAAGGCGGTGCGGGCCCTGCTCGACGAAGTGTGGCCGCAGATCGTGATCAATCTGGTCGGGCATACCAATGTCGACCGCTGCGAAACCCATCCCGACGAGGCGTGGCGACTCAACGTCAAAAGTGTGGAAACGCTGGCCGGCTGGGTCGGCGAGGTGGACGATTGCCGCCTGATCCACATCTCTACCGACCAGGTCTATGACGGGCCGGGGCCGCACGCCGAAGACCCGGTCGATATCGTCAATGTCTACGCGCTTTCGAAATATGCCGGCGAACTGGCCGCCCTGCGCTGCGACGCGACCGTGCTGCGGACCAATTTCTTCGGCCCGTCCAGGCTGGAGGGGAGGGCGAGCTTCAGCGACTGGGTGCTCGGCAGGCTGCGCGCCGGCGAAGCATTCATCGGCTTCGACGACGTGTTCTTCTCGCCGCTTTCGATGGTGACGCTTTCGGCTGCGATTGAGCGTGTTGCGCAGATGCCGAGACCCGGCATCTACAATCTCGGCTCGCGCGGCGGCCTGTCCAAGGCCGATTTTGCCGAGGCGATCGCAAGGCATTACGGCCTCGACGGTTCGCTGATGACTCGCGGCTCACAGGCCGATATCGACCTGAAGGCGCGCCGACCCGGCGACATGCGCATGGACAGCGCATTGTTCGAGCGGACATTTGACCTCATACTTCCCGAAACCGAAGACGAAATCAGCGGATTGCCCCATGCATAAGCCAAATTCGGAAATCGAGATTGCCGGACGCAAGATCGGTCTCGACCATCCGACCTATTTCATCGCCGACATCGCGGCCAATCACGACGGCGATTTCGGCCGGGCGAGGGAGCTGATCTATCTGGCGGCCGATGCCGGCGCCGATGTCGCGAAGTTCCAGCATTTCAAGGCGGAATCCATCGTTTCCGACCAGGGCTTTTCCTCGCTGCCCAAGGAACAGATGTCGCATCAGGCGAAATGGTCGAAATCGGTCTATGAAATCTATCAGGACGCCTCGATCGATCCCGACTGGACGCCGAGGCTGAAGGAAATCTGCGACGATGCGGGCATCACCTTCTTCACCACGCCCTATGCCGCCGATCTCGTCGAGGCGGTTGACCCCTATGTGCCGGCCTACAAGATCGGCTCGGGCGACATCACCTGGCCGCAGTCGATCACCCACATTGCCGGCAAGGGCAAGCCCGTGGTGCTCGCGGCCGGGGCCTCGACCATGGACGACGTGGTGCGTGGGGTCGATGCAAGCCTCGGGGTCAATCCCGACACCGTGCTGCTCCAGTGCAATACCAACTACACGGGTGATTGGGAGAATTTCCGCTACGTGCAGCTCAACGTGCTGAAATCCTTCGCGGCGATGTATCCCGGCATGATCCTCGGCCTGAGCGATCACACGCCGGGCCATGCCGCCGTGCTGGGTGCCGTGGCGCTGGGCGGTCGCGTGATCGAGAAGCACTTCACCGACGACAATGGCCGCGACGGGCCGGACCACAAATTCGCGCTGAACCCCGTGACATGGCGCGACATGGTCGACCGCACGCGGGAACTGGAGCTGGCGCTCGGCACGGGCATCAAGAAGGTCGAGGACAATGAGACCGATACCGTGGTGATCCAGCGTCGCGGACTGCGCTCGGCGCACGATCTGCAGCCCGGCAGGCCGCTGGTCGCCGGCGACATCGTGGCGCTGCGGCCGTGCCCGGCCGACGGCATCCCGCCCTACAGGCTGGACGATCTGCTGGGCCGCGTATTGCGCCGCCAGATGAAGAAAGGCGACCATTTCCGCTGGGAAGATTTTGAGTAACCTGGATACCGCTCGTGGCCGTATCCTCCCCCGGATCGAATCCGGGGTCGGGGCCTCCGCGAGGGCGGCCTGACCGGCCGGCGGCCTCTTCGGCCGCAGGGCATTCAGTTGCGAATTCCTGAATTGGACAGACGGACCATGCGCGACGACCTCGCCATCATCATTCCCGCGCTCAACGAGGCGGTCACGATCGGGCGCGTCGTGAAATCGCTTGGCGATATCGGCCGGGTGATCGTCGTCGATGACGGTTCACGCGATGAAACGGATACGATCGCGCGCGACATGGGGGCTGAAGTCGTGCGTCACGAAACCAATCGCGGCTATGACGGCGCGCTCGGCTCCGGCTTCGTACGGGCGGACGAATTGGGCTGCGCCTATGCGATCACGCTCGACGCCGACGGCCAGCATCCGGCCGACAGGATCGCCGAATATCTGGCGGCGCTCGACGACGGCACGGATCTGGTGCTGGGCGTTCGCGACCGGCTGCAGCGTTTCGGCGAACACGCCTTCGCATGGGCGGCGCGGTGGCGCTTCGGCATAAGCGATCCGCTGTGCGGCATGAAGGGCTACCGCATGACGCTTTATCGAGCGCTCGGCCATTTCGACTCCTATGGCTCCATCGGCACAGAACTGATGCTGCACGCCGCGGCAAACGGGGCGAGGATCCGGCAGATCCCGCTTGAAACGCGCGACCGCGAGGATGCGCCGCGCTTCGACCGGCTGCTGCGCGCCAACTGGCGCATCCTGCGGGCGATGGTGATCGGCCTGTCACGGTTTCGGCCGGGCTGACCGTCAACGCTGCGTGTGTCTTTCGGCACATGGTCCGGATTCCGCCCATCCCAGATGAGCGGCCCGGGGCAAAACCCGAAAGGACAACGACCATGCTGCCCATGAGACGAACCGTACCGGCCATAGCCATGCTGGCGCTCATTGCCACGGCGGGCTTCGCCAACGCCCAGAACTTCAAGGCGCCGACCGAGCCGGGCTTCAAGGCGACCAGTGCGATGCTGGCGATCAAGTCGCCGGCGACGAACGCCTGCCCGGCGCAGGCGAAGATGACCGGCTGGATCATGACCAACAAGCCGGGTCAGGTTTCCTACATGATCGCTAAAAAAGGCGGCGGCGTTTCCGGCCCGTACCAGGCCAATGCCGTGCCGTCGGCCAAGGGCGCCATGGCGACGTTCTCGCGCAATCTGACGATCCACCAGGCGTTCAACGCCGAGTACCGCATCCTCGTCGCGGACGGTACCGGCAAGGTCATGAGCAACTGGGCGCCGATGAAGGCGAGCTGCAAGATTCAGCTCGGCGGTTAGACCTGCAACATCCTGGCGTTTCCCCCGGAACTTATCCGGGGGAAGCCCACGAACGGGACGATTGCGAAAAGTCTCAGATGAATTTGACGGCCAGAATCTCGTAGGATTTGGAGCCGCCGGGTGCAGCGACTTCCACCGAATCGCCTTCCGACTTGCCGATCAGCGCGCGCGCGATCGGCGAAGAAATCGAGATCTTGCCCGATTTCACGTCGGCTTCCTGATCGCCGACGATCTGGTAGGTCTTTTCCTCTTCGGTGTCCTCGTCGACAAGCTCGACCGTGGCGCCGAACTTCACCGTATCGCCACCGAGCTTGGAAATGTCGATCACCTCGGCGCGCGACAGCATGTCCTCGAGTTCCGCGATACGGCCCTCATTGTGGCTCTGCTGTTCCTTGGCGGCGTGGTATTCGGCATTCTCCGACAGGTCGCCATGGGCGCGTGCTTCGGAGATTGCCTGAATGATCGCGGGACGATCCTGGCTCTGACGCCGCTTGAGTTCCGCCTCGAGCATGGCGTGGCCATTGGCGGTCATCGGGACCTTTTCCATAAAACGTCATACCTCAATAAGGTTGTGCATCCGTGTGCCCCGGCCGTGCCGGCGCCGGGCTGCGAGAAATGCGCAGCCGCACGCGAATACAAAAAGAAAACGGCCCACCGGAGGGCTTCCGGGGCCGCATCTCACTTGCCTGATTGGCACATATAGCACGATTCAGGCGAAATTCACGTGTTTTTTGCGGATTTGGCGCGAGGCGGGCGTTCAGAAGCCTTGGAATAGCATGTCGAGTGCTGTGGCCTTCGAGCCGGCTACTTGAAAGGAAAGACCCTCAGCTTTTCGAGCGGTAGTCCGTTTTCCTCAATCCATTGATTGTGGGAACGTATGGCCTCCGTATTTTCTTCTCGCCAGCGTCGCTCCATCTCGGCCTTCACGGCAGGATCGAGATTCGAAGGACGAATTCTGTGATTTGGTTTCGACTGTTGATCCATGACGAAAGCTTAAACGCGCAGGTGTCGATCCGCTAGCTGAAATACCTTTGCAGCGACCTAGCTGGTGGTTCGCCGTTCTTCAGTGCGGCGACGATTCGGTATGCTAGCTCTTTGAATTGGAACCATGCGCCAGCCATATTTTTGACATTACTAAATTATAACATATGTATCCATCCAGAATTTTATTATTAAATTTCGATATGATGGAGAACTGAAATGAAACTTGAAAATTCAAAAGTATACCGCTGCGGTGTTACATCTCCATATATTAGTTATGAAACAAATGATATTAAAATAGATAAAAGAGAAGATTATGTACGAATTTATTTTGAGTTAAGTTCGAAAGGTGGTGGGTATACAGCAGTGCATGCACAAATTGGTAAGCAGGATTTTGCAAAAGTATTAAAAATAATGTCGGATACTGATCGACAAGCAGCTATGCAGGCGATGGTGTCCGAGATGGGACGTTTGGTTGAGGGGACGCCCCAGATTCTTGCGGCTGAAAAAAAAGGCCGGACAACACCAATTATATAAACTCGCGAAAGAAAAGTATAATAAGAAGCCTTTAGGTGAAGACGATGAAGAAAAGAAAATTATGATTGGAATACGAGCCTTGCTGGCGGAAATTGATGATCCTAAAGCTTAAAATTTGGACTATGTATTAAACACTTAGTCGGCGAGTGACTGCTAAATTCAACTAGAAATACGCTTGCAGCGGACGGACCTGCAATTCGCCCTTCTTGAGCGCGGCGACGGCCTGCGACGCGGCCAGCGCGCCGGCGATGGTGGTGTAGTAGGGCACCTTGTGGATCAGCGCGGCGCGGCGCAGCGATTTCGAATCCGAGACCGCCTTCCTGCCTTCCGTCGTGTTGAAGACCATCTGCACTTCGCGGTTGCGGATCGCGTCCTCGATGTGCGGGCGGCCTTCCAGTACCTTGTTGATGCGGTCGGACTGGATGCCGTTTTCGGCGAGATAGCGCGCCGTGCCACTGGTGGCGATGATCCGGAACCCGGCCTCGGACAGATGGCGTATGCCGGGCAGGATGCGCGCCTTGTCGTCGTCCTTGACCGAGACGAAAACCGTGCCTTTGGAGGGCAGGCCGGCACCGGCGCCGAGCTGCGCCTTGGCGAAGGCGAGGGCGAAATCGGTGTCGAGGCCCATGACCTCGCCGGTCGAGCGCATTTCCGGGCCGAGCAGCGTGTCGACGCCGGGGAAGCGGGCGAAGGGGAAGACGGCTTCCTTGATGGCGATGTGTTTGATGTTGCGCGGATCGGGCAGGCCGCCATAGGGCGCGGCGGCCTCGGCCAGCTTCTCGCCGGCCATGATGCGCGCCGCGATCTTGGCGATCGGTGCGCCGACCGTCTTGGCGACGAAGGGCACGGTGCGCGAGGCGCGCGGATTGACTTCCAGAATGTAGATCGTGCCGTCCATGATGGCGTATTGCACGTTCATCAGCCCGCCGACCTCGAGCGATTTGGCGAGCAGCCTGGTCTGGCGCTCCAGTTCGTCGAGCGTTTCGGGCGTCAGCGAGTTGACCGGCAGCGAGCAGGCGGAGTCGCCGGAATGGATACCGGCTTCCTCAATATGCTCCATGATGCCGGCGACATAGGCCGTCTCGCCGTCATACAGGCAGTCGACATCGAGCTCGACGGCGTTGGGCAGATAGCCGTCGAAGAGCAGCGGGTTCTTGCCGAGCAGCGTGTTGATCTGGCCGGTCTTGTCGTTGGGGTAGCGCGCCTTGATGTCCTCGGGCACCAGTTCGGGCACGGTGCCGAGCAGGTAGTCGGAAAGGCCCGTCTCGTCGCGGATGATCTGCATCGCGCGCCCGCCCAGGACGTAGGAGGGGCGTACGACCAGCGGGAAACCCAGTTCGGAGGCGACCAGCCGTGCCTGCTCGACCGAGAAAGCGATGCCGTTGCGCGGCTGGGTCAGCTTGAGCTTGGTAAGCAGCTTCTGGAAGCGGTCGCGGTCCTCAGCGAGGTCGATCATGTCGGGCGAGGTGCCGAGGATCGGAATGCCGGCTTCTTCCAGCGCTGAGGCTAGCTTGAGCGGCGTCTGGCCGCCGAACTGGACGATGACGCCGACCAGTTCGCCCTTCGACTGCTCGACGCGCAGGATCTCCAGCACGTCCTCGGCCGTCAGCGGCTCGAAATAGAGCCGGTCGGAGGTGTCGTAGTCGGTCGAGACGGTCTCCGGGTTGCAGTTGACCATGATGGTCTCGAAGCCTGCATCCTCCAGCGCGAAGGCGGCATGGCAGCAGCAATAGTCGAACTCGATGCCCTGGCCGATACGGTTGGGCCCGCCACCCAGAATGGCGACCTTCTTTCTTTCCGAGGGCAGGGCCTCGGAACGCAGGGCGCCGGCGAAGGGCGTCTCGTAGGTCGAGTACATGTAGGCGAACTCGGCGGCGCAGGTGTCGATGCGCTTCATCACCGGGTGCACGTCGAGCCTGTCGCGCAGGGCGGTGACATCGGCCTCGTCGGAGCGGGTCAGTGCGGCAAGGCGGGCGTCGGAAAAACCGTGGGCCTTGAGCATGCGCAGATTGTCGGAATCCTCCGGCAGGCCGTGTTCGCGGATGCGTGCCTCCAGCGCGATGATCGCCTCGATTTGCTCAAGGAACCACGGGTCGATCCTGCACGAGGCATGGACCTGGTCGACCGTCCAGCCGAGGCGGAAGGCCTGGGCGACCATTCTGAGGCGGTCGGGCGTCGGCCGGCCGAGCGCGGCGCGTACGGCATTCCTGTCGTCGTCGCTGCTGCCCTCGTCGCCGAGGCCCGGAATGTCGATCTCGTCGAGGCCGGTGAGCCCGGTCTCGAGGCCGCGCAGCGCCTTCTGCAGGCTCTCGGCGAAGGTTCGGCCGATCGCCATGACCTCGCCGACCGATTTCATTGAAGTGGTCAGTTCCGGAACGGCGCCGGGGAATTTCTCGAAGGCGAAGCGCGGGATTTTGGTGACGACATAGTCGATCGACGGCTCGAAGGATGCCGGCGTCGCGCCGCCGGTAATATCGTTTTCCAGTTCGTCCAGCGTGTAGCCGACGGCAAGCCGTGCCGCGACCTTGGCGATCGGAAAGCCGGTCGCCTTGGATGCCAGCGCCGAGGAGCGCGAGACGCGCGGGTTCATCTCGATGACGACCATGCGGCCGTCGGCCGGGTTGATCGCGAACTGGACGTTGGAGCCGCCGGTTTCGACGCCGATCTCGCGCAACACCGCGATCGAGGCGTTGCGCATCAGCTGGTATTCCTTGTCGGTCAGCGTCAGCGCCGGGGCGACGGTGATGGAATCGCCGGTATGGACGCCCATCGGGTCGACGTTCTCAATCGAGCAGACGATGATGCAGTTGTCCGCCTTGTCGCGGACGACCTCCATCTCGTACTCCTTCCAGCCGAGCACGGATTCCTCGATCAGGACTTCCGTGGTGGGCGAGGCGTCAAGGCCGCCCTCGACGATCTCGAAGAATTCCGACTTGTTGTAGGCGATGCCGCCGCCCGTGCCACCCAGCGTAAACGAGGGGCGGATAATGGCGGGCAGGCCAACCGTGGCGATGGCGTCGGTGGCGATCGCCATGGCGTGCGCCTTGTGGCGCTCCTTGCGGTCGCTCTCGCCGGCGGCCCATTCGGCCTCGAAGGCTTCGAGCGCCGCCTTGCGTTCCGCATCGCCGGTGACTTCCGACTTGATGCGCTCGATCTCGGCGCGGTGGCGCTTGCGGTCCTCGGCCTTGATGTCGGTGGCGTTGGCGAGCACCGAGCGCGGCGTCTCCAGGCCGATATGGCCCATCGCCTCGCGGAAGAGCTTGCGGTCCTCGGCCTTGTCGATCGCCGTGGCGTCGGCGCCGATCATCTCGACGCCCCATTCGTCGAGAACGCCCATCTGCTTCAGTGACAGGGCGCAGTTGAGCGCGGTCTGGCCGCCCATGGTCGGCAGCAGCACCATCTTCTCGTCGGGGTGCGCCTTGCGCTCGGCGGCGATGATGCGCGCGACGACTTCCGGCGTGATTGGCTCGATATAGGTAGCATGCGCCAGATCCGGGTCGGTCATGATCGTCGCCGGATTGGAATTGACCAGGACGATGCGGTAGCCCTCGGCCTTCAGCGCCTTGCAGGCCTGGGTGCCGGAATAGTCGAACTCGCAGGCCTGGCCGATGATGATCGGGCCGGCGCCGATGATGAGGACGGCATCGATGTCGGAACGCTTGGGCATGCGGATTTATCCGGTCTTTTTGTCAGGCGAGCGTACCGAAACGGGCGGCCTTCATGGCACCACCCGGTACGTCCCGCATCATTTGCTGGCTGAAGCGGCCTTATAGGGTAGGAATCGGGGCGATGTAACCCCCGGAAAGGCGATTTTTGGGGAGGGTTAGTCGGCACCCGTTCCAGTCCGGGATGCGGCCTGTGCCCGGGCGTCCGTCACGCCTGCAGTACGGGCGCATTCGGGCGGGTTCAGACTTGTCAGGTCGAGGCCTTTCAGGAAGCCTGGAATGTCGAATTTGCTCTGCGCAGGATCATGTTTCGGTTCTTCGTCTTCGAGCCAGCCGCGCCAGCACAGCAGGAAATCGGACTCTTTCAGCGCGTTCACGGCCCAGTGCCCGGGTGGTGCCACGCCGGCAGGCAGTTTCACGGTGGTGTCTCCAAATCCTTTGAGTGCGGCTGCAATGATCGTCGGTGGCGCATGTCTGAGATCCACCTGTCGCAATCCGGCATAGTCGAATGTGCTGAGACCCGTCCATTCTGGCTTGCCCAGATCGATGAGTTCGTTTTCCACGCCGGAAATGTAGGCGGCGCTGAAATCGGCACCTTCGATCTTCGTATCTTCGAGGATCAATTGGTTCAGCCGAGCTTTGCGAAACACATTGTTTTTCAAGGTTGCTCCGCGGAAGGACACGTCAATTATCTCGGCCCCTTCAAACTGGTTGTCGATCAGGGTTGTCCGCTTCAACTCGGTGCGGTGCATTTTGGCGTTGTTGAAGCAGGAGCTTGAAATCACGGCATCGTCGAAATCGGTTTCCGCCAGACGGGCGTTTTCGAATGTTGCGTGGCTGAATCCGGTATGCTTGAGGCCCGCATTGTCGAAGATCGTGTCCTTGGCGAACAGGCCGCTCAGCTTTGCGCCCTTGAAGTCGGCATATTCGAAATTCGAGTGGTTCACGACGGCATTGGTGAAGTCGGCGCCTCTGAAGTCAATTTCCGGTCCGAAAACGCGCCACAGGGAGCCGCGCTCCAGACTTGCATCCCTGAGCTTGTGCTCCCTTTGTTTTCTCGCGTCGGTCCAGCCAGTCCTTCAGGAAATCCTCTCTGGCGAATTGCCTGTCGACCCAGTCCGATGGTCTTTCCGTCAGCTCGGTACCGTCGAGATAGGCGGTTCGTGGCAGGAAGAACACGCTGATAAGCGTGGCGAAGGTGTGGTTGTATTCCGCCGGGTAGCCTTCCTCCGGGCAGACCGCCCGCTTCTCGTAGGACACGACCGGTATCTCCGCCCCTGCCTTCACCCATGACCAGCCCGAAATCAGCAAGGCGGCGCAGACCAGGTAGACGATGCCTCGAACGGAGACGGGTGTCGTCTTTCGCTCGACGATCAGGCTCCGGGCATATCTGTAGCTGTGCCAGCCGAACCAGATTGCCACCGTCATCATCAACGCGATCGGAAGAATGGTCCACAAATCGTGCGAGGGCATCGATGCGATCCAGAAGCCAAACAGGACGCACGGTCCCAACAGCCATACGATCGCGACCGATGCGCCGGTGCCCAGCCAGTGCAGCGAATGACGTGTATTCTTCGCGTTGTCGTTCGTACGAGGTTCGTCGCGCAGGCGCAGAACCCAGTCGGACACGATCCACGGCGTCAATTGATCCGGGCGCGGTTTCTCGCGGTTTGGCGATGTGCCACCCAGCTCGCGCCAAAGCGTCTCCAGATAGATATGCAGATAGACGAAGTAGGCGAGCACGAACAACGCGCCTGAAAACACGAAGGTCTTGACCGGTACCGAGACGCCGACAAGCGGCAGCTCCAAAGTGCGCGACAGGGTGAAGTAGTCGGCGGATCTGATGCTGAACAGCGTGACGAAGGAAAACACCACGGCGCCCAGAAAGCCCAGCCACATCGTCCGTGCGGTCCGGAGGATGTCGTTGAGACGTTTGACGTCGTCTTCGGAAAGAGGTTCCGGTGGCGCCTTCTTTCCGGTGCTTCGCCTGGCGGCAGCCATCCGGTGTCCTTTTCACCTGCCCGTCAGCAGGGCTTTCGCCTTGACGACCAGCTCCGGAGAGATAGCGCCGCTGATGACCGAGAAGGTTGCGAGCAGGACGCTGGCGAGCGCGCCGTCATGCCATTGCCGGAAGGCGACAGCGTCGACGGCATAGGCCCAGAAGGGGAAGGCGAGCAGGGCGATGACGATGTTGAGCTTGAGCGATTCCTCCGGATCGTCGGGATCGCGCATGTTGAACAGGTAGATCGGGATCATGATGAGAGAGACGACGATCACGAACCACGAGACGGTCACGACATCGATGCCGGCGAGGCTGGCGCTGTTCAGCGCCTCCGTCAGGGCCTTGCCGGGCTCCGTGGTCAAGGTCGCGAGCTTCTTGTCCACCGCGTCGGAAAGGATGGCGTTGACGAAGATGAAGAAGGCGACGATCTCGGCGGGCACATATTTGGCGACGCGTTCGAGATAGCCGTCGCCCTTTTCGTTTCCATCGGCGCCGGACTGGTCCGCGTCATCGGCCTGTTGTGCCTCTGCGGCTGCCTTTCCGCCTTTGGTCGCCGGCCTGCGCGTTTCGAGGTAAGCAACCGGCGGCCTTTTCGGCCCCGTTGCGCGCACGAGTCTTCCCATGACATCCCCCAATATCCCGGTCGCGATGTCCCGGTTGCTATGACCGGGGGCCCCGAGCCCGATGATCTCAATCTTTTGGCGGGTCGTCGGAAATTTCGAGATGACGACCTGATTTTCAAGTGCATCCCGTTTCAGAGCAGGATGAAACAATAATGATGAAGTCTAGATCAAATAGAAATACGATTACTTGGTGAAGTCAATCGCGATGATGCGCGAATGCATGCCGGAGGGCAGTCAATCGGCGTTTCGTTCGGCCCGAGTTTTTGGCCGTGCTTGCGGCTGTTTCGCTCATGCTGGTGGAACTTCCTCCAGTCACGAAGCGTTTTCCTTTCTCGAACAAGAGGAGAAGTGTCATGGGCGTGAAGAACGCACCGCTGAGCAGGGGCCGCGAGGCCGCCAAGGGCCTGCGCGAGGAAGCGCGCGAAGAGGAGCACGAGGTCGAGGAGGCCAAGGGCTCCGATCTGAAGAAGGGCAGGAAGCGTTTCGAGGAACGCGCCGACAGCGCCGAGGGCGACCGCGGCGTAAAACCTTCGAGCTAGGCTTCATTCCCGACTGCAGCCGGTAACCGGCCTTGTGACGGCAAGGGCGGCAGGTCGCGTGAGCCCTGGCGCCTATTCGGCCGCTTGTGCGGTTTCGTCGTCCGCATCCGATACGGCTTCGGGAGCAGGGTGGACATTGGTTGTCTCGGCGGCCTTGTCGAGGATGTCGGAGAATTCCTCCGGCAGCGTCTCGGTGTCGTTGCCGTTAAAGCCGCCAATGCCGGCCGAAATCGCGTAGCAGGCCAGTTCGACGGTCTTGGGGATGCCGACGGATTTCCCGTCGCGCTTGCCCCGCTCGTAATACTGGATGACCCGTTTCTTGAGGCCGAGAAGCTCGGCGACGTCCTTCTGTTTCAGCCCGAGCTGCTTGCGCCAGGATTTGAACTGGGCGGGTGTCATCGCAAATCGCTTTCCCAACAACTCACTTACAGATGCGCGCTCCGGGTACATGCATAACCCGGGAGAAGGCAAGCTATCAGCTTTTTCGATACACAAGCGTTTTTTCTCACCCGGTGCAAGGCAGATAAATGCACGATGTGCACCTTGTGGCTTGACTTAGGCGCACAAGGTGCACATATTCGCTGCCAGAACGCACGATGTGCGCATTGCTTCGCGTTTCCAAGGCCCTTGCGAGGGCCGTTAACCGAAACCACAGAAGTGTCGCGTATCATTCACCAGCAGCATCGTGCGCCTGAACCGGAGCCGGAGAAAGGACGAAAACATGCTTTCGGATATCTATCTCGGCAGAAGCTTCATCGTTCAAAACAAGATGGACGTGCACCGTCACGCCACCTTCTCCTGCGGGCTGGCAAGGCTGGCCGCAAAGGTACGGTCCTTGTTTGTCCGCGACTGAACGCGCAAACTGCCAGACTTCAAAAAGGCCGCGGAACCATCCGCGGCCTTTTTGATTCTAGTCCTCAGGGCTCGTCGCGGCCTTCGTGAAGATTGCGATTGCTTCTTGCTTCGCAAAGGCGCGCGGCGATAATGCTAGAAATGTTGGCGGCGGGGCCTAAAGGCCGCAGGGAAGACAAGCGGAGAGGGCGAGCATGCGCTGGCGCGGCAGACGGCAAAGCAACAATGTCAGGGACATTCGCAGCCAGGGCGGCGGCGGAGGCTTCAGCCTCCCCGGCGGTTTCGGCCGTTCGAGCGGCGGCGGGCCGGCCATCCGCATCCCGATGGGGGGTGGACGCAGCGGCGGCGGCGGGCTCGGTTGCGGCACGCTGATCATCATCGGCGTGGTGCTTTGGTTCCTCGGCATCAATCCGCTCACCCTGCTCGGCAGCCTCGGCGGCGGCCTTGGCGGCGGGCTCGGCCCGTCGATCTCGCCGAACCGGCCGGCGCCGCAGACCACCGACAGCGGCAGTTCCCCGGCACGCCAGGACGAGATGACCCAGTTCGTGCGGACCATCCTCGCCTCGACCGAGGACATCTGGGCCGGCATCATGAAGAGCTACGGCAAACGGTACCAGCCACCTGAGCTTGTGCTGTTCTCAGGTGGCGTGCGCTCGGCCTGCGGCATGGCTTCGTCGGCGACCGGGCCGTTCTACTGTCCGGGCGACAAGAAGGTCTATGTCGATCTCAGCTTCTACGACACGCTGTCGCGGCAGTTCGGCGCCAAGGGCGATTTCGCGCAAGCTTACGTGCTGGCGCATGAGGTCGGCCACCACATCCAGAACGTCGTCGGCGTGCTGCCGCAGTTCAACCGCATGCGCCAGTCCATGGGCAAGCTCGAGGTCAACAAGATGTCGGTGAAGGTCGAGCTGCAGGCCGACTGCTTCGCCGGCGTGTGGGGGCATTACGTCTCCAAGGAGGGCTGGCTCGAGCGCGGTGATCTCGAGGAGGCGATGGATGCGGCGGCCAAGATCGGCGATGACAACATCCAGCGTAAGACGCAGGGCTATGTCGTGCCGGACGGATTCACCCACGGCACGTCGGAGCAGCGGCGCTACTGGTTCCGTCGCGGCTTCGAATCGGGCCGTATCGAATCCTGCGATACGTTCAACGCCCGCGAGTCCTGAGGCAAGCCGAGAGGATCCGCCGGAACCCGAACGCGCCTGAAAGGGTTGTTCCCGCAAGAATCGGCTAGGATCGTGCCGATAGCGGGAGACGCGGGAGATGGGGTTCACCTCCAAGGGCATAACGCTTGTCAGCGCGGCGGCAGGGCTCGCGGTGTTTTCGCAGGCGCCGGAGTTCGCGCAGCAATACCGCCAGCGCCTCGGCGGCGCGGTGGAGGAATTGCAGGTGGTGGTCGAGGATTTCGACCGCGATGCCGGCAATTCGTCGCTCAGCCGTGACGAGGCGCTGCAATCCATGCAGCGCTCGAACGAGCAGTTCTCGCGCGATCGCGGCCAGAGCATGCGCCGCACGATCGATCGCTATGACGGTCTTTCTGAGCAGCAGGTGCTGATGGAGCAGGCGCATCCCGTGACGCGGCCGCTCTTCGTGCTGCGCCAGCCCGACCCGAAGGTGCTGGAAGGCGCCTGGGAGATTTTCGAGCCGGCGGTGCCGCTCACCGTGCCCGGCATGATCTATGGCGGGGTCGGTGCGCTCATCCTCACGATACTGGCGCGTTCGGGCATCGGCACGGCGCGCTGGCGCAAACGCCGTCGCAACGACCGCAAGCTGGGGATCGGCCAGCCTTCCTGAAGTTTATTCCCTGGACGAAAGCTTGCGGCGCAGACCGGTAAACGGCAGCAGCATGATCCTGATCACCTGGCCCGAGCGCGGATAGGCGGAAGGCTCGTAGATGCCGAGCCGCTCGGGCACCCGACCTGGCTTGTAGACGAAGGTGCCGAACAGGATGTCGATTAGTGAGAGCGCGACAGCGTAGTTTCCGCTCTCTTCCATGTCGGCGCTGTGGTGGTAACGGTGCAGTTCGGTGCCGACGAAGATGTAGTTGAACCAGCCGGCGCGCAGATCGAGATTGGTATGGGAGAACAATCCCTGGGTACCGATCACCAAATTGGCCAGGACGACGGTTTCTGCAGAGGCGCCCAGCAGATAGAGCGGCAGGATGGTGACCAGGCCGCGCACGATAAAGGTGTTGATGGGATGGCCGGCCGGGTGCATCAGCACGTAGACCTGTTCTGGCAGATGATGGGCGGCATGGGAGCGCCACAGGAACCGGCCGAAAGGCCCCGGTGCTTCGTGCGCTATGCGATGTTGCCAGTATTGGAAGAAATCAACCACGAGAACGGCGATCGGTACTGAAAGCCAGATCGGCATGCCGGTCAGCACACCAGAATGCCCCTTGCCCATTTCGACTCCGATCCATGAGTAGGCGAAATTGGTCGCGAGAATCGTGGCGCCGTTGATGGCGAAAAACTGGATGTCGCGGGCAAAGGATCGCCACGTCATGCGCCATTTGTCCTCGACCGGCCAGACGAACTCGAGCGCGATCAGCAGCACGATCGTTGCGCCGACGCAGGAACTCGATACGGCGACCTGGTCAAGGCCGAGCATGCTGGCATGGGAGACCATCAGGATTGAAACAAGAGAGGTGATGGGCCAGGTCAACCACTGGACAAGAAACGGGGTATGACCCTGCTCGGGTGCGGAAAATGCGATCTCGCCAGCGGACATTACATTTCTCCTTGAGGTGCGGATTATGAAGACGGCGATGGGGCAGGGCTGAGGCCGATCCAAAGTGCGTCGAGCATCGCTTCGGTGCCGCGAGAGGGGATGGCGCCTCCGTGGAATCCCATGATCTCGAACAAAACAAGGCTGTGTGCTGTGGCGACCATCAGGCCGGCTGCTGCGCGGCCGTCGACCGGTCCCAGATGATCCTCCTTGCGCAATTTTTCAAACCGGACGGCGAGTGCCCCCATGATCGAGGCAACAGCAGGTTCGCTCGATTGCTGCATGATCCTTTCCAGGCCGATATCTGGCTGGGAGATCAACGGCAGGACGACTGGCAATGTCTCGCGCATGTGGTCGAGCAGGCTGCGCATGACCTGGGACAGTGCGCCTCGAAGGTCGTCCGTGTCGTCGAGGGGAGCGAGGATCGCATCGATATCCGGGGTTGGCGGCACCATTGAAGCCACGATGAGTTCCGCCTTGGTCGGATAGCGCTTGAAGATTGCGGCTTCGGAAATGTCGAGCCGTGCGGCAACATCCTTCACCGAGGCGCCAAGGCCATCGCGCGTGAAGATGTCGCGGGCTGCCAAAAGGAGGGCTTCATTGGTGACGAGTGGGGGGCGTCCCATAACTGACTCATTAGTAAGTGATTATTAACTTACTAATGATTGCCAAAGTTGATGTCAAGCGCACGCTTCGACTCGCATGCACTTCAGACGTCAACGCGGTGGTTGTTCAGAAATTGTAGAGCGGGCGCAGGTCGCCGATGTGTGGCGGATAGGGGTTTTCTGCCGGTTTCGGGGGCGCCAGCAGATGGCGGGCGGCAGGCGAGGGCAGGGCGAGCAAAGGGCTGCGCTGGGCGATCGCGGCCAGTGCCGCGCCCAGACGGGCGTAGTCATCATGCTTCATTGTTGCGCCATAAGGCGTCAAGGTAGCCATTTTCACGCTCCATTGCCGGTGCGGAACCAGTCCGACCATGCCTAATTTGGAACCGTGTCGCCGGGAACCATGCGCATTTCATCACATGGCGATATCAATTGCGACTTAAAAACCTGTAATACTTAAAATGCCCAATGCCGTTCATCTTACATCAATTCGTGGTGAAGATGAACGCCAATTTTGCTCAGCGCTCTGCAATCGCCTCGAGCCCCTTGTTCTCCCGCATCAGATTGGCGAAGCGGGCGAACAGGTAGTGACTGTCCTGCGGGCCGGGCGAGGCCTCCGGATGGTGCTGGACGGAAAAGACCGACCTTCCCTTAACCCTCAGGCCGCAGTTGGAACCGTCGAACAGCGAGACATGCGTCTCCTCGACCGTATCGGGCAGGGTGGAGGCATCGACGGCGAAGCCGTGATTCATCGAGACGATCTCGACCTTGCCGGTGGTGTGGTCCTTCACCGGATGATTGGCGCCATGGTGGCCCTGATGCATCTTCACGGTCTTCGCGCCGAGTGCCAATGCGAGCATCTGGTGGCCGAGGCAGATGCCGAAGACCGGGATGTCAGTCTTCAAAACGCCCCTGATGGTCTCGATGGCATAGGCCTGGCCGGTGGCCGCCGGATCGCCCGGTCCGTTCGACAGGAAGACGCCGTCGGGCTTGTGGGCGAGAATCTCTTCGGCTGTCGCGGTGGCGGGCAGCACGGTCAGCTTGGCGTCGAGGCCGGCCAGCAGGCGCAATATGTTGCGCTTGATGCCGTAGTCGATGGCGACAACATGATAGGCTTCGTTTTCGCGCGTGCCGTAACCCTCGCCGAGGACCCAGGGCGTCTCGTCCCAGGTCGAGCTCTGGCCCGAGGTCACGTCCCTGGCGAGATCGAGCCCTTCGAGGCCAGACCAGTTCGCGGCCATCTCCTTGAGCGCATCGATGTCGAACTTGCCGGCCGGATTGTGGGCGATCACCGCATTGGCGAGGCCCTTTTCGCGGATCAGCACTGTCAGGGCGCGCGTGTCGACCCCGGTCACGGCGACAATGCCGCGCGAGACCAGCCAGTCGTTGAAATGGCGCATGGCGCGCCAGTTGGAAGGCTGGGTGATGTCGGCACGGAAGACGGCGCCGGCGACGCGCGCGGTCGCGGCCATGTTGAGGGTCTCGATGTCCTCGTCATTGGCGCCGATATTGCCGATATGGGGGAAGGTGAAGGCGACGATCTGGCCGGCATAGGAGGGATCGGTGAGGATCTCCTGATAGCCCGTGATCGCCGTGTTGAAGCACACTTCCGCCTGGACGGCGCCTGTCGCGCCGGCGCCATGACCTTCGATCACGGTGCCGTCGGCCAGCACAATGAGTGCGGTCGGCTTGCGCGAAGTCCAGGGTTCGGTCGACATGGCGATTCCTCTCCGCGTGTCGCGGGGCATGCGCCAGGCCGAAGCCAGCGTGCGCACGTTCTGAATGGGTTGGGCGAGACGGCAAACTAGATCAATGGCCGGCAAGCGTCAATCATGTGCGAATGAAATAAACATCATATATTTCAAATATTTATGCATAATTGCGTGGATTGCCTGCCCTGTCCTGCTGGTCTATGCTGACGCTTCATGCGGGAGACAGGCATGCGCGAACGAATCTCACAGGCGCTCAAGCAGGCGCAGAAGGACCAGGACCGACGCAGCGTTTCGACGCTCCGCCTGATCAATGCCGCGATCGTCGATCGAGACATCGCGCTGCGCGGGAAGGGCAAGGACCGCGCCGACGACGAGGAAATCCTCGATATCCTGACCAAGATGATCAAGCAGCGCGAGGAGAGCTCCAGGCTCTATCGCGAGGCCGGACGCGGCGAACTGGAAGCGCAGGAAAACGAGGAAATCGAGATCATCCGCGCCTTCCTGCCCAAGGCACTCTCGGAAGAAGAGGCAGACGCAGCGATCAGCGCCGCCATCGAGGAGACCGGCGCGGCGTCGTTGCGCGACATGGGCAAGGTGATGGCGCTGCTCAAGGAGCGCTATCGCGGCCAGATCGACATGGCGAAGGCGGGCGCACGCATCAAGGCAAAGCTCTCCGGCTGAGCCGGGGCCTTTCAAGACCTCATCGCACCCTTTTTCGCCGGTGGGTCGTAGCCGGTTCAGAGGTTGCCGCGCGACTCTCCGATCCAGGCCAGCCGCGCGGTGTGCCAGCTTGCCCAGATGGCCAGGGGCGCCAGAACGGCCGACAGCACGATATAGCCCGGCAGGCCGACGCCAAGCAGCTCCACAAAGGACCAGATGCTGGCTGCGAGCGTCAGCCAGATCTCGGACCAGATCAGGGTGACGATGCCGATGGTGGATATGACGGCCGCGATGAAGGCGCCGCGCGCGACGCCCTGGGCCTGGCGAGGCGCGGTGTCGTTTCCGGTATTGGACATTTGGATATGCCTTGAAGGAAGTGATGCCGTCCGATGCGGGCGGCATGGCGGATGATTGATCCCGGTTTGCGGCGGAATCAAGCCCAATTTTCTTCCTCAGGCCTGTCAGGGGCGCTGCCTGTCGCTCGCGCTGCTTTTCAGTCCGGCTGTCCCGGAAGCCTGAGTGCCCTGATGGCCAGGTTGGTAGGCGACGCTGGCGGATGCCTGTGCATGTTCGTCTTCGCCGGAGGTCTTCAGGAGCGATGCGGCGATGCCGGTGCCGAGCAGGGCCAGCGTGACGCCGAGCGAGAAGGCGGGGGGTACCTTGTCGAACCCTAGAAGCGGCGCGAGGATGATCTTGGCGCCGATGAAGACCAGCACCAGCGACAGCGCGAATTTGAGGTAGCAGAAGCGGTGCAGCAGCGCCGACAGCGCGAAGAACATCGAGCGCAGGCCGAGGATGGCGAAGATGTTGGACGTGAAGACGATGAAAGGGTCGGTGGTGATCGCGAAGATCGCCGGGATGGAGTCGACGGCGAAGATGAGGTCGGCGACCTCGACGACGCAGAGCGCGACCAGCAGCGGCGTGATGAAAAGCTTCGTTTTGCCCGTTTGCGCATCCGGCTCGCGCACGATGAAACGGTCGCCGCGCAGGGTGCTGGTGATGCGGAAGTGCCGCGACATGAATTTGAGCACCGGATTGCCGGCGACGTTGTATTCTGAATCGGCGGCGAGCAGCATCTTGATGCCGGTGATGACGAGGAAGGCGGCGAAGAAATAGAGGATCCAGTGGAACCGGTCGATCAGGGCGGCGCCGGCCAGGATCATCACGCCGCGCAGCAGGATGACGCCCAGAATGCCGTAGAACAGGACGCGGTGCTGGTATTCACGGGGGATGGCGAAATAGCCGAGGATCACGGCCATGACGAAGATGTTGTCCATCGACAGGCTCTGTTCGACGACATAGCCGGTCAGATACAGAAAAGCGGCCTCCGAGCCGCTTTTTGCCTTGATGAACAGGGAAAACAGAAGCGCCAGCGTGACGTAGAAGGCGGAGAGCTGCAGGCTCTCGCGGACGCCGATGACATGGGCCTTGCGGTAGAGAATACCGAGGTCGAACGCCATCAGGCCGAGCACCAACGCAAGGAAAGCCGCCCATTGCCAGATCGGCGTTCCCATCGCATCGGAGATCAGAAAATGCATGTAACGAGCGTCCGACGGCGAAGGTTGATATCAGGCGGGTCCTCGCCGCCCATGAGTATCGCTGACGCGTGTCGGGACCGTAGGCCGGCCTGGCCCGGCGCCCGCAGGCTGAAACCGGCCGCGCTGGGCGCCACATTCCCGACACGAAAGTCGTTGATGACCCAGCATGTGGGCGTTGGACGGGCGATCTTCAAGCATGCGGCCGGGTTGTCCCCGGCATTCTTTCTACCCCGACCATCGGGCGTTGGCGGAGCACCTGCGGCGCACGCCATGCACATGGCGCTCGATTTCGGCACCTGCGTGACGTCGTGCGCAGGCGCCGATCGGCAGACGATTGTGGTGGTGGAGACGATCCGGTCAGGTGTCCCGGCACACAAAAAACTGCCCGATCTCAACCCACGAGAGATCGGGCAGTCTGCGGAGCAAGATCATCGTGGCCGTTTGGGCAAACCGTCTCCGCATAAGGCCAATAGAGCCAATGGACGCCCCCCTAACACAACCCCCGAATATTAGGGGGTATGATCCGGGGGAGGGCAAAAAACTGTTCAACGTGGGATTTGCGACCCCACGCCGCGACCCGACGGTCCGGCCATTGCAGGGCTTGGCGTAAGGCTTGATCAACCATTGCCATCCATGATCAGGATGACATGTTTTCGAAATTCGGGCAATCGATGCACCCAGATCCTTCAGATGGACGCTCCACGACACGGCGCGACGCCCTGATGCGTCTGGCCGGACTGGCGTCTTTCATCGCGCTGCCGGGCTGTACCGGCATGCTGACCACGGAGAACGTCACCAGCCATGCGGGAAGGCGGCCGCAGGATGTGGTGCCGCTCGATTTCGACCCGGCCGAGGGGCTGAAGGCGGTCAACGCGACGCGGCGCAAATTCCTGCTTGGCGGCTTCGAGCCCGATGAACGTCTGCAGCAGGCGGCCCAGAACCATGCCGACTGGATGGCGAAGACCGGCAATTTCGGTCACGAGTTCGGACCGACAACCAAATTTCCGGTTCGCATGGCGGCGGTTGGATTCGAGGGCTCGGCGGGTGAAAATCTCGGCGTGGGCTATGGTTCGGTCGAGGAGGCGATCCAGGGCTGGCTGGACTCGCCCAAGCATCGCGAGATCATGCTACGGCGCAAATACGACCGTGCCGGCATCGCCTATGCCTTCAACCATTCCGGCAAGCATCCGCGCCGCACCCATTTCTGGGTACTGGTCGTCGGCAAGAACCCGCCGGCGGGCATGCGGCTCGGGCCGTATGTGCGCAGGATTTGAGGATGGCGGATTGGCGTTGATGCCGATCCACCAAGCAATTCCATAAACAGTTTTGCATTGCCGGTGTCAGTATTGATTTGGCGTCGGGCAATCGGGTCCGATTGTGTTTTACGAAAATACTATTGATAGTTGCTAATAATTAGCGAATAGTTCTCCGAGTTGCCTCGACAGAAGGCAAATTACGAGAAGTTCGGGGAAGTGAACTGGTGCCGAGACATATTACTCGGGGCCTGGCGGCTGCAGATTGAGCCGCTCATATTTCGGAACGCAGGGACGTTCCCGAACTCAATTTCTGCAAACCCACGCGTCGGCGCGGAACGGCGTTCGGCTTCTTCTGGCAGGTGAACGGCCGTGCCGTTCATCACGCCCGGGTTTGAGGGGATTGAGATGTATAGAATATTTGTCGCTTTTTTGGCTTTGCTGCTTTCGGGATGTCTGCATCCGTTGAGGGTCAGCGACGGTAATATGCTTTATATCGACTATGATCGCATCCAGAATGCCATCATTTGCCATCTGATCGATGCGTGGAAACTCGAATACGACTATCACAATCGGAAGCTGCCGGACTACGCAACTGTCTGGGTGGTTGAACTAACCCTCAAGCACTCTCGCTCCGGAAGCCTGGGTGCGAGTGCATCCGGTAAAAAGAACACCATCCACCATTCCTGGAAAAAGGAAATCAACACCGGACTAAACCCTTCCGACACATCGACATACGAGTTGGCTTCGAATCTGGATCTGACCATACCACAGGACTTTTTCACCGAAGCCAGCATGAATGCGGGGGCTGTAACAACTGACTACCTGCAGTTGACTGATACGCAGAAAACTATTTGTGAAGATGACAAATACGTAAATTTGGATCAGATGGGTATATTGCCCCATTTCAACAACTATATTAAGGGCTATCCACGGGAAAGCGGCGACGAGCAGCTAAAATATACAAATCTGACATTTGAAAACACAGGTCAGCTGGTTGCTTCTCTTGGCGGTAATTTCACCTACGCGCTGGTGCCATATACGGTGGTATTGCCGCCCCTGGCATCCTATACCGACAAAATATATTTGAAAGCTCTCGTCACCAGACTGCGACTATCCGATTATCGCAAGAAAATCGCTCGCCCAAAGCCTGCCAGGGTCACCATCGACAACAACTTTATTACAATGGCGGGTTCAGTGACTGGTAATATCTACATCACAAATATGCGGGAACTCGCCTGTCACTTGAAGGACACAGACAATATTCCTGCAATCAAGAAATGCATTGAAGCGTATCCAAAGCAGACTCCGCCTAGTAGCGAGATGACCATTCAGCAGTTTGGTGGAAGGAGAGCCACTCCGCCAAGTATCACCGCTCAACCGCCATCGGTATTGTCCGAGCCAACGATTTCCTCGCAACCCAAGGGGCCGCGTGCGAATTCGGATCTGGAACGCCAAAGGCAGTTGATTGATGATATCATCGAGGACCGTTTGAAATAATTGCCGATCATGCCGTCAGGTCTCGATTACTACTGCGTTCAAGGCTTGGCCAAATACCCGCCGCCTGTAGGCGTTGTCACGATCACGGCTTCGCCGGCCCTGGCTGACGTCTGGTCAGCATGGTCGAGTTCCTCGATCGTGCCGTCGTGGCGGCGGATTTCGGTTCGACCGGCCTCGCCGTCGCCGCCGCCTGACAGGCCGGCTGGCGGACGCTTGCGGTGCGAGCCGAGGATGGCGCACTCCATGTCCTCCAGGAAGCGCAGCACGCGGCGCGTGCCGTCGCCGCCGTGGAATTTGCCCTTGCCGCCGGAGCCGGGGCGGATCGAGAATTCCTCCAGCACGACGGGAAAGCGCATTTCGAGCACTTCCGGGTCGGTCATGCGCGTATTGGTCATGTGGGTGTGGACGGCGTGCGCGCCGGCAAAGCCGCGTCCCGAATTAAAGCCGCGTCCCGAATTCATGACACCGGCCGGCGCGCCCGAGCAGATCGTCTCATAGTTCTGGTAGCGGGCATTGCCGTAGGTCAAATTGTTCATCGTGCCCTGCGCGTTCGCCATCGCGCCCAGCGCCATCAGCAGACAATTGGTGACGTGCTGGCTCGTCTCGGTATTGCCGGCGACGACGGCCGACGGATAGGCGGGCTTCAGCATCGAGCCGTCGGGGATGACCAACCGGATCGGCTTCAGGCAGCCGGCATTCATCGGGATCGGTGCCTCCACCATAAGGCGGAAGACATAGAGCACGGCGGCGCGGGCGACGGGTTCCGGCGCGTTGAAATTGTTCTTCTGCGCGTCTGACGTGCCGGTGAAATCGACCGTTGCCTCGCGGGCATCGCGGTCGACCGTGATCTTCACCCGGATCGTCTGGCCGGTGTCGGTGCCGTAGGCGTATTCGCAATCGCTCAGCGCATCGATGACGCGGCGCACGCTCTCCTCGGCGTTGTCCTGGACATGGCCCATATAGGCGTTTACGACGTCGAGGCCGAAATGGGCGACCATCTTTCTGAGTTCGGCCACGCCCTTTTCGTTGGCTGCTATTTGCGCGCGCATGTCGGCCATGTTCTGGGTCGGGTTGCGCGCCGGCCAGGGGTGGCTGGTCAGGAGTTCGACCATCTCCGCCTCGCGCAGGCGGCCGGAGTCGACCAGCTTGAAATTGTCGATCAGCACGCCTTCCTCGTCGACATGCGTGGCGCGCGGTGTCGCGCTGCCCGGCGCCATGCCACCAATGTCGGCATGGTGGCCTCTGGACGCCACCCAGAAGAGGATCGGGTTTTGCTCCAGTCTCCCCCCTTGCGGGGGAGATGCCCCATCAGGGGTAGAGGGGGGTGAAGCCGCTTGCTCGGAGGCTGTCGCGTTACCCCCCTCTGTCTGCTGCGCAGACATCTCCCACGCAAGGGGGGAGAGAGCGTCCCCAGCAAACACCGGCGTTACAACCGTGATGTCGGGTAGGTGCGTGCCGCCATTGTAGGGGGCGTTGAGGACGAAGACATCGCCTGGATGGATGTTGCCCTCGTTGAGCTTGATGATCGTCTCGACCGAGCGGTCCATCGAGCCCAGATGCACGGGCATGTGTGGTGCGTTGGCGACCAGCGACCCATCGGCGGCGAAGACCGCGCAGGAGAAATCGAGCCGCTCCTTGATGTTGACCGAATAGGCGGTGTTCTGCAGCGTCACGCCCATCTGCTCGGCGATCGACATGAAGAGGTTGTTGAACACCTCCAGCATGACCGGGTCGGCTTTCGTGCCAATGGCCAGTTCGCGCGCCTTGGCTTTGGCGCGGGTCAGCACGATGTGGCCGAGCGCGTTGACCTGCGCCTCCCATTCCGGCTCGACAACGATGGTCTGGTGCGGCTCGATGATCAGCGCCGGGCCCATGACCCGGTTGCCAGGGGCGAGCGCCTCGCGGCGATGGATTGCGGCGTCGTGCCATTCTCCGTCCGAGAAGAAGGACACGGTGTCGTCGGCCTTGATCGTGCGCGCTTCAAGCGGGCCGGGCGTTTCGGTCACCGCACTGCCGCCGCCGACGGCCTCGACCTCCACTGCCTCGACGATCAGCCGCTTGCCCTCGAAGGCGAAACCGAACTGCTTGCGGTGCGCCGTCTCGAAGGCTCGCGCCATTTCGTCGGCACCGGTGAGGGGGACGGGCAGGGGCGTGTCGGTGCCGTCGTAACGGATGTGGGCGCGGGCGAAAATCGAGATATCGGAATCGTTTACGCCCTGTTCCTGCAATTCCGATTCGGCTTCCTGTCGAAGCTCCGTTTCGACGCGGCGCAGTTCGGATTCCGATCCGTCGTCTAGCGGCAGGACGAGCGCGCGTGTGCGGTTCGCCCTGATCCGGGCAAGCCCCATGCCATAGGCCGACAGGATGCCGGAGAACGGGTGGATCAGCACCGTCTTCATGCCGAGCGCGTCGGCCACGGCACAGGCGTGCTGGCCGCCGGCACCGCCGAAGCAGTTGAGCGCATAGCCGGTAACGTCATGGCCGCGCTGGACGGAAATCTTCTTGATGGCGTTCGCCATGTTCTCCACGGCGATCTTCAGGAAGCCGTCGGCGGCCTCCTCCGGCGAAATGCCGATCTCGTCGGCGAGCGTGGCGAATTTCTCGCGCACCACCTCCGCGTCGAGTTTCTCGTCCTGGCCGTGGCCGAAAATGGCGGGGAAGAATTCGGGGCGCAGCTTGCCGACCATGACATTGGCGTCGGTTACCGCCAGCGGCCCGCCACGCCGATAGCAGGCCGGGCCGGGATTGGCGCCGGCCGAGTCCGGTCCCGCCTGGAAGCGTCCGTCGGCATGGGTGAGGATCGAGCCGCCACCTGCGGCGACGGTGTGGATCTTCATCATCGGGGCGCGCATGCGCACCCCGGCGACCTCCGTCTCGAAGGCACGCTCCAGCTCACCGTCATAATGCGACACGTCGGTCGAGGTGCCGCCCATGTCGAAGCCGATGACGCGTTCGAAGCCGGCGAGCTTGGCTGTCTCCACCGCGCCGACGACACCGCCCGCCGGGCCGGACAGGATCGCGTCCTTGCCCTGGAACAGTTCGGCGGCGGTGAGACCGCCCGACGACATCATGAACATCAGCTTCGCTGATGATCTGCCTTCGCTCACGGTCGTATCCGACGCCAGACCAGCCCCGGCGTCGGGGCCTCCGCGGGGGCGGCCTGACCGGCCGGCCGCCTCTTCGGCGGCTGGGTCGTTATCCCCGCTGCCCAAAGTGTCATCCAGCTTAAGGCCGAGTTCGTCTGCCACCTGTTCGACATAGCGGCGCAGGATGGGCGAGAGATAGGCGTCAACAACGGTGGTGTCGCCACGGCCGACCAGCTTGACCAGCGGCGAGACCTCATGGCTGACCGAGACCTGGTCGAAGCCGGCCTCGCGCGCCATTCTCGCGGCGAGCTGTTCGTGTTCGGGGTGTTTCCAGGCATGCATGAAGGCGATTGCGAGCGATTTGTAGCCGTCCTCCTTCAGCGCGGCGAGGGCGGTGCGGATCTCGTCGGCGTTCGCGGGCGCTTCCACCGTGCCGTCGGCCAGTACGCGTTCGCCGATCTCGGTGACGCGTGAATAGAGTTGCTCGGGCAGGATGATTTCCTTGGCGAAGATGTCGGGCCGCGCCTGGTAGCCGATCCTGAGTGCGTCACCGAAGCCTTTCGTGATCAGCAGCGCCGTGCGCTCGCCCTTTCGCTCCAGCAGGGCGTTGGTCGCAACCGTCGTGCCCATGCGCACCGAGCCGATGCGCTCGGCGGGGACCGGGTCGCCTTTTGTCACGCCGAGCAGGTCGCGGATGCCGGCAACGGCGGCATCGCGATAGGCTTCCGGATTTTCGGACAGGAATTTGCGCGTGTGCAGGCCGCCATCAGGGTCGCGGCCGACAATGTCGGTAAAGGTGCCGCCGCGGTCGATCCAGAAATCCCATTTGCCGTGTGTTCGGGCGTCGGTCATGGCGCCGTTCTCCCTGATACTTGATCCGATCGCCTGCCTGCATGGCGCCCGGCTTGCCAACATTGATAATTTGTCGATAAAATGTCAATGTTGATGATGAAGGAAAACCCCAGTCGTCATCCTCGGGCGAGCGAAGCGCGGACCCGAGGACCCATTCCGTGACGTGTCCCGGAGGATGTGCTCGAGGTCGGGTTCGCGTGGTTGCGAAACGGAATGGATCCCCGATCAAGTCGAGGACCGGGGCAAGCCCGACGATGACGGGTTAAGGCCAGGCCGGAGCAAGGACAAAATGGCTCAGAAATACGCAAACGACATCGGCCCCGTGGTCTCGGCGGCGCATCTGGCGGCGGGTGCCATGCCGGCGCTGTCGGAGCTGGAATTCGCGCTCAACGTCACGGTCAATGCCTGGCACCGCTGGATGGTGCGTGCGACAGCGGCGAGCGGGCCGCTGAAGGAGGGCGTGGCCGGCCTGACAGCGACGGAGGTACTCGTTCTGCATCACGTCAACCATCGCGGCCGCGAAAAGACGCTGGCCGATCTGTGCCTCGTCATGAATGTCGAGGACACGCATCTGATCAACTATGCGGTCAAGAAGCTTGCCGCTGCCGGTCTGGTGAAGACGGGCAGGCG
>JBHIWX010000050.1:0-31109 GCA_041987205.1 Rhizobiaceae bacterium | reverse complement strand
TGGAACCATTCGGCGATCAGCGAAGCGGCCGGCCTGCTGGGCGGCGGCAGCGTCGCAGTCGAAGGGTCCACGGCCATCGTTCCCTACAGCTCCGGCGAAGTCTTCGCCATGCGGGTGGAAAACGGCCGGGTGGTCTGGTCGGACAACCTGACGGCCATCCGCCGCGTCGATGCCATGGCCTCGCTCGCTCATATCCGGGGCAATCCCGTGATCGACCGCGGCGTCGTCTATGCCATCAGCCATTCCGGCCGCCTGGTCGCCATCGACCAGCGCAGCGGCGCCCGTATCTGGGAACGCAATATCGGCGGCGTGGATACGCCCTGGGTCGCGGGCGAGTTCATTTTCGTGCTCAGCAACGACAACGAGATCTACTGCCTGACCCGCCAGGGCGGGCGCGTCCGCTGGGTCCAGCCGCTGCCGCGCTACGAGAACCCGGAGAAGAAGAAAGACCCGATCCGCTGGTCCGGCCCCGTGCTGGCCGGCGACCGCCTGATCGTGACCGGCAGCCATGGCGAGGTCATGACCGTATCGCCCTATACCGGTGAGCCGCTCGGCCGGATGGAAGTGCCGGACGGCGTGATCATGCCCCCTGTCGTCGCCGAGGAAACGATCTATTTCCTGACCGACGACGCGGACCTCATCGCCTATCGCTGAGGGCCGTCAGCGCCGCGGAAAAGGGACTGCGGCGCCCGTAGGATTTACCGACCATGCCATTCACCGTCGCCATCGTAGGACGCCCCAATGTCGGCAAGTCGACCCTGTTCAACAGGCTGGTCGGCAAGCGCCTTGCGCTTGTCGACGACACGCCGGGCGTGACCCGTGACCGTCGCCAGGCGACGGGTACGCTCGGTCAGCTGAAATTCGAGGTGGTCGACACAGCGGGTCTGGAAGAGGCAGCCGGCGGCAGCCTCGAGGCGCGCATGCGCGCCCAGACCGAGCGCGCCATCGAAGAGGCCGACATCTGCCTGTTCATGATCGACTCGCGCGCCGGCGTCACGCCGTCCGACCGTTTCTTTGTCTCCCTGCTCAGGAAGTCAGGACGTCCTGTCATCCTCGTCGCCAACAAGGCGGAGGGCTCGGCCGGCCAGTCCGGTTATCTGGAGGCGTTCAGCCTCGGCTTCGGCGAGCCGGTGCCGATCTCCGCCGAACACGGCCAGGGCCTCGGCGATCTGCACGATGCCATCGTCGCCGCACTGGGCGAGGAGCGTGCCTTCGGCCCTGAAGAGGAGGACGAGGAAGAGGAACTCGAACTCGCCTCAACGGCAGAAACTATCGAAGGCGAAATCGGAGAAGGGGACGAAGAGGCGATCGATCCCGACCGTCCCTTGCGGATCGCCATCGTCGGCCGCCCGAATGCCGGCAAGTCGACCCTGCTCAACCGCCTTGTCGGCGAGGATCGCCTGCTCACCGGACCCGAGGCCGGTATCACGCGCGATTCCATCTCCATCGACTGGCAGTGGCAGGGCCGGCCGATCAAGCTCTTCGACACGGCCGGCCTGCGCAAAAAGGCCAAGGTCCAGGAAAAGCTGGAAAAGCTCTCGGTCGCTGACGGCCTGCGCGCCATGCAGTTCGCCGAGATCGTGGTCATCCTGTTCGATGCCACCCAGCCTTTCGAGAAGCAGGACCTGCACATTGCCGACCTCGTCATCCGCGAGGGCAGGGCGCCCGTGATCGCCGTGTCGAAATGGGACCTCGTCGAGGATCGCCAGGCGACGCTCGCCGAGATGCACGAAAAGGCCGAGCGCCTGCTGCCGCAGGTCAAGGGACTGAAGTTGGTGCCGGTATCGGGTGCGACAGGCGAGGGGATCGACCGGCTGATGCAGGCGATCTTCGACGTCTACGAGGCGTGGAACCGCCGCATCCCGACCCCAAAGCTCAATCGCTGGCTCGAACATGTCGTCCAGCGCCATCCACCACCGGCCGTTTCCGGCCGCCGCGTCCGCATCAAGTACATGTCGCAGATCAAGACGCGGCCGCCGACTTTCGTCGCCGCCTGCTCGCGCCCGGCCGCCCTGCCGGACGCCTATTCGCGCTACATGGTTAACGCGCTGCGCGAGGACTTCGACCTGTGGGGAACGCCGATACGCCTGCACATGCGCAAGGGCGAAAACCCCTACGCCTCTCGCGCCCGCAAGCGCTAGGGACCGCGCCTGCCCCAAAACACCTCTTTTATGCCGGATTGCCGCCCGTATTGCCGGGCAGATCGCCTGTCGTCGCCCGGCGCGATCTGCCGCGCGCAGGACGGGCGGGAAGGGCGTGAACGCCTATCGGGCGGCGCATTAACGCTCTGTCAACGTTAACTGCCTAGCTTGTCGAAAGCTTTCTGGAATTCGTCAAATTTGCTGGTCCGGGGTAGGGTTTTGCGTACTTTTGATGTGCTTGTGCAGAGGGTGAGACTGCGCCTGGCAAAGAACTCGTATCCGCTGATGGCGGGTCTTGCCGTATTCCTCGCCTATCCGAATATCATCGCGTTTCAGGATGTCGCCGCGCTCGCGCCGGCGCCGGTCGCCGAACGCTGGCTTGCCCATGTGCCCGAGCCGGCCGGTAGCCTGGTACTCGCGACCGCCGTGCCCTCGACGCTGGAGCGTCGGAGTGCCGGCACGCCGGTTACGGTCGATCCCGTCACGACGGGCACCGTCAGCGAGGCACTGCCCGAAATCAGCACCGAAGTCGGTGTCGAGCGGCAGGCCCAGCGCATCAACCGCGACGGCAAGGGAGATCGCGTCGTCTCCGCCAGTATCGCGCGTCCGCCGGCCTATTTCTCAGCCGGGTCCGTGCTGGAGCGTCACTCCATGCTGGAGCCGCGCGCCGCCGACAAGGAATTCGAGCTCGCCTTCGTGAAGCCACGCGCTGCCGACGAGGCGTTCAAGGTCGCCGCCGTCTTCCACCCGCCCAAATCCGACCTCCCGCCCGTCGACCCTGACCTTCCGGTGATGGTCGCGAGCCTTGTCACCGAATCGGTCGGCAACGTGCTGGCCTATGGCGGCGAGGAGGAGAAGCGGGTCCGCTCGCCTTTCGCTGCCGTGCTCAATGAGGAGCGCCCGATCAGCCTCATCCCGAAACTCGACAAGGACGACCACAGCTGGGCGGCCGAACCGCTGCCGATGTCCGTCTTTTCCGAGCAGGAACAGGACTGTCTTGCCGCGGGCATCTATTTCGAGGCACGCGGCGAACCCGTGCGCGGCCAGGCCGCCGTGGCGCAGGTCATCCTCAACCGGGTGAAGAACCCGACCTATCCCAACAACATTTGCGGCGTCGTCTATCAGAACAAGAAATGGCGCAATCGTTGCCAGTTCTCCTTCGCCTGCGATGGCGTTCGCGACCGTGTGCGTGACACCAAGCGCTGGGAACTCGCTTCCTATGTGGCGCGCGAGACCACCCAGGGCCGCATCTGGCTCAAGGAAGTCGGCTCCTCCACGCACTATCACGCCACCTATGTGCGGCCGCGCTGGGCCCGTCACATGAAGAAGGTCGGCAAGATCGGCCTGCACGTCTTCTACCGCACCTTTGGCGGCGGCTGGAGCTGATCCCGGCGTCCTTTGTGCACGTGCTAAGGGCCGAATCTCCGACTCATCCCCAAGGCGCTTTGTCGCACAGCGTGCCTCAATCTGAAATAGAAGCAAAATCAGCTATTTAGGCTTGTGGTGGCCAGCTTGACAGCCGGACGCCTCAAAACTATGTTGCCGGCGACTTCGCGGGGTGCTGTCGCGGGGCCTGGCCGAGTGTTTGGCCGGGTTTGCGGCAGCGGCGCGTACCGGGGGTACCCTTCGGCGGGGGATAGCCGTATGGTTGAAAACCGTATGGACAATGACCGCAAGCAAGGAACCGAACCGGGTCGCGACGACGCCCGTGAAGCGGATTTGGCTAATCGCCTGAGTTCGCTCGACAAACGCCTGGCAAGCAGGCGTGGCGTGCGCGGGGCGGAGGCCGAAGACGCGAAACCGGACAATTCTGGCTTCGCGGCTGCAATGCGACTGTCGAGCGAGTTTATCGGCGCGATCGTCGTGGGAGCCGCGGTAGGCTACGGGATTGACCGGTTTTTTGGTGTGGCGCCCTGGGGAATGATTTTCTTTCTCCTGATCGGGTTCTGCGCAGGAACGTTGAACGTGATGCGTTCGTCCGGCTCGATGATGACGCGCCAGGAGCCGCGCGACACGGACCGAACGGACAGGTAACGGGCAGAGGAATAGCGGGTGGCAAACGACCCAATTCACCAGTTTCATATCAACAAGCTGATTCCGCTCGACTTCAACGGAGTGGACCTGTCGTTTACCAACGCCTCCCTGTTCATGGTGGCGACGGTGGCGGTCACCTCCGGCTTCCTCGTATGGTCGACCTCGGGCCGCGGCCTCGTGCCGACCCGCATGCAGTCGATTGCCGAGATGATCTACGAGTTCACCGCCGGCATGCTGCGCGACGCTGCCGGCTCGGAGGGGATGAAGTTCTTCCCGCTCGTCTTCTCGATCTTCACCTTCATTCTCGTCGCCAATCTGTTCGGCATGTTCCCGTACTTCTTTACGGTGACGAGCCATCTCATCGTGACGGTGGCACTGGCGTTGCTCGTCTTCTTCACCGTCATCGTCTACGGGTTCAGGAAGAACGGCCTCGGCTTTCTCAAGCTGTTCGTGCCGAGCGGCGTGCCCGCCATCATCCTGCCGCTGGTCGTGCTGATCGAGATCTTCTCGTTCCTGTCGCGCCCGATCAGCCACTCCATCCGTCTGTTCGCCAACATGCTGGCCGGCCACATCACGCTCAAGGTCTTTGCCGGCTTCGTGTCGAGCCTCGGCGCGCTGGGCGCACTCGGCATCGGCGGCGCCATCCTGCCGCTCATCATGACGGTAGCGCTCACCGCGCTCGAGTTTCTCGTCGCCGGTCTGCAGGCCTATGTCTTCGCGGTCCTGACCTGCATGTATCTGAACGACGCCTTGCATCCCTCGCACTAAGCGGGGAAACCATCCGGCCATCGGCCGAACGTAACCGGCACAGCGCCCGATGCACGGGCACGTCGCCAACAGCCATGATCTAGGGAGTTTGACATGGAAGCGGAAGCAGCAAAGTACATCGGCGCCGGCATCGCCTGCCTCGGCATGGGCGGAGCAGGTATCGGTCTCGGCACCATCTTCGGCAACTACCTCTCGGGTGCCCTGCGCAACCCGTCGGCAGCCGACGGCCAGTTCGGTCGCCTGATCTTCGGCTTCGCCGTGACCGAAGCGCTCGGCATCTTCTCGCTGCTGGTCGCACTGCTTCTGCTGTTCGTCGTCTAAACCGCCCGCAAGAGCGACCCTTGCGGCCGCCCCTGAAGGAGTGATCCGTTTCGGGCGGTCGCGTGGCGCATTGGAGAGCGCATGATGACGAATTGGTTCACGACGCAGGGCGAAGCACCGGTCTTCGTGCTAGCCGCTGCCGAGGGCGAGGCAGTCTCGACCCAGGCCGAAGGCGGTCATGGCGAGACCCATGCCGGCACCGAAGCGGCGCATGACGGGCACGGAGAAGCCGTTCCCTTCCCGCCGTTCGATCCTGCCCATTTCGCCTCGCAGCTTCTGTGGCTGGCGATCACCTTCGGCTTTTTCTACTGGTTCATGAGCCGGGTCGCCATCCCGCGCATTGCCAGCATCCTCGAGGTGCGGCGCGATCGCATTTCCGGCGACCTCGACGAGGCCCAGAGCCTGAAGGAAGAGGCCGACGCGGCGCATGCTGCCTATGAGCACGAACTGGCGGAAGCCCGCTCGCGTGCCCATGCCATTGCGCAGGAGGCCAACGACAAGGCCAAGGCGGAAGCCGAGGCCGAGCGTCGCAAGGTCGAGGAAGGGCTGAACGCCAAGCTCGAGGCGGCCGAGACCCGGATCGCCGAGATCCGAGAGAAAGCGATGGGCGAGGTCGGCGGCATCGCCAACGACACCGCAGGCGCCATCGTCTCCGAACTGATCGGCGGCTCGGCAACCAAGGCCGAGATCACCAAGGCCGTCGAGGCCGCACGCAACGAGGGCTGAGGCAATGACGCTTGACGCAACATTCTGGGCATTCGTCAGCCTGCTGATCTTCTTCGGGGTGATCGTCTACTTCAAGGTCCCCGGTATGCTGTCGAAATCGCTAGACTCGCGCGCCGACAAGATCCGCGATGAGCTGGAAGAGGCACGCCGCCTGCGCGAGGAAGCGCAGGAACTGCTCGCCGAATACCAGCGCAAGCGCAAGGCAGCCGAGGTGGAGGCGGAGGAAATCGTCGCCGCCGCCAAGAACGAAGCCGTCCTGTTCGCCGAGGAATCGGCACGCAAGACGGAGGAATTCGTCGCACGTCGTACGGCGATGGCCGAACAGAAGATCGCCCAGGCGGAAAGCCAGGCAGTCGCCGACGTTCGCTCGGTCGCCGTCGACATCGCGGTTGCCGCAGCAGAGAAGCTGATCGCCGAAAAGGTGACGGGCGCTGCCGCCGGCAAGATCATCGATCAGTCGATTGCCGAAGTGAAAAGCCGGCTCAACTAACCAATCCGGCATTCGATACGGAAATTGAAAAGGCGCCCTTCGAGGCGCCTTTTTGTTTGCCGAGCATCAAAACCGTGATCTTGCCCAAATTCAGCCCGTCGGCAGCAGCGAACGTATCGGCGCGAAGCTCTGCCGGTGCAGCGGGCAGGGGCCCAGTCGCTGGAGCGCATCGAGATGCGCTGCCGTGCCATAGCCGGCATGCGCCGAAAAGCCGTATCCCGGAAAGACGGTGCAGGCTCGCGCCATCAGCCGGTCGCGTACGATTTTGGCGACGATGGATGCTGCCGCGATCGACAGCGACAGGCCGTCGCCGCCGATGAGCGCCCGGCCTCTGCCCGCGAGTGGCTCGGGGACGTCGCGTCCGTCGACCAGCACCATGTCCGCTGTATGCGGCAGGCCGGCCACGGCCTGGGTCATGGCGGCAAGCGTTGCCTGGCGGATGTTCACCCGGTCGATGCTCGCCGCGCCCTGCATCGCCCAGGCGACCCTTGCGCTGGCGAGGATGTCGAGGAACACCGCTTCCCGGCGCTTGTGAGTGAGTTTCTTGGAATCGTTGATGCCGTCAGGGATGCGATCCGGGTCGAGGATGACGGCCGCGGCAACGACGGGTCCTGCGAGCGGTCCGCGTCCTGCCTCGTCAACACCGGCGACCGATCCGACGCCGCTGCGATAAAGCGATGCTTCCTCGGAAAAATCCGGTCCGGCACCTTTGCGCGACGGGCGGGTCTTGCCGGGAGAAGAGGGGGAAAGAGAATCAGTGCCGGGCCTTGGGGACATGCGGGCGAGCTTGGCCCGGACACTGATTCTCTTCAAGACCCGGCGGCGCGCGCTGGTTGCGGCGAAACGCGCAACCGCCGGGTATCGGGGTTACAGGAGCGCCAATTGATGGCCTTCGCCGAGCGGTGGCCGGAACTGGCTCGCGTCGAGCCGGCGCCGCTTCTTGTCGAAACCGAGCTTTTGCACGCTCATTTCGAAGCGTCGAGCAATCTGCCACGCATAGGGACCGTTGCCCTTCATCCGCCGGCCCCATTGCGAATCGTAATCCTTGCCGTCGCGCATCGAGCGGATCAGGTTCATCACGTGGCGATAGCGATCCGGATAGTGGCGCAGCAGCCATTCGCGAAACAGCGGACTGACCTCGAAGGGTAGGCGCAGCAGGATGAAGCCCGCGCTCTCCGCGCCGGCGCCACGCGCCGAATCCAGTATCCGCTCGATCTCGTGATCGTTGAGCGCGGGAATGACCGGCGCGACCATGACGGAGACCGGAATGCCGGCCGTGTGGAGATCGCTGATCGTCTTCAGCCGGAGCGCCGGTGTCGCGGCACGCGGTTCCATGGCGCGCGACAGGCGTCGGTCGAGCGTCGTGACCGACAGCGCCACCTTGACCAGGTTCTTCTCCGCCATGCGCGACAGGATGTCGATGTCGCGGGTCACCAGCGCCGACTTCGTGACGATGCCGACGGGATGGTTTGCCGCCTCCAGGACTTCGAGGATTTCGCGCGTCACCCGCCAGGTCTTTTCGATCGGCTGATAGGGATCGGTATTGGTGCCCATCGCGATCGTCTTCGGCTTGTAGCCGGGCTTGCCCAGTTCGCGCTCGAGCAGGCGCGCAGCGCCCGGCTTGGCAAACAGCCTGGCCTCGAAATCGAGCCCCGCCGAAAGTCCCATATAGGCGTGGGTCGGCCGCGAGAAGCAGTAGACGCAGCCATGCTCACAACCGCGATAGGGATTGATCGAACGGTCGAAGGAAATGTCAGGTGAATCGTTGCGCGTGATGATCGTGCGCGGCTTCTCCGTCTGGACCTCGGTCGCAAAGGGCGGCAATTCGTCGATGGTCTGCCAGCCATCGTCGAAGACATGCCGGCTGATCGGCTCGTAGCGGCCGCTTGCATTGCTGACGGCCCCTCGGCCGCGTCGCCGCTCGGCCTCGACAGCCTCGCCAATGCTGATCCGGTTGCGCGCTCCCGCCCGGTCGCTTCCCGAATTGCCGGCGCCCGAATGGGTGCCAAACGCCAGCCCCGAAACGAAGGCCTCATGGCTGACCTGCGCCATGTCGTTGCCCATGCGCGGTTTCACCCGTCTTGCGGTGCTGGTCGCATTGCCTGACTGCTGCATGGCTGTCTCCCGCGGCGCTGGTTGCCGCTCGATTCGTTCAATGAATTTATTCCTACCACATCGAACGAACAAAACAAGAACAAACTGACCCAGGGCCGTTTCTGTCGCCGAATTTCCTCCCGCCTCTCGCTTTTGTGTGCGCTTGTGGAGTAAGCAAACCCGCGATGATGAGTGTGGTGATCGCCGTGGACAGGGAAGAAGAGGGGCTGGCCCGCACGCTGGCCTGCCTCGTGCCGGCCGTTGCCGAGGGCATCCTGCGCGACGCGGTGATCCTGGATGGCGGCGGCAGCGAGGCCATGGCGGCGATTGCCGACGCGGCCGGTTGCCACCATGTCGTGGGCGAACCGCGCGACCATCTCGGGCACGCCGCCGACAATGTCGCCGCGTCCTGGATCCTGATGCTCAAGCCCGGTGTCATTCTGGAGCATGACTGGTTCCGCGAGGCTGCGGAGTTCGTCGAGCGCGCGGAAGCGCTGGGCCAGTCGAAAAAGCTGTGCGCCGCCTTTTCCTATTCGAGCCAGCGCTACGGACTGGCCGCACGCTTCGAGGAAGCCTGGCGCTTCGTCGCCGCCAATCTGTTTGGGCGCGTGCTCGACAGCCAGGGGCTGATCGTCAGCAGGGACACGGTGCGCAATCTGTCCGGCAGGAAGATCGCGGGCATCCCGCCGCGCCCGCCCGCCGGCTCACGCCTTGTCGTGCTGCGCGCAAAGGCCCACGTCCCCGACATGTGACCACGTGATCACGACTTCCCGCGTTTCAGATGCTCGTCGAGGCGCGGCATGATTTCCACGAAATTGCAGGGCATGTGCCGGTAGTCGAATTGCTGGACGAGGATGCCGTCCCAGGCGTCCTTGCAGGCGCCGGGCGAGCCCGGCAGGCAGAAAATGTAGGTCGCGCCTGCCACGCCCGCCGTCGCCCGCGACTGGATCGTCGAGGTGCCGATCTTGTCGTAGCTGATTCGGTGAAACAGCGCGGAAAACCCGTCCATGCGCTTCTCGAACAGCGGCTCCAGCGCTTCGGGCGTTACGTCGCGCCCGGTAAAGCCCGTCCCGCCGGTCGTGATGATCGCGTCGACTGTCTCGTCCGCGACCCATGCGCGGATTTGTGCGCGGATCTTCTCCACATCGTCGGTGACGATAGCCCGGTCGGCGAGGCGATGGCCGGCCTGCTCGATGCGGGCCGCCAGCGTCGCGCCGGACTTGTCGTCCTCAAGGCCGCGCGTGTCCGAAACGGTCAGCACGGCGATGCCGAGCGCGATGAAGGGGCGTGTTTCGTCGATGCGGTCCATGACCTGGTCTCGTTCGGGGGCTCAGCCTTTGTCGCCGATCGGTTGAGTGCCGGCGATTATGGCCGGAGCCGACCACCAATCGTCTTGCGTGTCAACGATCGACCGATGCGCCGCGAGTGCGGCCTCGCGATCGGGATAAAGGCCGAAACAGGTCGCGCCCGATCCGCTCATTCGCGCCAGCAGGCAGCCTTCCGTCCCGGCAAGGCGTGCGAGCGTTGTGCCGATCACGGGGAACAGTCGCCGTGCCGGTGCTTCGAGATCGTTGCGCAGCCCGTCGAGGAAGGAGGGGTCGAACGCATCGTCCGGCAATGCGCCGATCGCCGGATTGGCCTTGTTGGCGAGCGCGGCAAAAACCCTCGGGGTCGCCACCGCCACACGTGGATTGACCAGCACGGCGTGGAGTGCGCCGGCGCCTGTGAGAAGGTCGATCCGGTCGCCGATGCCGCGCGCTCGGAGTGGTTTGCCCGAGAGACACATCGGCACGTCGGCGCCGAGCCCGGCGGCGATGGCCGAGCACGAGAAAGTTTCCGGCAGGTTCCAGAGGGTGAAGAGGCCGGAAAGCGTCGCCGCGGCGTCGGCGGAACCGCCGCCGAGTCCGCTCGAGACCGGCAGGTTCTTTTCAAGCGTGATCCTTGCGCCGCCCGGCGCGAACCCGGCCTGCTGCGCCGCTGCCGACAAGGCCGTTGCCGCGCGCAGGACGATGTTGTCGCCCTCGGCCATGCCCGCCGCGCCCAGCTCGTCGCCGAACGGACCGTCCAGCGCAAGGTCGAAATCGCCATCGGGCGCTTCCTCGAAGCGCAGCCGGTCGCCGATATCGGCAAAGCCGACCAGCGTGTCGATGTCGTGATAGAAATCGCCGCGTTGCGCCGTCACATGCAGGGCGAGGTTGATCTTGGCGGCGGCAAATCGCTCGATCATGCCCGTCCTGTCATGCTGTTCGGTCTTGCGATCTGCCGAGCCCGGCTTTCGCCGACCCGAACGCACCCGTCAGCCTACTGGCTGTTGTCGGCGGTCGCCGGGGCCTTCTCGATCAGGCCCTTGGCCAGCTTTTCGCGAATCTTGGCCTCATCGTCCGGCTCGGGTTCCAGGGCGAGCGCATGGTTCCACTGGAAAGTGGCTTCGAGCTTGCGCCCGACCTTCCAGTAGGCATCGCCCAGATGGTCGTTGACCACCGGGTCTTGCGGCATCAGTTCCACCGCGCGTTCCAGTTCGCGCACCGCGTCCTCGTAATCGCCCAACCGGTAATGCGCCCAGCCGAGGCTGTCGACGATGAAGCCCGAACGCGGCTTCAACTCGACCGCCTTGCGGATCATGTCCATGCCCTCGTCGAGATTGATGCCCATGTCGATCCACGAATAGCCGAGATAGTTCAGGACATCCGGCTGGTTGGGCGACAGTTCCAGCGCCTTCCTGAAGTTAGGCTCGGCCTCGTCCCATTTCTTCAGCCGCTCATAGGCGATACCGCGCCGGTAATAGAGTTTCCAGCCGATCGGATCGTCCGCTTCGAGCCGCGCCACGGCGGCGTCGTAGACGCGCGCCGCTTCCTCATATTCCTCATGCTGGGCCAGCACGGCACCGAGAGTAAGCTGCGTGGCAAGGTCTTCCGGGTCCTGGTCGACCAGTTCCTGCAGGGCCGTCTTGGCCTCGTCGGTCTTCTTGTCCTCGTTGAGGTTCAGCGCGTATTCGAGACGCGCCTGCCGCCAATAGGGCGAGTCCTGCTTGATATGTGCGTAATAGCCATTGGCGCGCAGATGGTTCTTCTGCTTCTCGAAAACGCTGGCAAGCCCCATCGCGATCACATCGCTGCCGGGGTTCAGATATTCGGCGAGCTGCAGGTAGTTCTGCGCAAAAGGCGCGCCGCCCTGGCGAGAGATCGCCGTACCGATATTGTAGAACAGTTCCGCGCTGCCCTGCTGGGCGGAGGTGACGAGCGGCGGCAGCGGCTTATCGCCCCCAAGCTTCTTCTCCAGCGCCAGGAAGGGCGGGTGATTGGACAGGAGCTTGATGCCCCGTTCGAGCGTCTCACGCGCTTCCTCGACCTTGCCGAGGCGCGCCTGCGTGTGGACCAGCGCTTCCACTGCGCGCAGATAGGTTTCCGACAGCACGGCCGCCGCAAGCTCGTTTTCCGTGGCCGCCTTCAGCAGCGTTTCCGCTTCGGCGTCCTTGCCGGATGCTGCCGCGATGAGGCCGGCGTGGAAATTGCCGATGACCAGCACCCAGTCCGGCCCGTCGACGGCGCGCGCGTCCGCAAGCGCCTTCGGGGCATTGCCGGAGCCGAACTCCGCCCAGGCGGAGAAAAGCTGCTGGATGATGCGATCGAGATCGCCACCGCCACTCTCCTCCTTCATCATTTCGGAGACCTTGGACCAGCTCTTCTGGCGCAGCGCGTCGACGGCGAGTACCAGCCGGATGACGCCGCCCTGCGCGCCGACCTGCGGCAGCTTGCGCCCGAACTCGACCGCCTCGGAGATCTTGCCGTTCGCGGCGAGCGCCAGGAACAGGGCGTGCTTCAGCTCGTCGTTCTCGGGATCGAGCGCAACCGCGCGCCGGTAGAAGGCGACCGCAGCTTCGTCGTCATTGTCCTTGGAGGCGATCTGTGCCGCCAGATAGCTGCCCGCCAGGGAGGATTCGGCGATGATTTCGTTCAGCGGAAGTTCGTCGGGTTCGGCTTGCGTCGAGCTTGATGCCGGCACCTGCGACATCAGGACAAAGGCACATATCGCCGCCGCGCCGGCCAGCCGGGGCAGAGGGTTCGGTGAAAAAACGGTTTTCAAGGGCACGAACTGTCTTCCTGATCCTGGACTGTCTTCCGCCCCTTCGGACGGCTCGAAAAGTGTCGGCACAAAGCATGGCGAATTTGCGTCGCCGGTACAAGCGGCGACCGCCGTTTGCGCGGTAAACCTTGCGTGTCGTCTGGTCACCCGGCCATGCCGGTGTCACACACCCACGCGATCCGTGCGACTAGACGGCCCGGGCGACGCAGAATTCGATCACCTCGATCAGCGCGTCCTTGTGGGCGCTCTTCTTCATCGGCGCCAGCGCGTCGCGTGCCATCTCGCCGTAATGGCGCGCACGGGCGATCGTGTCCGCGATCGCGTCATATTTGTGCATCAGCCGGATCGCCTCGGCCAGCCGGTCGTCGTCGGCCTGGCTGTCGACCAGCGCCTCCTTCCACAGGGCGCGCTCGGCATCCGTACCGCGCCGATAGCTCAGCACGACCGGCAGGGTGACCTTGCCTTCGCGGAAATCGTCGCCCGTATTCTTGCCGAGCGACGACGACGAACCGCCATAGTCCAGCGCGTCGTCGATGAGCTGGAAGGCCAGCCCCAGATTGGTACCGTAGGAGCGGAACGCGCTGATCGTCGACTTGTCGCTGCCGGCGACGATCGGGCCCACCTCGGCGGCCGCCGAGAACAGGGCGGCGGTCTTGGCCCGGATCACGGCCAGATATTCGTCCTCATTGGTGTCGAGATTGCGCGCGGTGGAAAGCTGCAGCACCTCGCCTTCGGCGATCACCGTCGCGGCGTGCGACAGCACGTCGAGCGCGGCCAAGGAGCCCGTCTCGACCATCATGCGGAAAGCCTGCCCGAGCAGGAAGTCGCCGACCAGCACGCTGGCCTGGTTGCCCCAGAGCATGCGCGCGGCAAGCTTGCCCCGGCGCATGTCGCTCTCGTCGACAACGTCGTCATGCAGAAGCGTCGCCGTGTGCATGAACTCGACGCTGGTGGCCAGAAGGATATGGTCGTCGCCCTCGTAACCACACATCTTGGCCGCCGCGAGCGTCAGCATCGGCCGCAGGCGCTTGCCGCCCGAATCGATCAGGTGGCGCGCAACCTCGGGAATCATCTCGACATCCGACCCGGCCTTGTCGAGAATCAGGCGGTTCACGCGTTCCATGTCGGAGCGGACCAGCTTGACCAGCGGCTCGACGCTGGCCCTTCCACCGCTGGCGAGGGGAATGACGACTCCAGACAAAAGGCGTCTCCTGAATACAGTCCGGCATCGGCCGGCATTCATTTTTTCAGGACCATAGGCGCAGGCAAAGCCTGCCACAAGTGACAGATTGGCTCACTTTCGTATGCGGCATCGCGCCCGCCGGTATGGTTGAACGACGTGCCGGCCGTCCGACCTGGATGCTTGTGCGGACCTGTCCGTCATGAAACACTGCGCCCGACCGGCGAAGGGAAGGTTTCCGGAGCAGTTTCGGAGCATCCGTCGGCACCGATATCGGCATGGAAAACGAGCCGCGGAGAGGCGATTGCGCGAACTGGTGCGAACCAATGATGCGGTGCTGGTGAGCTTTGTCGAGGCGCTTTTGAAGGAGCGCGACATCGCCTACATGCTCCTCGATCTCAACATGAGCGTCCTGGAAGGTTCGCTCGGCATCCTGCCGCGCCGCGTCATGGTCGAGGACGAGCGCTACGACGAGGCGCGGCGGCTGCTCGACGATGCCGGCCTGGATGCGGAATTGCGGCCCGAATGAGCGCAACCGACGACCCGGACACCGATATGCGCACAAGACGCGATTCGTTCTTTCGCGGCGGTTTCGAGGTGATTCAGCCGGTCGACAGGGGCCATCGCGCCGGGTCCGACGCCTTGCTGCTCGCTGCCGGCCTGAAGGAGGGCGCGAGCGGCAGGCTCGCCGATCTGGGCTCGGGCGCCGGTGTCGCCGGCCTGGCCGCTCTGGCCGCCAATCCCGGCCTCGAGGCGGTCCTGGTCGAGATCGATCCCGTGATGGCCGATCTCGCCCGCGCCAGCCTGCAACTGCCGGCCAATGCCGGCCTTGCTGCCCGCGCTTCCGTGCTGGAGGCCGATGCCACGGCGACCGGCAACCGGCGCGCCGAGGCCGGGCTCGCCAATGGCGCCTTCGACCACGTCATCATGAACCCGCCCTACAACCATCCCGGCCAGCGTCCGTCACCCGACGAACTGCGTTCGCTCGCCCACATGATGGGCGAGGGCGGCCTCGATCCATGGCTGCGCACCGCCGCCGCGATCCTCAAGCCGGGCGGTAGCGTGCTGATGATCTGGCGCAGCGAACTGCTCGGCGACGTGCTCGCCGGCATGCAGGGCCGTTTCGGAGCGATCGCCATCATGCCGCTGCATGCAAAGGAGCGCGAACCGGCGTCACGCATCGTCGTCCGCGCCATTCGGGGCTCGCGCGCGCCGTTGACACTGCAAAGGGGCGTGGTCCTGCACGAGGCGGATGGCAAGCAGTCGCAGATCGCCGACCGGTTGCTGAACGGCAAGGCGCGCCTGCCCTTCAGCGCCTGACCTTTAAGGCGCGCGGATGGCTGCACCAGCCACCCCGTCCAACTCACCTTGAACAAGCCACCTTGCACAGGCCACCCTTGTAAATGCCGCCATTGGCTTCCATCTGCGTTGGTGACATGCTTGTCCGGCGACCGGTCACCTGCCCAACACTGTCCTGAATGGTCTAAACGCTCATGGAATTGAAGAAACTGATCCCCTCGCGCATGCGCAAGGACCGGATCGTCATCCCCGTCGTGCGCCTTTCCGGCGCCATCATGTCGGGCGGCAACATGTTCCGGCAGAACCTGTCGCTGGCCAACACCGCCTCGACCCTTGAACGCGCCTTTTCGATGAAACGCGCCCCCGTCGTGGCGCTTTCGATCAATTCGCCGGGCGGTTCGCCCGTGCAGTCGCGGCTGATCCACTCACGCATTCGCGAACTGGCCGAGAAGCACGAAAAGAAGGTGCTCGTCTTCGTAGAGGACGTCGCCGCTTCGGGCGGTTACATGATCGCTCTTGCCGGTGACGAGATCATCGCCGACGAGAGTTCGATCGTCGGCTCGATCGGCGTCGTCTCCTCCGGCTTCGGTTTCGATCAGGCGATCGGCAAGCTGGGCATCGACCGGCGCGTCTACACCTCCGGCGACAACAAGGTGATCCTCGACCCCTTCCAGCCGGAAAAGGAAAAGGACATCGCCTATCTGAAGTCGCTGCAGAGCGAGATCCACCAGGTCTTCATCGACATGGTCAAGCAGTCGCGCGGCGCGCGGCTTACCGACAATGGCGACCTGTTCACCGGCCTGTTCTGGACCGGCGGAAAGGCGAAGGAACTGGGCCTGATCGACGAACTTGGCCTCATGGCGCCGACGCTGAAGAAGCGCTACGGCGACAAGGTCGAACTCAGGCTCGTCCAGCAGAAGCGCGGCCTGTTCGGCCGACCGCAGCCGGGCGTCGCTGCCGGAGCATCCGCCGAGGGGCTGCATTCGGCCGGGCTCGGCATTGCCGCCGGCCTGCCGGATGCCGTCATGGGCGCGGCCGAGGAACGCGCGCTCTGGGCCCGTTACGGTTTGTGAGCGACGCCGGGGCGGCCGGGCATTGACCCGATCGCGCATGGATTAGGGATCTGGCCGGTGCGGAGCCGGTGTTTGTGAGCAGGGGTACAGGAACATGCCTCAACTGATCGCGATCGCATTGATCGGCGGGCTTGGCTGGTATGCGTGGCGGGCGCTGAAGCGCGAGATGTCGCGTGTCGGCGAGGAGCTCAGGCGCGACGAGGTGAAGACGGACAATCAGCCCACCGCGCTCGAACGCGGCGAGGATGGCGTCTACCGGCCCAAAAAGGGCGACTGAGCCCGCGCGGCCTTAAGAAAACTTCGTTTGACTTTCGGGCGACGCACGGGATTGGTGCCCGGCGCTTCATTCACCTGCCAAACCGGGGACCAGAATCGTGCCGAAACTGAAATTCCACACGGTGGACGTATTCACCACGAAACGCTTCGCTGGCAACCCGCTGGCCATCGTGGAAGGCGCCGACGGGCTTTCGACCGAGGCGATGCAGACCATCGCGCGCGAGTTCAACCTGTCGGAAACGATCTTCGTCCAGACGCCGGAAGAGTCCGCGCATACCGCGAAGGTCCGCATCTTCTTCCCGGCCGCCGAGATCCCCTTCGCCGGCCACCCGACCATCGGCTGCGCCATCCATCTGGCGCTGAAGCAATATCCGGGCGAGGGGAATTTCGACACGATCATCACGCTGGAGGAGGTCGCCGGCCTCGTCCCGGTCAACGTGATCCGCAAGCAGGGACAGGTGACTGCGCAGTTCACCGCGCCCGTCATCCCGCATCTCTTCGACGGGCAGGTGCCGTTGGCCGAGATCGCCGCCGATGCGCTGGGCCTCGACCCAGCCGACATCGGCTTCGGCGATCATCGCCCCGGCCTTTACGCCGGCGGACCGTCCTTCGTCTATGTGGCGCTCGCCTCGCGCGCCGCGCTCAAGAAGGCAAGGCCGTCCGAGCCGGCCTGGTCGCGAATGACCGAGGCGGCTAGCACCGTCGGCGTCTATTGCTACACGCCAGGTGGCGACGCGCCCGACACGGACTATCGCGCCCGCATGTTCGCGCCGACCGGCGGCATTCCCGAAGACCCGGCGACCGGTTCGGCCAGCGCCATCCTCGCCGCGCAATTGCTGGCCGCCGGCGAACTGAAGGAGGGCGTCAACGCCTTCCGCCTGGAACAGGGCTACGAGATGGGCCGACCTTCCGACATCGGCCTCGAGATCAGCGTCGCCGGCGGCGAGATCGAACTGATCCGCATTGCCGGCTCCTCGGTGAAGGTCAGCGAGGGCGAGATCGAGGTGGGGTGATCAATCGCGCTTTTGCTTGATGAAGCAGGTTGCGGACGCACTGGCGAGCAGGGTGCCGGACGAGTCCCGCAGTGTTCCCTCGGCAATCCCGAGCGACCGGGAAATGTGTGTTACGCGAGCTTCGGCCACAACGCCCTCGCCAACGGCCACGGGCCGCATCATCTTCACGTTCAGATCGACCGTTCCATAGCCGACACCGGCGTCAAGCATGGTATGGACAGCGCAACCGGTGACGGAATCGAGCACCGTTGCCGCGAACCCGCCATGCACGCCGCCCAGTGGGTTGAGGTGCCGGTCGGTTGCCTTGGCATGCATCACCACGCGGCCCTTCTCGATCTCCATCCTGCCGATGCCCATGGTATCCGCGATTGAAGCGCGCGGAACCTTGCCTTCCGCCGCTGCCTGCATGAGTTCCAGTCCGGTAAGCGAAGCGACGTCCATTGCGACCTCCAGTGACGTTTGCTGCGAACGCCAGTTAGGCTGCGTGCAAAGGACTGTCAAATTGCGCGTAAGTCGCCGTGGGTGTCGCCGGCGCTCGCTTGACCCTTCTCCCGGCCCATGCTTGAAGCGGTTCAAATTCCCGCCAACGAATGCGCGACAGCCATGACCGCCGATTCCGCCCACATGCATCCGACGAAATCCTTCCAGGGGCTGATCCTGGCGCTGCACCGCTACTGGGCCGATTATGGCTGCGTCGTGCTGCAGCCCTACGACATGGAGGTTGGCGCCGGCACCTTCCACCCCGCGACCACGCTGCGCGCGCTGGGGCCGAAGGCGTGGAACGCGGCCTATGTCCAGCCTTCGCGGCGGCCGACCGACGGACGCTATGGCGAGAACCCCAACCGGTTGCAGCATTATTACCAGTACCAGGTGCTGCTGAAGCCTTCGCCGCCGGACCTGCAGGAGCTCTATCTCGGCTCGCTCAAGGCCATCGGCATCGACACCGGCCTGCACGACATCCGCTTCGTCGAGGACGATTGGGAAAGCCCGACGCTCGGCGCCTGGGGACTCGGCTGGGAGGTGTGGTGCGATGGCATGGAGGTTTCGCAGTTCACCTATTTTCAGCAGGTCTGCGGCTTCGAATGCGCGCCGGTCGCCGGCGAACTGACCTACGGGCTCGAGCGCCTCGCCATGTATGTTCAGGATGTCGACAACGTCTACGACCTGAATTTCAATGGCCGCGACGGCAACGACAAGGTCACCTATGGCGAGGTCTTCCAGCAGACCGAGCGAGAATATTCGCGCTGGAATTTCGACGTCGCCGACACCGAGACGTTGCTGCGTCATTTCGAGGATGCCGAGGCCGAATGCCAGCGCATCCTCGAACAGCCCGAGATGGATCCGCGCACCGGTAAGACCATCGTCATGGCGCATCCCGCCTATGACCAGACGATCAAGGCATCGCACGTCTTCAACCTGCTGGACGCGCGCGGCGTTATCTCGGTGACGGAACGCCAGAGCTACATCCTGCGCGTCCGCGCGCTGGCCAAGGCCTGCGGCGAAGCCTTCCTGAAGACGGAAGCCGGCGGCGCGCTTCAGGCGGCAGAGTAGTCTCCGGCCAGCCCGGGAACGACGTTCACCCCGTAACGTAGCGTCGCTCGAACTCCACCGGCCGCATCAGCTTGCGTGCATTGTCGCTGATATGCGTCAGCTCGCCGATGTAAATCCGCTCTTCGCCGTCGGTGTAGAAGTCCACCCGGACATAGGGGAAATGCCGGCCGATTGTCTCGGCGATCTCGACCATGTGGTGCCAGCGCCGGGGTCGAAGCGCCTTCGCCTCCGCTTTCGACAGGGGCGTGTAGCGCCAGTCGGCGCCGTGCTTTTCGGGAAAATGCACGTTCTGCTGCTCCCAGTCCCGGTTGAACACCAGCCGGTCGTTATTGGCGTGATTGCGGTCGCCGACATAGTCGACCATCGTCACTTTGCCCTGATGGACGTGAACCTTGAAATCCCTGGCCGTCTTTCCCTCGAACCGCAGCCAGGGCTCGATGATGATCTTGGGATCCAGACAGGCATAGTTCTGCTCTCCGGTCAGATCCGCCAGATTGCGGCCGAACCAGCTTTTCATGCGTGCCCGGTCTTCATCGGATACATCACCGTGGCGGATGAACACGACCTCGCCGGAAAGATGCGTCGGTTTTGCGATGCAATCCTCGGGGAAGGCGTAGTCGTCCAGATCGTCGGCACGGCGAATGACGTCGAGCGTCGGCACGCACAATTCCTCGCCGGTCACGCCCCTGACGAAGATTTTCACGAATTCCTTGTCCGAGGTGAAGCTGCGCAGGACAAGGTCGGACTCGCTGGCCCGCAGCACGAACAGCAGATCGTTCAGATATCCGGAGCGGGAGAAACGCGGCAGGCGGCGGTGTCGCTTGATGAAGGCGATTGTCTCATACGCATTCGAGATCGTACGTGCTCGAAACAGCAGGCCCGCTTTGGGAAACCTGGTGGCGATTGAATAGCGTGACAAGTCGGTCCCCTCCTGCCGCCTCCTTTCAACATGGCCCCTCGCGACGAATGTGACGAATTGGCCGCGTTGTGTCCAGACCGGAGCAATCCGGCGCGCTACCGCCAGCGCGCCGTCTTCTCAATCCATTCGAGCGTACGCGCTTCCGGATCGGGGTTGAGCGTAATGTCGGTCACCACCGCCGCGCTGTCGGCGCCATGGTCGAACACGCCCGCCAGCCGCTCGGGGTTGAGGCCACCGATCGCGACCAGTGGCAGCGGGGCAACGCGGGCCTTCCAGTCGCGGATACGTTCCAGCCCCTGCGGCGCCCATTTCATTTTCTTGAGTATGGTTGGGAACACCGGGCCGAGTGCGACATAGTCTGGCTTTGCGGCGAGCGCAATTGCCAGTTCCGCATCGTCATGCGTGCTGACGCCGAGCCTCATGTTCGCCGCCCTGATGGCGCCGAGATCGGCCTCCGCCAGGTCCTCCTGCCCGAGATGGACGAAGTCGCATCCTTCTTCGATGGCAAGCTGCCAGCAATCGTTGATGACGAGTTCGCAGCCATGCGTCTGGCAGACGGCCCTGGCGCGTCGCAAATGATCGCGCAGCGTGGAAGCCGAAGCATCCTTCATCCGCAATTGCACGAGCTTCACGCCGAGCGGCACCAGCCGCTCGATCCAGTCGGCGTTGTCGACGATCAGGTAGAACGGATCGAGCTTCACGAAAACACGGCCTTGCCGATGACCGGCGTTGATGGCACGGCCATCGTCCGGGGTTCGAGCATGCCCGCCGCGTGCGCCGCATGCCCGGCCTCGATCGCCTGCGCAAAGGCCGCCGCCATCGCCACGGGATCGCCGGCGCCGGCGACGGCGGTGTTCAGCAGGACGGCGTCATAGCCGAACTCCATGACGGTCGCGGCATGCGATGGCCGTCCGATGCCCGCATCGACGATCAGCGGCACGTCGGGGAAATAGGCGCGCAGCGATTTCAGCGCCGCCGGATTGACCGGCCCCTGCGCCGAACCGATCGGCGAGGCCCATGGCATCAGCACCCTGCATCCGGCTTCCAGCAACCGCTCGGCGACGACCAGATCGTCCGTCGTGTATGGAAAGACCTGGAACCCCTCGGCCGACAATTGCTGCGCCGCCTCGACCAGCCCGAACACGTCGGGCTGCAGCGTGTCGTGATTGCCGATGACCTCGAGCTTCACCCAGTCGGTCTTGAACAGTTCGCGCGCCATCTGCGCCGTCAGCACGGCTTCCTTGACGGTGTGGCAACCGGCCGTGTTCGGCAGGACGCGCAGGCCGAGATCGCGGATGATCTCGAAGAACTGGCCGCCCCGTCCGCTGCCTGCCGTCTCCCGCCGCAGCGATACGGTCACGATCTGCGCGCCGGACGCCTTGATTGCGTCGGCCATGATCGCCGGGGAGGGATAGCGCGCGGTGCCGAGCAGCAGGCGCGAGGATATGTCGACGTCGTAGAGTTTCAGCATGCTCAGCCACCCTGCATCGGGCTCAGCACCTCGATGCGGTCGTTCTCGTTCAGCCGGTAATCGCCGCGATCGGCCACATGCACCAGCTCGCCATTCACGGCGGTGGCAAGCCAGTCTCCCTCATAGCCGAGCGTCGCGATGACCGTCGAAAGCGTCCCCGTCGTTTCGACGTCGAGGGGTTCGCCGTTCACAATCAGCTTCATGAAGTGGTCTCCATCGTCTGCCTGTCTTCGATCCGGCGTGCCAGTTCCTCGGCGAGGAACGGCGCCATGAGAAATCCGTGACGGTACATGCCGTTGATCGACCATTGTCCGTCCTGCCCGCCAAGGCGCGGAACGTTGTCGTCATAGGCCGGGCGGATGCCCGTGCCGGTCTCGACCAGTTCCGCCTCGGCGAAGGCCGGGTGCAGCGCATAAGCCGCGTTCAGCAATTCCATCAGCGACCGCACGGTGACGTTTGCCACGCTGTCACTTTCGATCATCGTCGCGCCGACCATGAATCGATGGTCCTGCCTCGGTACCACATAGAGCGGAATGCGGGGGTGGAGAAGGCGTATCGGCCGGTTCAGGGTAATTTCCGCGGTTCGCAGATAGGCCATCTCGCCGCGAACCCCGCGCAAGGCGGGATCCGTTTCGATCCGCGCAGGGCCGGTACAGTCGATCACGCGATCGAAACCCTCGTCCGGTTGGTCGGCCGCCTCAAAATGGAACTCGACACCCGCCGAGATCAGTCGCCGATAGAGCTGGTCGAGCGCCGCGCGGGGATCGAGATGGGCCTCTCCGGCAAAGAACAGGCCGCGTCGGAACCTGCCCGCCAGCGCCGGTTCCAGTTCGGCGATCCGGTCGGCATCGACCCATTCATGCTCCTGCGTGCGGCTTGCAAACCGGTCGAGCTCGCCGCTGTCGCGCGGCGGCGCCACGACGAGCGTGCCGTTTCGCCTGACAAGGCCCGGAACGGCCTCGTCCCACCAGTCGATCGACATCTGCCCGTGTTCCACGACCTGCCGGTCCGCGCTCTCCCCCTCGCACCAGGGCGCCAGCATGCCGCCGGCATAAAATGAGGCGCCAAGACCCGCCCCGCCACGCGCTTCCGCGACGGTCACGTCGTGGCCGCTTCGGGCGAGCGTGTGCGCTGCGGTCAGGCCGGCGACACCGGCGCCGCGAATCAGAATCCGCATGCTGCGTTCTCGGGCCGGGGGAACAGGCTTGTGGTTTGTGGGTCTTCGGTGTCCGGCGGCATGCCGCGCAAACTAGACAGGTCGCCGTAATGGGGCAAACGCTATTGCAGCCGTCTGTCATCCGTCTGCCAGCACTCGGAACGACCCGGCATGCGTGTGATCAATCGCACATGACAAACAACCCGCTTCGGGATAGCTTCCGCTCCGTAAGATTCCGGGAGCAGGATCATGTCGACCACACTCATCATTGCCATCGTCGTCGTCGCCGTGATCGGCTACGTCATCGTTATCTACAATGGCCTCGTGCGTTCGCGCCAGATGGTCGAGGAGGCATGGTCCGGCATCGACGTCCAGTTGAAGCGCCGCGCCGATCTCATTCCCAATCTGGTCGAGACGGTGAAGGGATACGCCTCCCATGAAAAGGACACGCTGCGCGAAGTGACCGAGATGCGCACCCGCGCGCAGAACGTTCCGGCCGGCGACGTCGCGGGCAGGGCGGCCGCCGAAGGCATGCTGGGTGCCGCGCTTGGCAAGCTGATCGCCGTCGCCGAATCCTATCCCGACCTCAAGGCCAACGACAATTTCCGCGATCTGCAGGCGACGCTGGAAAAGCTCGAAAGCGAGATCCAGATGTCGCGGCGCTACTACAACGGCTCGGCGCGCGAGATGAACGTCAAGGTCGAGAGCTTCCCGTCCAACCTGGTGGCCAACAATTTCGGTTTCCGCCAGGCGACCTATTTTGAGCTGGAAAACCCGGCCGACCGCCAGACCCCGCAGGTAAAATTCGGCGATTGAGGACAACAGGCATGATGCGCCCGATCGTGCATCTCGTCGCGCTGCTGGCGCTGTGTCTGGCCGCGCTGTCGTCGCTTACCGGCATAGCGCTGGCGGCGGAAGAGATACTCTCCTTCAATTCACGCGTGATCGTCCAGAAGAGCGGCGAGTTCCTCGTCACCGAGACGATCAGGGTGCGCGCCGAAGGGGATCAGATTCGTCGCGGCATCTATCGTGATTTCCCCATCCATTTCCGCGATGGCGACAACAGGCTCAGCCGCAACTCCTTCGACATCGTGGCGCTCAAGCGCGACGGGGAGGCCGAAGGCTATCACACCGAATCCGGCGGCAACTTCATCCGGGTCTATTTCGGCCGGGCCGAGGTGTTTCTCGAATATGGCGTCCACACCTACGAGCTGACCTACCGCACGGACCGCCAGATCCGCTTTTTCGACGATCACGACGAGGTCTATTGGAACGCGACCGGCACCGAATGGGTCTTCCCGATCCGCGAGGCAAGCGCCGAAATCCACCTGCCGGACGGCGTGCAGGCGATGGACGCGACCGCCTATACCGGCGGCTACGGCACGCGCAAGGACAATGCCCGCTACGATTTCGCCGATCGCGGCAATGTTGTGAAGTTCGAGACAACGAAACCGCTTGGGCCTCGCGAGGGCCTGACGGTGGTCGTCGCCTTCCCGAAGGGCGTCATCGCCGAGCCTGATTTCAACCAGAAGCTCGCCTGGTACTGGCGCGACCATGCCGGCGCGATCATGGCCTTTGTCGGCTTCCTTATCGTTGCCGCCTACTATCTGTTCGCCTGGGCCCGCGTCGGCCGCGACCCGCCGAAGGATATCGTCGTGCCGCGCTGGGACATGCCGGAAGGCGTCTCGCCCGCGCTCACCCATTACATCTGGAACCGGGGGCTGAAGAAGCAGGGTTTCCCGGCGATTTCCGCCGCCTCGCTTAACCTCGCCGTCAAAGGCTATCTTGAGCTCGACGAGATCGGCGACACCATCACGTTGAAGCGCACCAGCAAGTCGGAGGGCCTGGGACAATTGCCGGTCGGCGAACGCGTGCTGCTCTCCAAGGTCGAATCCTATGGCGGCACGCTGAAGGTCTCCAAGTCGAACGGTACGAAGGTCCAGTCGATGGGCAGTTCCTTCCGCTCGGCAATGGAGAAGGAACACCGCGCCGTCTTCTATCGTGGCAATGGCGGCTGGATCGCCGGCGGCATCGCGCTGTCGGTACTGTTCATCCTCGCTATCCTGTTCGTCGGCGGGATCAATGGCGAAACCGTCGGTGCCATCATCCCGATCACCTTCTTCGGCATCGTGATGACCGTCTTCACCGTCATCACGGCCAAGCGCGCACGCTCGAGCCTCGCCGGCAAGCTGCGCTTCGTGTTTCTCGGTTTCTTCTTCGTCGTCATGCTGATCAATTCGGGCTTGTTCGCCGTGGCGGGCCTGTGGAGCCTCGTCGATGACCCGCTGCTCATCGGCTCCTTCGTCTCGCTCGTCCTCGTCAACATCCTGTTCTTCTTCCTGATGGGCGCGCCGACGCCGCTCGGCCAGAAGCGCATGGCCGAGGTCGAGGGACTGAAACGCTACCTCACCGTCGCCGAGAAGGACCGGATGAACATGGCCGGCGCGCCGGAGATGTCGCCCAGCCATTACGAGACGCTGCTACCCTATGCCGTGGCACTAGGCGTCGAGAAGCAATGGTCGAAGGCCTTCCAGGCCTGGCTGGCTGCTGCCGTCGCCGCCGGTGTTGCTGCAGCGGTGACCTATCACGGTCCGCGCTGGTATCGCGGCGACAGCCCGTTCGACACCGGCACGGTGGGCGATCGCATGGGCGGGCTGGCCGGTTCGATGGCCAACAGTTTCACCGCCTCGCTGCCCGCGCCGAAATCCTCCTCGTCAGGTTTTTCCGGAGGCGGGGGCGGCGGCTTTTCCGGCGGCGGCGGTGGTGGTGGCGGAGGCGGCGGCTGGTAATAAGCCGCTCCGCCCTCTAATCCGGGTGACATTTGCCGCCCGGATTGCTATTGCGCCACGCAACTTCCTCCGTGACCTCCGGAATCCCAAATGCCTGATCTGCTGCTCGAACTCCTGTCGGAAGAGATTCCGGCGCGAATGCAAAGAAAAGCCGCCGGCGACCTGCGCAAGCTGGTCACCGATGCGCTGGTCGATGCCGGGCTGACCTATGAGGGCGCAAAGGAATACTGGACGCCGCGCCGCCTGACGCTGGACATTCGCGGCCTCACCCCGCGCTCCGCCGACATCCGCGAGGAGAAGAAGGGCCCGCGCACCGACGCGCCGGAACAGGCGATCGCCGGCTTCCTGCGCGGCGCCGGACTGGAATCCGTCGATCAGGCTGAAGTGCGCACCGATCCCAAGAAGGGCGATTTCTACGTCGCGGTGATCGAAAAGCCCGGCCGCGATGCCGAAGCCATCATCGCCGATGCGATGCCAAGCATCATCCGCGATTTCCCCTGGCCGAAATCCATGCGCTGGGGCGCGGCTTCGCGCGAACCGGGCTCGCTCAGATGGGTGCGCCCGCTTCAATCCATCGTCTGCACCTTCGGGCCGGAGACCGAGGAGCCGGAGGTGATCCCGTTCGAGATCGACGGGATCACGGCAGGCAATGTCACGCGCGGGCACCGCTTCATGGCGCCCGACACCTTCGAGGTGAAGCGCTTCGACGATTACGTGGCGAAACTCGAGGCTGCGAAGGTCATGCTCGACGCCGACAAGCGCAAGGAAACGATCCTCGCCGATGCGCGCAACCTCGCCTTCGCGCAGGGTTTCGAACTGGTCGAGGATGACGGGCTGGCGAACGAGGTCTCGGGCCTTGTCGAATGGCCGGTCGTTCTGATGGGCGAATTCGAGGACGCGTTTCTCGAAATTCCCGACGAGGTCATCCGCCTCACCATCCGCGAGAACCAGAAGTGTTTTGTTCTTCAAGAGGCGAGGAGGGGCGAAGCCCCGACCGGGACAAAAGAAAACAAGCTTACAAACAAGTTCATCCTCGTCGCCAATGTCGAGGCGTCGGACGGTGGCGAGGAAATCGCCTACGGCAATGGCAAGGTCGTGCGGGCCCGGCTTTCCGATGCGCGCTATTTCTGGGAGACCGACCTTCAGGTCGCGAAGTCACCCGACGGCTTCGACAAATGGATTAGCAAGCTCGACGACGTGACGTTCCACGCCAAGCTCGGCTCGCAGGGCGAGCGGGTAAAGCGCATCATGGCGCTGGCGAAGGAACTGGCACCCATCGTCGGCGCCGATCCGGAAAAGGCCGCGCGCGCGGCGTATCTGGCCAAAGCCGATTTGCAGTCGCAGATGGTGTTCGAATTCCCCGAGCTTCAGGGCGGCATGGGACGGCGCTATGCCGAGGAAGCACGCGAGGATGCGTCCGTCGCCCGCGCCATCGAGGAGCATTATTCGCCGCTCGGTCCCTCAGATGCCGTGCCGACCGATCCTGTCGCGGTCGCCGTCGCGCTCGCCGACAAGCTCGACACGCTGGTCGGTTTCTGGGCCATAGACGAAAAGCCGACCGGCTCCAAGGATCCCTATGCACTGCGCCGCGCTGCGCTGGGTGTTTGCCGTTTATGTGATGACAACAACCTGAGTCGCCTTCAGTTAGAAACGGTCATCATGGAAATTGTGAATCGAGAATGGCCGGACAGCGATGCGGTTATGATCGCTTACGATCTTATCCAGTTCATTTTCGAAAGACTCAAAGTCCTTCTTCGTGACCGTGGTATTTCCCACGATGTGGTTGATGCAGTTGCAACACAGGGCATCCGTCGCCACGGACAAAAAACGGAAGGTATGGGTAACGTCCGTATTGTTGCGATAGTCGTTCGAACCGCCTTGGCACTTCAAAATCTTCTTTCTACCGAGGACGGGCAGAATCTGCTCGCCGGCTACAAGCGCGCCGCCAACATTCTCGCCGCCGAGGAGAAGAAGGGCACGACCATCGCCGATGCCGTCGACCCCGCGCTCTTCGCCGAGGCCGAGGAAAAGGCGCTTTTCGAGGCGATTGAGGCCGCCGAGGCCGAGGCGGCGGATGCCGTGGGAAGCGAAGATTTCGAGGGCGCGATGTCCGCGCTGGCGAAACTGCGCGCGCCCGTCGACGCCTTCTTCGACAAGGTGCTGGTCAATGCGGAAGATGAGGCCGTACGCGCCAACCGCCTCGCCCTGCTCACACGAATTCCCGCCGCCACGGCGACGGTCGCCGACTTCTCGAAGATCGCCGGTTAGCAAGACAAACACGGCAAGTAAGGGGCGACTGTCTCCCTCCCTCCGTGGGCAGATACGGATAAGCCGGAGACACCGTCCGAGCCGGTAAGGCAAGCGAAGCGCCACCGATCGGCTTTCGCCGGCCCGTAACAAGAGGCGAGGAGGGGTGAAGCCCCGACCGGGAATATACAAGAGGCGAGGAGGGGCGAAGCCCCGACCGGGAAGCGGGATGAACGCCGGGACGGAGGCGCCGGCGGAAGAGCAAACTTTAGGAGAGACCCATGAAGACCTGGAAACTCTATTTGTCCGGCGAGATTCATTCCGACTGGCGCGAGCAGATCGGGCAGGGCTGTGAGCAGGCCGGGCTTCCGGTGGAAATTTCGGCGCCGGTTACCCATCACGAGGCGTCCGACGATTGCGGCGTGGCGATACTGGGCCGCGAGGAAAACAAGTTCTGGCATGATCACAAGGGTGCGCAGGTCAATGCGGTTCGCACCCGCACGCTGATCGGCGAAGCCGACATCGTGGTCGTTCGCTTCGGTGAAAAATACAAGCAGTGGAACGCCGCTTTCGATGCCGGCTACGCCTCTGCACTTGGCAAGCCGATCATCGTGATGCACGGCCCGGAACATCAGCATGCGCTCAAGGAAGTGGATGCTGCCGCGCTGGCGGTGGCCGAGACGGCGGAGCAGGTCGTCGAAATCCTGCGCTATGTCATTCGCGGCGAACTCGATGGCTACACCGTGAATACGGCGGCGGAGTAAGCCCTCCGGAAGCGACGGAAGTGTCCTGCGTCACACCCCGGACCAACCTTCGGTGGTACTATGCTATGCTTCGGGGGCCTGAAACCGGGACGGAGCATTCCATGCTGGCCGGACGCTTTTTCACGATCATGCTGACGCTGCTGCCATTGGTGCTTTATGCCGGGTCGGCGCAAGCCGCCGACAGGGCACAGAGCCTGGCGGATGCCTACAACCGCACCGGCTACGCGCTGTTCGAAAAGCTGGCCGGCAAGTCGGGCAATGCCGTCATCTCGCCCTACAGCATCGGCTCGGCGATGACGATGGCGACCGCCGGTGCGCGCGGCAAGACCGCCGACGACATGGTCGAGGCGATGCATCTGCCGACGGGCCCGCTGGAACTGGGTGACCTTGCCGAGGCACTCGACAAGGCCGTCGGGGAGCAGGCAGCGGACGAGGATCTGGAACTCACGCTCGCCAACGCGCTGCACCTGACCCGCAATGGCGACACCATTGCGAAGAGCTATCAGGACCTCCTGAAAACGAAGTTCGGCGCGGAAATCTTCACCGGTTCCGATCTCGACACGGTCAATGGCTGGGTTGCCGACAAGACGCATGGGCGGATCAAGGACATCCTTACGCAACTCGACCCGCTCTCGGTTTGCGTTCTGCTCAACGCCGTCTATTTCAAGGCAGGCTGGGCCTATCCATTCGCATCGGGATCGACTGCGCCGGCCGATTTCCACCTCTCCGCGCAGGAGACCATTCAGGTGCCGACGATGAAGGCCACTGCCTCGCTGCGCGCGATCCGCAAGCCGGAATTCGACGCGGTCTCCCTGCCCTACAAGGGCAAGCGGTTCGCCTTCGTGGTGATTCAGTCGAAGCAGGCGTCGGAAACGGCCGGCGAAGTCGATCTTGGCCTCACGCATGACCGGTTGGCCGGCATCGTCGGTGAATTGAACGCGGCCTCGCCGGCGCGCCTCGCGCTCACCATGCCGAAATTCAAGACCGAATATGACGCCGATCTCGTGCCGCCCTTCATCGAACTCGGCATGAACCGCCCGTTCGATCGCGATACCGCCGATTTCTCGGGCATGCTGGACAGTACCGAGGAAGGCGATCGCATCCACATCTCGCAGATCCGACACAAGGCATTCATCGAGGTCGACGAGAACGGCACCGAGGCAGCCGCTGCCACGGCGGTCGTGTTCACCACGCGCGCGCTGCCCGCGCCGCCGCTGCCCTTCGCCATCGACCGGCCGTTTCTCTATCTGATCGTCGATACGGACACCGGAGCGGTGCTGTTTCTCGGCCGGGTATCCGACCCGCGCGCGTGACCTGAAACCCGTTACCCGCCGTTGAAATTGCCGTGCCGTCCTTCGCCGCCGGCAAAGCGTGCGGCGCCCGCTCGGCTCTCGCCGCTGTCGAGCGTCGCCATGCCGAGCCGCGTTTCGTTGAGGATCGCCGCGTCGAGGTCGAGGCTCCACTGATCGAGCACCGAGCGCCGGTCGTTGCGCATGCAAAGCTGCGGGAACTGTGCGATCTCGCCGGCAAGTTTCAGCGCCTCCTCCAGCGCGAGGCCGGGCGCCGCCAGCCGGTTGGCCAGCCCGATGGCATGCGCTTCCTGCGCTTCCACCGGCCGTCCCGTCAGGATCAAATCCATCGCCCGCGAATGGCCGATCAGGCGCGGCAGGCGGATCGTGCCCATGTCGATCAGCGGCACGCCGAAGCGACGGCAGAAAATCCCCATGACGGCGTCACGCGCCACGACGCGCAGATCGCACCACAGTGCCAGTTCCATGCCGCCGGCCACCGCGTGCCCCTCGATGGCGGCGATCACCGGCTTGGACAATTGCAGGCGCGATACGCCCATTGGCGCCAGCGTGTCCGTGCCGCCTTCCTCGACCGGATTGGCGTTCTCGCCGCCACCGGCGAAGGCTTTCAAATCCGCCCCGGCGCAGAAAGCACCGCCCTTGCCGGTCAGGATCGCGATGTCGCTTGCATCGTCCCGGTCGAAGTTGGTGAACGCGTCGTGGAGCGCTCGTGCGGTCGGTCCATCCACCGCGTTGCGCCGGTCAGGCCGGTCGATTGCGATGACGCGGATGCGTCCTTCGCCGACGATATGATCGCTGATTTCGATGGTGCCCATGACGACCCCTCCCTGCTGGGCGGATCATAGAGCGGGGATGAAGGCAGGGGAATGGGCGGGCGCGTTCCAGTTCCCCCTCACCCTTGTGGGGAGGGGACAGGGGTGGGGGTTGCGAGCATGAGCGAGCAGGGGGGAAGTTTTTACGCAAAAAAGCGTTTACCCTCACCCGCTCTTCTTCGCCTCGCAGCGTTGCTCGAGGCTCCAAATCGCTTGCCTCCCGACAAGGGGGAGGCGCAGAGCTAGCCTTCCCGCGCGACTGCCCGCCAGCCGATATCGCGGCGGCAGAAGCCGTTCGGCCAGTCCACCGCATCGACCAGCGCGTAGGCGCGCTCGGCATTGCCCGGGTCCATGGCGGCGTTGACGTTGGGGCCGAGCACCAGGGCGCTGCCCCAGTAGCACATCGCACAGTCCGGATCGTGCATGGCCGCTTCGTTGAAGGCGAAGTCGGCGGCCGCGTGGTTGAAGGCGAAGGCCAGGCCCAGGCCCTGGTCGAAATAGCGCTGGGCCTGGTCCGACGTGGTGGTGATCGGCAGATGCAGGTCGCCGAGCCCTTCGAACAGTGGCTGGCGCCAGCCGTCGGCGGTGTTGG
>JBHIWX010000049.1:0-31201 GCA_041987205.1 Rhizobiaceae bacterium | reverse complement strand
GGTGTCGCTTCCGGAAAACCTGACCCGGCAGAGGGTCGTCAGAGAAGGGACTACTCCAATGAAAACCGTTTCCGCAGCCATCGCAGCAGCCATCATCGCCACCGCATTCGTTCCCGCAACCGCTTCGGCCGCCGGCATGTTCCGCCAGGCGCCGGTCGAGAAGGCAGCCACGGCCGAGAAGGCCGGCTATTACGGCGGCGGCTACTACTACAATTCCTATCCGCGCTACCGCCGCAACCACAATTACAACTACGGCTACAACTACAATTACGGCGGTGGCTACGGCTACTAAGCCGAAACCAACCAGCCTATCTCTTCTCCGAAAGGCTCCGGCATCCGCCGGGGCCTTTTGGCTTTCTACAAGAGGCGAGGAGGGGCGCAGCCCCGCCCGGGAACTGAAACAAGCTCGCTGCGCTCACGGCTCCGCGAGGGCGGCCTCTTCAACCACGGAAATCCACTTGAAACCGCGCGCCGGGCGGTTCAAATATTGGGAAAGTTGCCGGCGGCATTTGCTGGCCGTGCGGCATCGCTTCTTATGCAATCGAAGGCCAACCCATGAAAATCGGTATCCTGCAGGCAGGTCACGTGCCGGACGAGTTGAGCGCGCGGCATGGCACCTATCCATCCATGTTCGAGCGGTTGCTGAGCGGTCAGGGCTTCACCTTCGAGACATGGGAGGTCATCGACGGCAAGTTTCCCGACGGCATCCATGTCTGCGACGGCTGGCTGATCACCGGGTCCCGGCATGGCGCTTACGAGCCGCTGCCCTGGATCCCGCCGCTGGAGGATTTCATCCGCAAGGCCTATCGGGCAGGCGTGCCGCTCGTCGGCATCTGCTTCGGCCATCAGGTCATGGCACAGGCGCTGGGCGGCAAGGTCGAGAAATACCGTGGCGGATGGGGCATCGGGCGCCACCGCTACCGCTATCATGACGGCGAGGAGTTCGAGCTGCACGCCATGCATCAGGATCAGGTGACCGAAAAGCCAGAGGAGGCAACCGTGCTCGCCAGTTCGGAGTTCTGCGTGCATGCGGCGCTCGCCTATCGCGGTCCGGCGATCAGCTTCCAGCCGCACCCGGAGTTCGACGAGCATTATTCGCGCGATCTCATCTCGGCGCGTGCGGGTACCGTCGTGCCGAGCGAGCAGGCGGCCGAAGCGATCCGGCAACTCGACGGCGAGCTGGATTCGGCCAAGGTCGCCCAGCGGATCGGCGCCTTCTTCAAGGAAACGCGGAAGGCCGCAGCCTGACAGCCGCGCGCTTCCGCCTGGTTCGGGGTGACATGACCCGCGCTCGACGTCGGGCGGCATCCCGGCCAAACTGCGCAAGGCCGCCGGTTCGCGCGGCCGGGAGCATGACGACGGCTTCAGACAGATACGGGTTCGGGAGGAAACAGTGAACGCAGCACCAGACAGGCAGATCGACGACGCGCCGATTCTCACCAGCAGGCTCGAGGAGGGCATCCTTCGCCTTACGCTCGACAATCCGGCGAAGCGCAACAGCCTGTCGGAAGCGATGATGGCAGCGCTGCAGGAAGCCCTCGACAACGCATCCGACGACCCTGACGTGCGTGTCATCGTCATCGATGCGAACGGCCCGGCCTTTTGCGCCGGTCACGACCTGAAGGAACTCACGGCTGGCCGGAAAGACGAGGATCGCGGCCGCGCCTATTTCACCAGGGTCATGCAGCAATGCTCGACGCTGATGCAGACGATCGTCATGCATCCGCGCGCGATCATCGCCCAGGTCGACGGCATCGCCACGGCGGCGGGTTGCCAGCTCGTCGCCAGTTGCGACCTTGCCATTGCCAGCCGGCAATCGCGCTTCGCCACGCCGGGCGTCAATATCGGCCTGTTCTGTTCGACGCCCATGGTGGCCCTGTCGCGCAATGTCAGCCGCAAGCACGCGATGGAGATATTGCTCACCGGCGATTTCGTCTCTGCCGAGCGCGCCGCCGAAATCGGTCTTGTCAACCAGGCCGTGGAGGGCGAAGACCTTGCCGCGACGGTCGATGCAATGGCGACAAAGATCGCATCCAAATCGCTGATGACGCTGCAGACCGGCAAGCAGGCCTTTTACCGGCAGGCGGACATGGCGCTGCCGGACGCCTATGCCTATGCAGCGGACGTCATGGTCGAGAACATGCTGAAGCACGACGCCGAGGAAGGCGTCGGGGCATTTCTGGAAAAACGCACGCCGCAATGGCGCGACGAATAGGCAGCGCCGAACCGGGAGGAGCAACGCGTTGGGCAATCCTTATGAAACCGACCTCGACAAGAACCCAGCCAACTACCAGCCGCTGACGCCGATCTCGCTGCTGGAGCGGGCGGCGCAGACCTTTCCCAACCACACGGCGATCATCCATGGCGCCAGCCGGATCAGGTATGGCGATTTCTGGCGACGTTCGCTGAAGCTCGCAAGCGCGTTGTCGAAGCGCGGCATCGGCAAGGGTGACACCGTTTCGGTGATGCTTTCCAACACGCCGCCCATGCTGGAGGCCCATTTCGGCGTGCCGATGACCAAGGCCGTGCTGCATTCGCTCAACACGCGGCTCGACGCGGCGATCATCGCCTTCCAGCTCGACCACGCCGATTCCAAGGTGCTCATCGTCGACCGCGAGTTCTCCGGAGTCGTCGCCGAAGCGCTCAAGGAGACGAAGGTCAAACCGCTGGTCGTCGATTTCGACGATCCGGATTACGACGCGGATGCGCCCTACCCCAAGGGCGAGCGGATCGGCACGCTCGACTACGAGGCGCTTGTCGCCGAGGGCGATGAGGATTTCCAGTGGTCGATGCCGGACGACGAGTGGAACGCGATTTCGCTCAACTACACGTCCGGCACGACGGGCAATCCCAAGGGCGTGGTCTATCACCATCGCGGCGCGGCGCTGATGGCCTACAACAACACGGTCCACGCCGGCCTGCGCCAGCACTCGGTGTATCTCTGGACGCTGCCGATGTTCCACTGCAATGGCTGGTGCTTCCCATGGACGCTGGCCGTGACGGCATCGACCCATGTCTGCCTGCGCTGGGTGCGCGCGAACGCAATGTATGACGCGATCGCCGATCACGGCGTGACGCATCTGTGCGGCGCCCCCATCGTCATGTCGACGCTGATCAACGCACCGGACGCGGACAAGCGCGACTTCCCGCAGACAGTGACGTTCAACACCGCCGCCGCGCCACCGCCCGAGGCCGTGCTTTCGGGCATGGCGGATGCAGGCTTCGCGGTGACGCATCTCTACGGTCTGACCGAAACCTACGGTCCGGCGGTGGTCAATGAATGGCACGGCGCGTGGGACGCGCTCGACACGCAGGCGCGCACGGCGAAAAAGGCGCGGCAGGGCGTTTCCTATGCCGGGCTCGAAGGCCTGACCGTCCGGGACCCGGAAACGATGCAGGAAGTGCCGGCCGACGGCGAGACGATCGGCGAGGTAATGTTCCGCGGCAATATCGTGATGAAGGGCTATCTGAAAAACCGCAAGGCATCCGACGAGGCCTTCGCGGGCGGCTGGTTCCATTCCGGCGATCTTGGCGTCATGCATCCCGACGGTTATATCCAGCTCAAGGACCGTTCCAAGGACATCATCATTTCCGGCGGCGAGAACATTTCGTCCATCGAGGTGGAGGACGCGCTCTACAAGCATCCTGCGGTGGCAAGCTGCGGGGTGATCGGCAAGGCGGACGAGAAATGGGGCGAAACGCCCGTCGCCTATGTCGAGCTCAAGCCGGGCAAGACCGCCACGGAGGACGAAATCGTCGAGCATTGCCGTCAGCATCTGGCGCGTTTCAAATGCCCGCGCCAGGTGATCTTCACCGAAATTCCCAAGACCTCCACCGGCAAGATCCAGAAGTTCCGACTGCGCGAGATGGCGAAGGTGTACGCGGCGTGAGCATCGACCACGACAACTATCCCGACGCCTATATCCGCGACATTCTTTGTTCGGTGAAGACCGTTGCCATGGTGGGCGCGAGCGCCAATCCGGTACGGCCGTCCTTCTTCGTGCTGCGATACATGCTGTCGAAAGGCTTCGACGTCATCCCGGTCAATCCGGGCCATGCGGGCCGGGAGATCGGCGGGGTGCCGGCCGTGGCAAGCCTTGCGGCAATCGAACGGCCGATCGACATGGTCGACGTGTTCAGGAACTCGCAGGCGGCGGCCGGCGTTGTCGACGAGGCGCTGGCACTAGATCCGCTGCCCAGGGTGATCTGGATGCAACTCGGCGTCCGCAACGACGCGGCGGCGCAAAAGGCGGAAGCGGCCGGGGTCAAGGTCGTGATGAACCGCTGCCCGAAGATCGAATATGCCCGCCTTTGCGGCGAAATTGGCTGGGCCGGCGTGCGCTCCGGCGTGATTTCGTCAAGGAAACCGTCCATGCAGACCGGCTACCAGCGCTTCGGCATCGTGTCGCGCAAGGATTGAGGCCAGAGCCCTTTTCGGCAAAGGCGTTTCGCGGGCGGGCGAAATTTAGCAATGAAGCGACTGGAAAGCAGCGCGAGCCCAACGCATTATCGCGCCGATTCCGTCGAGTGATTTTTCAGGGAGACGACCATGAGCGACAAGACACCAGGCTTTTCCACGCTGGCGATCCATGCCGGCGCGCAGCCCGATCCGGCAACCGGCGCGCGGGTGACGCCGATCTATCAGACGACCAGCTTCGTGTTCGAGGATGTCGACCAGGCCGCATCGCTGTTCGGGCTTCAGGCCTTCGGCAACATTTATACGCGCATCACCAACCCGACGACGGCGGTGCTCGAAGCCAAGGTCGCCGCGCTCGAGGGCGGCACCGCAGCGCTCGCCACGGCCTCCGGCCACGCCGCCCAGCTCGGCGTATTCCACTGTCTGCTCGCACCGGGTGACGAATTCGTTGCCTCAAACAAGCTCTATGGCGGGTCGATCAACCAGTTCAACCACTCCTTCAAGAGCTTCGGCTGGAACGTCAAATGGGCCGACACCGACGACCTCAACACGTTCGAGGCGGCGATCGGACCGAAGACCAAGGCAATCTTCATCGAGAGCCTCGCCAATCCGGGCGGTGTCGTTGTGGACATCGCGGCAATCGCGCAGATGGCACGCCAGGCCGGCATCCCGCTGATCGTCGACAACACGCTTGCCACGCCCTGGCTGTGCAAGCCGCTCGAGCATGGCGCCGACATCGTGGTCCATTCGCTGACCAAGTTCATGGGCGGGCACGGCAATTCCATGGGCGGCATCATCGTTGATGGCGGCTCGTTCGACTGGTCGGCCTCCGACAAGTATCCGATGCTGTCGCAGCCCCGCCCCGAATATCAGGGCATCGTGCTGGCCGAGACCTTCGGCGATTTCGCCTTCGCGATTGCCGCGCGCGTGCTCGGCCTGCGCGACCTCGGCGCGGCAATCTCGCCGTTCAACGCCTTCATGATCCTGACCGGTATCGAGACGCTGCCGCTGCGCATGGAAAAGCACTGCGCCAATGCGCTGGCGGTGGCGAAATATCTCGAGGCCCACCCCAAGATCGAATGGGTGCGCTATGCCGGGCTCGAGGGCGACGACAGCCACGATCTGCAGAAGAAGTACATGCCGAAGGGTGCCGGCGCGGTCTTCACTTTCGGCGTGAAGGGCGGCTACGAGGCCGGCGTGAAGCTGGTCGGCGCGGTCGAACTCTTCTCGCATCTTGCCAATGTCGGCGACACGCGCAGCCTGATCATCCATCCGGCTTCGACGACCCACCGCCAGCTCACCGACGAGCAGAAGACCGCCGCCGGTGCCGGGCCGGACGTGGTGCGCCTGTCCATCGGCATCGAGGATATCGACGACATCATCGCCGATCTCGATCAGGCGCTGGCGGGTCTCTGATTTCGCTCACGGCTATTTCCTGTCCCGAACCAAGTTCGGGAAAGGAGCCTCCGCGAGGGCGGGCCTGACCGGCCCGGCGGACTATCTTATGGTTCCCGGTCGGGGCTACGCCCCTCCTCGCCTTTTGTCTCAGACCTTATCCAGGGCGCGGATGGCGCGGCGCTTTTCCAGCAGAGACGCCGCGACCACGCCGATCGTCACCAGCGATATCAGGATGGTCGACAGCGCGTTGATCTCCGGCGAGACGCCGAGGCGCACGGCCGAATAGATCTTGATCGGCAGCGTCGTTGCGCCCGGCCCGGTCGTGAAGGAAGCGATTACCAGATCGTCGAGTGACAGGGTGAAGGCGAGCAGCCAGCCGGCCACCACGGAAGGCGCGATGATCGGCAGGGTGACGTAGAAAAAGGCCTGCAAAGGCGAGCAGCCCAGATCGAGGGCTGCCTCCTCCAGCGAGCGGTCGAAAGAGACCAGCCGCGAGGAAACGACCACCGCAACGTAACACATGGCGAACGTGGTGTGGGCGAGGATGACGGTCATCATGCCGCGGTCGAGATTGATGGAGATGAACAGCAGCAGCAGCGACAGACCGATGATGACATCAGGCATGACCAGCGGCGCATAGATCATGCCGGAAAACAGCGTTCGCCCGCGAAAGGCACCGGCGCGGACCAGCACCTGCGCGGCCATTGTACCGAGCACGGTCGCCAGCGTGGCGGTCATGAAGGCGACACGCAGCGTCACCCAGGCGGCGTCCAGCATCGCCTCGTTGCGCAGCAATTCGCCGTACCATCTGGTCGAGAAGCCGGCCCAGACGGTGACCAGTTTCGATTCGTTGAAGGAATAGACGACGAGGATCAGGATCGGCAGGTAGAGGAAGACGAAGCCGAAGGTGAGCGCGGTCGCGTTGAACCAGGTGAATCTGCGGGTCATGGGTTCACCTCCCCGCTTCCTGCTGCTTCTCGGCCTGCCGCTGGAAAATCACGATGGGCACGACAAGGGTGAGCAGCAGCACGATGGCGACGGCGGAGGCCACCGGCCAGTCGCGGTTGGAGAAGAACTCGGTCCACAGGGTCTTGCCCATCATCAGCGTGCGCGAGCCGCCGAGCAGGTCCGGAATGACGAATTCGCCCATGGCCGGGATGAAGACGAGGAAGCAGCCGGCGACGATGCCCGGCATGGCGAGCGGCAGGGTGACCAGCCAGAAGGCGGCAACGCGCGAGCAGCCCAGATCGATCGCCGCCTCGATCAGCGACTCGTCCATCTTCTCCAGCGTGGCGTAGATCGGCAGCACCATAAAGGGCAGGTAGGAATAGACGATGCCGATATAGACGGCGGTCGTCGTGTTCATGATCTGCAGCGGTTCGGAGATCAGACCGGTCCAGATCAGGAACTGGTTCAAGAGCCCCTCGGAGCGCAGGATGCCGATCCATGCATAGACGCGGATCAGGAAGCTGGTCCAGAACGGCAGAATGACGCCCATGACGAGCAGCGGGCGCAGCCAGTCGGGCGCGCGTGCCATGCCATAGGCCATGGGAAAGGCGACCAGCAGCGCGAGGAAGGTCGAGACCACCGCGATCTGCAGGCTGGACAGGAAGGCGTTGATGTAGAGCGAATCCTGGGCGAGCCAGATGTAGCTCTCGAAATCAAGACCGGAAAAGAACGCCTTCAGCCCCTCGATGCCCCTGGCGAGGTCGAGCGTCGGGACATAGGGCGGCATGGCGATCGCCGCGTCCGACAGCGATATCTTCAGGACGATGAAGAACGGCGCCAGGAAGAAGACCAGCAGCCAGACATAGGGGACGATGATCAGGAGGAAGCGTCTCAGACCCGAGGCCATGAATCCCGCTCCTCAGCTCGGCAGCATGATGGCGGCGTCCGGCGACCAGTTCAGCCAGACTTCATCGTCCCAGGTGATCTCGCGGCGCGCGATGCGCTGGCGGTTTGCTTCCTGGGCCTTGATCAGCGTGCCGTCGTCGATCACGACGTGATAGGTCGACAGATTGCCGACATAGGCGATGTCGTCGACACGGCCGCGCACCAGATTGGTGGCGCCGGCCGGTTTCGTCTTCGAGACGGCGATCTTCTCGGGCCGGATGGCGAGCCAGCATTTGTCGCCGGTCTGCACCTCGCCGCCGCAGCGCGCCTTCAGCTTCGCACCATGGCCAACCGAAATCTCGGCGACATCCTCGCCGCCACGCTTGGTGATCTTGCCGGCCGTGCCCTCGATCAGGTTCACATTGCCGATGAAGTCGGCGACGAAGCGCGAATTCGGGTTCTCGTAAATTTCCGACGGCGTGGCGACCTGCATCAGCGCACCGCGATTCATCAGGCCGATGCGCGAGGCGACCGTCATCGCCTCTTCCTGGTCATGGGTGACGATGACGAAGGTCGTGCCGAGCTTTTCCTGAATGTTGACCAGTTCGAACTGGGTCTGCTCGCGCAGCTTGGCATCGAGCGCGCCGAGAGGTTCGTCGAGCAGCAGCAGTTTCGGGTTCTTCGCCAGCGAGCGGGCAAGTGCGACGCGCTGGCGCTGGCCGCCGGAAAGCTGGTGCGGCTTGCGCGCGGCGAAATCGGTCATCTGGACGAGCTGCAGCATTTCCGCGGTGCGGTCGTCGACCTCGGATTTCGGCCGGTTGGCGCGCTTGAGACCGAAGGCGATGTTCTCGCGCACGGAAAGATGCGGAAACAGCGCATAGGACTGGAACATCATGTTCACCGGCCGCTTGTTCGGCGGCACGGCGGAGATATCCATTCCATCGAGGAGGATGCGCCCCGAGGTCGGCGTCTCGAAGCCGGCAAGCATCCTCAGGAGCGTGGTCTTGCCGCAGCCCGACGGGCCGAGCAGGGCGAAGAACTCCCTCGGATAGATTTTCAGCGAGAGGCCATCGACCGCGGTGAAGTCACCGAAGGTCTTGCGCACATTCTCGAACTCGACGATCGGCACGGCACCGTCGTCTTCCCACGGCGCGAAGACCTTGTTGGGATTGGTCGCGGGTCTGGGCGGGTTCCCGGCGGCGCTTTTCGAGCCGCGCCCGGAAGCCGTTTTCGGCGAGGAAGGTTTCGACGCGGCCTTGCTGGTGCTCATGTTGCTGCCCCCCGGAAAAGAGAGCGGCGACCCGATGTCGGGCCGCCGCGCATTGACCTACTGTCCGGTCGTCACCTTGGTCCAGGTCCGCGTCACGATGCGGTTGGCCTTGGGACTGTAGGGCGGCTTTGCGTAGAGATTCTTGGTCGTTTCCTCGTCCGGATAGATGGTCGGGTCGCCGATCAGATCCTCTTCGAGCAGCGGCTGCGAGGCCTTGTTGCCATTGGCGTAGTAGACATAGTTCGTCGCCTTGGCGATGACTTCGGGACGCATGATGTAGTCGAGGAAGACATACGCCTCCTCGACATTCTTCGCGTCGGCGGGAATGACCATCTGGTCAAACCACAATTGTGCACCTTCCTTCGGGATCGAATAGGCAACCTCGATGCCCTGGTCGGCCTCGGCGGCACGGTCGGCGGCCTGGATCACATCGCCCGAGAAACCAACGGCAAGGCAGATGTCGCCATTGGCGAGCGCGTTGATGTATTCCGAGGAGTGAAATTTCTGCACGTGGGGGCGGACCTTCAGCAGCAATTCCTCGGCCTTGGCGATGTCATCGGGGTTCTCGCTCGTCGGATCGAGGCCCAGATAGTTGAGCGCGGCAGGAATGATCTCCGAAGGAGCGTCGAGCAAATGCACCCCGCATTCGGCGAACTTGGAGACGACTTCCGGATCGAATATCGCCGACCAGCTGTCGATCGTGTCGGTGCCGAGAATTTCCTGGACCTTGCCGACATTGTAGCCAATGCCGGTCGTGCCCCACATGTAGTTGATGGAATACTCGTTGCCCGGATCGTATTTCGCGGTCTGCTTGGTAATCTCATCCCACATGTTGCCCAGATTGGTCAGTTTCGACTTGTCCAGCTTCTGGTGAATGCCGGCCTGGATCTGACGCAACATGAAATCCGCCGACGGCACGACGATGTCGTAGCCGCTGGAGCCGGCGAACAGCTTGGTTTCCAGCATCTCGTTGGAATCGTAGACGTCATAGGTGACATCGATGCCGGTCTCGGCCTCGAAATCGCTCAAGACTTCCTCATCGATATAATCGGACCAGTTGTAGATAAACAGTTCGGCGGCATTGGCCGAGCCGGCGGTCATGGCCGTCAGTGCGATCGCAGCGACGGAGACGGTCAGCTTTCTCATCAACTTTCCCCTGTTCTTGTAGTTCTGCCTGACAAGACCATAATGGCATGAAGCGCCGTTTTCCAAGGGGTTTTTCCCGTTCGGCGGCCAGCCTGCAGGGGCCCGGAAAAATGGCGGGGCCTTGTCAGTCACCGACAAAAGAGCGACATTCCGACGGCTTCGGAACGTTCGAGCGCATGTCCCGCGTTTGCTTCATGCATTCCGATTGCCCCGCAACCGACGCCCCCGCAATCTTCACCAAAGACACGAGTCCCTCCATGAGCCGCCAGGAAATCCTCGAATGGTCGCAGCAATTGCCGCAGGCCGCGCGCGACTGGCTCGACGGTCGTCTGGTCGAGGAGGTCGAGTGCATCATCGCCGACTTCGCCGGCATTGCGCGCGGCAAGGTGATGCCGGCGCGAAAGTTCGTCGGTCTGGAACGCTCCTTCCTGCCGGTCTCGATCTACTACCAGACGATCACCGGACAATATTCCGACACGGATTCGCTCGACGCGTGGACGGAAAGCGACATGGTGCTGAAGCCGGACCTCGACACGGCGGTCGCAACGCCATGGGCCGAGGACGTCACCATCCAGATCATCCACGACATGGAATCGACCAGCGGCGAACCGGTCACCATCGCGCCGCGCTATGTGCTGAAGAAGGTTCTGGCCGCCTACAAGCGCAAGGGATGGCAACCCGTCGTCGCGCCGGAGCTTGAATTCTACCTGACCAAGCCGAACACCGATCCCGACATTCCGCTGGAACCGCCGGTCGGGCGTTCCGGGCGGCAGGGTGCCGGTCGGCAGGTCTATTCCATCGCGGCAATCGACGAATACACCGCCGTCATCGACACGATCTACGATTATGCCGACGCACAGGGGCTGGAGATCGACACGATCATCCAGGAAGGCGGCGCGGGCCAGATCGAGATCAACCTCAACCATGGCGATCCGCTGGAGCTGGCCGACCAGGTCTTCACCTTCAAGCGCACGATCCGCGAGGCGGCGCTGAAGCACAATTGCTACGCCACCTTCATGGCGAAGCCGATGGAGGACGAGCCGGGCAGCGCCATGCACCTGCACATGAGCGTTGTCAATTCGCGCACGGGCAAGAACATCTTTTCGAACGAGGACGGTTCGGCCTCCGACCTGTTCCACCACTTCATCGGCGGGCAGCAGCATTACCTGACGGGCGCCATCTCGCTTCTGGCCCCCTATGTGAACTCCTATCGCCGGCTGGTGCCCGGCATCTCGGCACCGATCAATCTGGAATGGGGCGAGGACAACCGCTCGACGGGCCTCAGGGTGCCGACATCCGGGCCCGATGCGAGGCGTATCGAGAACCGTGTCGTCGGCATGGACACCAACCCCTATCTGGCGATGGCGGCCTGCCTGGCCTGCGGCTATCTCGGCATGGTCGAGAAGACCGAGCCGCGCGACAAGGTCGAAGGCAGCGCCTATGAACTGCCCTATGCGTTTCCGCGCGAGATGTTCGAGGGGCTGCGACAGTTGCGGCGCTTCCCGAAGCTGCGCAAGCTGCTGGGCGAGGATTTCTGCCAGATGTATGAAGGCATCAAGATGCGCGAATTCGAGGACTATCTGCGCGTCATCAGCCCGTGGGAGCGCGAGCACCTTTTGCTGAATGTGTAACGCATGGCGCTCAACGTCCTTCATGCCAACGACCGGGCCGGCGAGTACCCACCGTCCTGGTATGCCGCAACCGCCGAGCTTCCCGATCCGCAGGGCGCGCTGAACGGAAACGAGCGTGCCGATGTCTGCATTGTAGGCGGCGGCTATACCGGCCTGTCGGCGGCGCTGCATCTGGCGGAAGCCGGGTACAAGGTCGTTGTGCTCGAAGCCCATCGCGTCGGCTGGGGCGCCTCAGGGCGCAATGGCGGCCAGGTCGGCACCGGCCAACGCCGCGATCAGGACGAACTGGAGGCCTCGCACGGCGTCGAGACCGCGCGGCGCCTGTGGGAACTTGCGGAGGAATCGAAGGCGCTGGTCGCCGGGCTGATCGAGCGCTTCGGCATCGAATGCGAAGCCGTGCCCGGCATCATCCATGCCGACCACAAGCCCCGCTACGTGCCGCACAGCCGGGCCTATGCCGAGAAACTGAACACACGCTACGGCTACGAGAAGATCCGCTTCGTCGACCGCGACGAGATGCGCGCGATGATCGCCAGCAAAGACTATCATGGCGGCACCTACGACACCGGCGCGTTCCACCTCCACCCGCTCAAATTCGTGCTCGGGCTGGCGCGTGCAGCGCGCGAGGCCGGCGTTCGCATCTTCGAAAAGAGCGAGGTGACAAAACTTGCCACGGGGACCAGAGCAGTTGTCTCGACCGTACGTGGCACGGTCGAGTGCGACCATGTCCTGCTCGCCTGCAACGGCTATCTCGGCGGGCTTGAGCCCCGCGTTGCTTCGCGCGTGATGCCGATCAACAATTTCGTCATCGCGACAGAGCCGCTCGGCGAGAATGGTGCAAGAGCACTGATCGCCAACAACGCGGCGGTCGCCGACAGCCGCTTCGTCATCAACTATTTCCGGCTGACGCCCGACCACCGGCTGCTGTTCGGTGGCGGCGAGAATTACGGCTATCGCTTTCCCGCCGACATCAAGGCCTTCGTGCGCCGGCCCATGCTCAAGGTCTTTCCGCAGCTTGAAGACACGCGCATCGATTATGGCTGGGGCGGCACGCTGGCGATCACAGCCGACCGTCTGCCGATGCTGGCGAAGCTGGACGATCACGTGCTCTCGGCGTCCGGCTATTCCGGTCAGGGCGTGACGATCGCGACGCTGGCGGGCAAGCTTGCAGCCGAGGCGATCCGCGGCCAGTCCGAGCGCTTCGACGTCTATTCCGCCCTGCCGCACATGCCGTTTCCGGGCGGGAGCACCCTGCGCCCTGCCCTGCTTGCGCTTGCCATGACCTGGTACGCGCTTCGCGACCGGCTGTAGTCGATCCCGACCCTGCTCCAACCAGACGGACCCGAACCAGCCGGGTGCAGCCGGAAATTTGCCACAAACGGGTTCCAACGCGCGCGCCGAAGCCGTTAGTGTAACGGTGACGATTCACTTCGGCGGGCACCATGCGACGGCAACTCATTCCGATCTTTGCGCTCATTCTCGGCTCGGCCTTCCTGATGGTGGCCGGCGGACTCAATGGCCTGATCCTGCCGTTGCGCGGTACGCATGAGGCGTTTTCGACCTTCAGCCTCGGCCTGCTCGGAACGGGCTGGGCGCTCGGCTATGTCGCAGGCTGCCTCTACACGCCGCGTCTCGTGCGCCGCGCCGGCCATGTCCGCACCTTCGCGGTGCTGGCGGCGATCGCCATCCTGTCGGTGCTGATCTCGCTGCTGATCATCCAGCCCGGCGCGTGGATCCCGTTGCGCGCGCTCGCGGGCTTCGCTTTCGCCGGTGCGGCGATGATCGTGGAGAGCTGGCTCAACGAGCGCACCGAGAGCCATTATCGCGGCCGTGTCTTCGGCGTCTACACAATGGTCAATCTGGGCTCGACGACGGCCGGACAGTTCATGGTGGCGCTGGGCGACTCGACCGGCCATGTCTTTTTCGTGCTGGCGGCGATCTTCTATGCGCTGTCGCTCATTCCAAGCGCGATCAGCCGCACCGAACAGCCGCGCCCGCTGGTGCGCACCGGGCTCGATCTGCGCGGCCTGATCAAAAACTCCCCGATGGCGGTGGCCGGCGTCTTCCTGGTCGGCATCTCCAACTCGACCTTCGGCACGCTCGGCGTGGTTTACGGCCAGGGGATCGGCCTCGGCGTCAGCCAGGTGGCCGCGATGATGAGCCTGTCGCTGCTGGCCGGTTCTGCCTTCCAGATTCCGGTCGGCATGCTTTCGGACCGGGTGGACCGCCGCTATGTGCTGATCGGGCTCAGCATCGTCGCGGCCATGGTCGACACCTATCTGATCGTCCTGCGGCCGGAATCGGCGATGGCAGTGCTCGTCGCGACCAGCATCTTCGGCGCGGCGATCTACTCGATGTATCCGGTGATCATCGCGCATGCCAGCGACCACGCGACGCCCGACACCTTCCTCAAGACGAGCGGCGGGCTGCTGCTGATTTTCGGGGTCGGCTCGATCGTCGGGCCGCTGGCCGGCGGCGGCGCCATGGCGATCGCGCCGACCGGCCTGTTCGCCACGACCCTTGTCGCGCATGTGGGACTTGCGCTTTACGGTGCATGGCGCATCACGCGGCGCGAGGCCGTTGCGGAAGAAGACAAGGGTACCTTCGTCGCCCAGGCGGTCGGCCGCATCGCCACGCCGGAATCGGCCACGCTCGACCCGCGCGCCGAGGAATCGGAGGCCGAAGAACTCACCGTCGATCCCGAATAGGCGCGAACAGGCAGCCTGACGGTTACGAAGGTCTGCCGGCGGGCGCGCCCAGCCTGTCCAGATCGGCGGTGATTCGCCCGGCCAAGTCTTTCAGATGGCCAAGATGTTCGCGGGCGAACTCCTCGGGCTCGAGATAGTTCTTGGGCCATAGCAGCGACACGGCACCGAACACCTTGCCATCGCGATGGACCGGAATCGCGATGGCGAGCAGGCCGTCGTCGAATTTCGTGTTGCCGATGAAACGGGGGCCGCGCGTGCCGTAGCCGCGCCGGCGCGCCAGTTCCAGATGTTCGCGGTATTGCGCGACGCTCAGGCCGTAGCGTGCCAGCCCCCATTCCCTGTCGCCCTCGGTCTCGCCGGCGACGCGCTCGTAATGCGCGTCCGGCAGGGCGGCGAGGCACGTCGTTCCCGAGGCCGAACCGAAGACGTTGACCCGCATGTCGATGAAGGCGCTGTAGAGGTGATAGGGGCTCAGGGGCCGCGTCGAATCGAGTATGCGCATGCGGTCGCCCTCGAACAGATGGATGTCGGTCGGCCAGCCGATCTCGTTGGTCAGCGCGATGGCGTGCGGCAGGGCAATGTCGACAGCGAAAGCGACATCCGGCGGGACGGGAACCCCGGTGCTCGCCGTCATCAGCACGCTGGTGCGATAGCGACCGTCGGCGAGCGAGCGGCGTACAAGGCGACGTTCGACCAGCGTGGCGAGCAGGCGGCGAATGGAGGACTTCGAGATGCCGGTCGCCCTGTGCAGATCGGCCAGCGTGCACGAGCCGCTGCGTGCGATGTGCTCGAGCACCGTGATGCCGCGATCCAGCGATTTGTGTTCCAGCTTCATGCGCACTCCGTGCCGCTGAGCGGCACGCTATACGCTTTCCGGTTGTCGAGGCAACGGGGTCGGGCGTTAGATCGCGCCGGGAGGAAATGCGCGTGACACGTACCGGTTTGATCAGGGCGCTGGATTGGCTGTCGGCCCTCGTCGCGGTCTGCATGTCCGCCTTCGCCATCTATGTGGCGGCCTTCGGCGTGTTCGACAACATCATCGTTTCCGGCCTGACGGTGCTTATCGCCATCGTCTACGGCTTCCTATCGTGGCGCGGCGCCGATGGCGCACCGGCACCGACCTGGATGCTGGTCCTGCACGCCGTACTCGCCGTCGCCATGATCGCGCTGCTGCTCGACTGGGCCGACCTGATGTTCGAGCAGGAGTACTTCTTCGTCACCATCAGCCTGACCCAGGACATCCTCGCCTGGCTGTCCTTCGCGCTGATCGCCTATCTGACCTGGCGGTTCTTCGGCATGCCCATGCTGCTGGTCATCGTGGTCGCCGGCATCTACGTGCTCGCACCGGCCGGGATCGGCGGCGGCAACGAACACTGGACCCGCGTCGCGGAGAACCTCTGGTATTCGACCGACGGCGTGTTCGGCAGGCCGGTCGAGGTCGTCGGCCGTATCGTACTGATCTATGTTGTGCTCGGCGCGATCCTGCAGAGTGCGGGCGCCGGAGAGGTGCTGCTGAAGATCGCCTTCGCCGCCACCGGCCGGCTCGCCGGCGGGCCGGCGCATGCGGCGATCGTCGGTTCGGCGCTGTTCGGCACCATGTCGGGCGCGGCCGTCGCCAATGTGGTCTCGACGGGTGTCTTCACCATTCCCGTGATCAAGAAGGTCGGCTTTTCGCCGCGCTTTGCCGGCGGCGTGGAGGCGGCGGCCTCGACGGGCGGGCAGATCATGCCGCCGGTGATGGGCGCGGTCGCCTTCCTGATGTCCGACGTTACCGGCATCTCCTATCTCGAGATCATCGTGGCGGCCGCCATTCCGGCGCTGATGTATTACGGCTCGCTGTTCCTGTTCGTCTCGATCGAGGCCCGCCGCAAGGACATCAGGCCGCAGCCGCGCGCGGAGCGCAAGCGGATCACCCGCGACGACATGGTCAAGAGCATCGCCTTCTGGCTGCCGCTATTCGTGATCGTCGGCGTGCTGGCGACGGGCCGCACCGCGCAGAATGCCGGCGCCTATGCCGCCGCGATCGCCTTTGTCGCCTGCCTCGTGCTGTTTCCGGCCTTCCGCCATCCGCGCAAATGGATCGAGGCGTTGATCGATGCGGGTCAATCGGCCGCCGTACTGATGATCGTGGTCGCCGGCATCGGTTTCGTGATCGGCGTCGTCAACATGACCGGCATCGGCATCATGTTCGCCGAGCACGTGCTGGCCTATGCCCGTTCCAGCCTGTCGCTCGCGCTGGTCATGGTCATGGCCGCAAGCCTGTTCCTCGGCATGGGCGTGCCGACGGGCGCGGCCTATCTGATCATCGCCATCGTGCTCGGGCCGGCGCTGGCGGGCCTCGGCATTCCCGTCGTGGCGGCGCATCTCTTCATGCTCTATTTCGCGGTGCTGAGCTCGGTCACGCCGCCCGTGGCGCTGTCGGCCTTCGCCGCCGCGCCAATCGCCGGCGCCCGGCCGATGGAGACGGGCTGGGCGGCGGTGCGGCTCGCCGCACCCGGTTTCATCATTCCCTTCCTGTTCGTCTACCACCCCGACATCCTGCTCATCGTCGAAGGCGCCACCGTGACCGGCGTGGTCTGGGCCTGCGTCGCCTTCGCGATTTCGAGCTGGGCGCTGGTAACCGGGCTTGTCGGCTGGGAGGGGCGCCCGCTGCCTTGGTGGCAGCGCGCCGTGCGGCTGGCGGCAGGCGTCGCCGTCCTTTCGGTCGGCGCGGCGATCGCCATTCCGGCGGGCATCGTTCTTTTCGGTCTGACACTACAATGGCGGCTAACGTCCCGGCCCGCCGAAGCCGTGCACGATTGACGGGACACAAAAGGGAGGAACCAATGAAGCGTTTGATCCAATCCTTCATTGCCGCAGCATTCGCGCTGGGAGTGGCCGGTGGCGCATCAGCCCAGCAGCACGATCTGAAGATGGCGACCATCGCGCCGGGCACATCCGCCTATCTGGCCATGACCACGATGGCGACCATGGTGAACCAGGCGCTGGACGACGTGAACATCCAGGTGGACGCCACGGGCGCGGCGACCAAGCACATGATCGAACTGGCCGAGGGCAAGCTCGACATGTGCATGACCTCGCCCACCGTCTACAATTTCATGAAGTCCGGCACGGTGATGTACAAGAAGCTCGGCAACGCGCCCGAGCTTGCGGAAAACCTTCGCCTCGTCTTCTGGTTTCCGCTCGGCCAGTATCACATCGTGACCTATGCCGATGACGGCATGGAAAAACCCGCCGACATCAAGGGCAAGAAGGTGTTCCTCGGACCTCCGGGCGGCGGCGCATGGGCGGCGGCCAATACCTGGGTCAACATCCTGACCGGCTACAAGCCCGACGAGGATTACGAGAACGTCAAGGCGAGCTGGTCCTCGGCCTTCCAAGGCTTCCAGGACCGGCAGTTCGACGTCTACGTGATCTCCGGCATCGCGCCCTTCCCGCAGCTCGAACAGCTCGCGCTGACCTCGAAACTGCGCCTGCTCGGCCTTTCAAAGGAGGAGTTCGAGGCCAACAAGGCGGCGCAGGACTTCACCAAGGTCCAGGGCGAGGAGTTGGGCATTATCCCGACCGGCATTTACGGCAAGGGCGTGGTCAACACCGACGATGTCTACACCCTCGGCGCGGCCGTCGGCGTTTCGGCCAGGGCCGATCTTGACGAGGACCTCGTCTATCGCATCACCAAGGCGTATTGGGAGAAGCACGCCGAGGCGATGAAGGACAATCCGTGGATGAAGGACATCACCATGGAATACGGCGTCGCCGACGGGGGCATGAAGCTGCACCCGGGTGCGCTGCGCTATTACGAGGAAGTCGGGATCGAAATTCCCGAAGCCTCGAAATAGGATAAGACGAAACCGGGCGGCCGCCTCCGCCGATACGGGGGCGGCCGTTTTTCGACATGCCGGGCGGGTCCGCGACGTCCTGGATTGAAAGGCCGCGCCAGCCTGGTGACAATGCAAATGACCCGTGTGAACGCATGACTTCCAAGATCCGCAACATCCTCTTCATCATGTTCGACCAGTTGCGGTTCGACTATCTGGGCTGTGCCGGCCATCCGCATCTCGAAACGCCGCATATCGACAGGCTCGCGGCAAAGGGCGTGCGGTTTTCGCGGGCCTATGTGCAGTCGACGATCTGCGGCGCCTCGCGCATGAGCTTCTATACGGGGCGCTATGTCTCCAGCCACGGCGCGGCGTGGAACAATTTCCCGCTGAAGGTCGGCGAGATGACGCTGGGCGATCATTTGCGCGCGCAGGGCGTCGCGAGCTGGCTGATCGGCAAGACCCACATGAAGGTCGACGACGAAGGCATGGACCGGCTCGGCATCTCGCACGATTCGGTGATCGGCGCGCGAGTTTCCGAATGCGGTTTCGATGTGCATACGCGCGATGACGGGCTGTGGGCGCAGGGCCGGGATGGTTTCTACGACACGCGGCGTTCGCCCTATAACGAATATCTGGCGCGCAAGGGCTATGGGAACGCAAACCCGTGGGCCAGCAACGCCAATGCCGGGGTCGACGCGGACGGCAACATTGCCAGCGGATGGCTGATGAAGAACGCGCCGCTGCCGGCCAACATCGCCGAGGAGGACAGCGAGACGCCCTGGCTGACCTCGCAGGCGATCGATTTCCTGGACAGCGAAGAAGCGGCCGAGCCCTGGCTGTGCCACCTTTCCTACATCAAGCCGCACTGGCCCTATATCGTGCCGGCGCCCTATCACGACTTGTACGGAAACGGAGATATCCAGGCGCCGGTGCGCGACGAAAGCGAACGGGCGAACCCGCATCCCGTGTTCGGAAAATTCATGGAGGGCATGGTTGGTTCGGCCTTCGCCCGCGACGAGGTGCGCGAGGCGGTGATCCCCGCCTATATGGGCCTGATCAGGCAATGCGACGACCAGATGGGACGGCTGTTCGCCCATCTGGAGGAAACCGGCCGCATGGAAGACACGCTGATCGTGCTGACCTCCGACCATGGCGACTATCTGGGCGACCACTGGCTCGGGGAAAAGGAACTGTTCCACGACTGCTCCGTCAGGGTGCCGCTGATCGTCTACGATCCGCGGTCCGAGGCAGACGCCATGCGCGGCAGCGTTTGCGACACGCTGGTCGAGGCGATCGACCTGGCGCCAACCTTCATGGAGGCGATCGGCGCGGACGTGCCGGACCACATTCTTGAAGGGCGTTCGCTGGTGCCTATCCTGCATGGCGAAATGCCGGGCGACTGGCGGGAGTATGCGATCAGCGAATACGATTATTCGCCGACGCAGGCGGCGCGCGCGCTGGAGGTTGCGCCGCGCGATGCGCGGCTGTTCATGGTGGTGACGCAGCGCTGGAAAATGATCCATGCCGAGGGCGGGTTCAGGCCGATGCTGTTCGACCTCGAAAACGATCCGGGCGAACTGGTCGACCTCGGCGCAAGCGCGGAACATGGCGAGGTGATCGAGGCGATGTACGCCCATTTGCACGACTGGTCGCTGCGCATGTCACAGCGCACGACCGTGTCCGACGCACGCATCCTGTCGATGCGCGAGGGCAGCTCGATGACGAGGGGCATCCTGCTCGGCGTCTATTCGGAAGAGGACATCGATCCCGAACTGCTCGCCGCCTATCGCGGCAAGGCGACACGCGTCGACAAACGTTAGGCTGTCACGCGCTCAGTGAGTCGTCAGCGCCCGTTCGCGCATCCAGCCATCCAGGCTTTCGACTTCCTCGCGCGTCAATCGCAGGCCACGCTTGGTGCGCCGCCAGAGCACGTCGGCGGCGGTGACGGCCCATTCCTCGCGCATGAGGAAATCAACCTCGGCGGCGTAAAGATCGGCGCCGAAATGGCGGCCGAGGTCGGCAATCGATTTCGCCTCCCCAAGGATTTTCCGCGCTCGCGTGCCGTGCTGGCGCACGAGCCTTCTGGCATGCGTTTTCTCGATGAACGGATAGTCCCGGCACAAATCCGCGACCAACGATTCGTAGCCGTCCGGCGGGAAGTCACCGCCGGGCAGCGGCGCGTCGGCGGTCCACGGTTTGCCACGCGCGCCCAGCACTCCCTCGACATGCTCCAGCACTTCCTCGGCGAGCCGGCGATAGACCGTGATCTTGCCGCCGAAGATGTTGACGAGCACGCCGACGGCCTTGTCGCCCTCGGTCCTGATGACATGTTCGCGCGTGGTCTCCTGCGCCTTGCTCGCACCGTCGTCGAACAGAGGGCGCACGCCCGAATAGGTCCAGACGATGTCGTCGCGCGTGACCGGTTCGCGGAAATACTCGCTGGCACCCTCGCACAAATAGTCGATCTCGCTGTCGGCGATCTCGATCCTGTCGAGGCTGCCCTCGAAGTCGAGATCCGTGGTGCCGATCAGGGTGAAGTCGTCCTCGTAGGGAATGGCAAAGAAGATGCGGCCATCGGCATTCTGGAAGAAATAAGCGCGCTCATGCGCGAATTTGCGCTTGATCACGATGTGGCTGCCCTTGACCAGCCGAACATTGTGCGCGTCGTTGCGGCCCAGCGCATTGCCAAGGACATGGTCGATCCACGGACCGGCGGCATTGATCAGCAGGCGCGCCGTCGTGGTGCTGCGTTCGCCGGTATCGATCTGTTCGGTTTCGACGTGCCACACGCCGTCCTCGCGTCTGGCGGAGACGACGCGGGTTCGGGTGCGCACGATGGCACCGCGGTCTGCCGCGTCGAGGGCGTTGAACACGACCAGCCTGGCATCATTTGCCCAGCAATCGGAAAACTCGAACGCCTTGACGAATTGCGGCTTCAGTACCTTGCCGGCCTCGTCGTTTCTCAGGTCGAGCATCCGGGTGGGCGGCAGCAGTTTGCGGCCACCGATATGATCGTAGAGGAACAGTCCGAGGCGGATCAGCCATGCCGGCCGCAATTGCCGGTGATGGGGCAGGACGAGGCGAAGCGGCCAGATCACATGCGGCGCGGCGCGAAGCAGGACCTCGCGCTCGGTCAGCGCCTCGCGCACCAGTCCGAATTCGTAATGCTCGAGATAGCGCAGGCCGCCATGGACGAGCTTGGTCGAAGCCGAGGACGTTCCGGAGGCGAGATCGCCCTGCTCGGCCAGCATGACCGAATAGCCGCGACCGGCGGCATCGCGCGCGATGCCACAGCCATTGATGCCTCCGCCGATGATGAAGACATCGACAAGCCTGTCCGACACGAAAACCTCCTGAGAATCCAACAGTGCGGGCCAGGGCCCTACATGAACCGAAACGGGGAAAACCGCAAATGCTTCAGCCGGCTGATTGACGGCCCAGCGCCTGCAGCGACAGGAACATGTCGTAGTCGCGGTCATAGGTGCGATCCGGGTCCGGCTGGCGGATGACCCCCGGGGGTGCCATGGCGGCGCAGGCGGCGGGCAGATCGGCATGAAGACCGCCGGCGCTGGCCGCCAGCATCGCCGTGCCGAGCAGCACCGCGTCGCCGGTTCTGGGTTCGCATATGTTCAAACCGGTGGCGTCGGCATAAAGTTCCATCAGCAGCGGATTCCAGCGATGGCCGCCAACGACATGCAGCGTGTCGACCGGCAGTCCGTGCTCCTTCAGATGACCGGCGATCTGCCGCACGCCGAGCGCGATGCCCAGCGCGGCCCGCCAATAGACCCTGCACAGATTGTCGAAGGACCGGTCCAGCGTCAGGCCGGTGATGATGCCCCTAGCGTGCGGGTCGGCGAAGGGCGAACGATTGCCGTGGAAATCCGGCAGGACATGGATGTCGCTTGCGAAACTCTGGCCTTCCGCAAGGCGCAGTTCGCCGATGCGGCGAATGATGTCGCGGTGGGTGCGTTGATCGGCCTCGCGACCATTGCCGAACATCGCGATGACGAGGTCCAGCAGGCCGCCCGTGGCCGACTGGCCACCCTCCCAGACCCATCGGCCGGGCAGTACGGCGCCAAAATAGGGGCCCCAGACACCGGGCACCTGCGCCGGCCTGTCGGCAAGGCCCATGATGCAGCTCGACGTGCCGGCCACCAGCGCGGCGTGGCGGCCGACCGTCCCTTCGGAAAGGCCGCCGATGGAACCGAGCGTCCCGGCGAAGGCGTCGATCATGCCGGTGGCGACGACACAGTCGCGCGTCAGGCCGAGCGCGCTGGCCGCCTCGGGGGTGAGCCGACCGCAGGCCGAGCCGACCGGGCTCGCCTCACGCGGCAGGTTCGCCCGGTCGAGCAGATCCTCCAGGCCTATCCCGGCAAGAAAATCGTCCTGCCAGCCGCCATCGCCGGCGAGATAGGTCCATTTGGCCGTCAGCGTGCATTGCGAACGCGCCGGACTGCCGCTCGCCCGCCAGACGAGGAAATCCGACAGGTCGAAGCAATGGCCGAGGCGGGACCAGCTTTCCGGCAAATGGCGCTTCAGCCAGAGCAGTTTGGGAACCTGCATTTCCGGCGACATGATGCCGCCGACATGGTCGAGCACCTTGTGGCCGGTCGCCGTCACCTCCCCGGCTTCGGCGACCGCGCGATGGTCGAGCCATGCGATGGTGTCGCGACGCTTGTCACCCGTCGTCGAGACGGTGAGCTGGCCACCCTGCGCGTCCCGCACGACCAGCGAACAGGTCGCATCGAAGGCGATCGCGGCGATGCGCTCCGGCTCTACGCCCGCCTTGCCGCGTGCCGAACGCACCGCGGCACAGGTAGCTGTCCAGATATCCTCCGAATCGTGCTCGGCGTGGTCGCTCTGCGGCCAGGTGAGCGAGATCGGGCATTCGGCGCGGGCCAGCATGTTGCCGGCGGTATCGAAAATGCCGGCACGGACACTCTGGGTGCCGGCATCGACGGCACAGACCAGATCGCGGTCCCCGGCGCTTGCCCTGCGTAGCGGGACCGCCGGCGCGGCAACGCCGGGTTCGCGCGACGGTACGCCATGCGCGGTGAGAAGGCCGGGCAGCGCGGCCATGTCGTCGAATACCGCGTCGGGCGCAAGACCGGCCAGTGTTTCGCGCAGCCTTCCGGGACGGGCATGGGCACCGCCGACAAAGCCGAGCACGGTCATGCCGGCACGCCGTGCCGCCTCGACCCCGGCGGGACTGTCCTCGATGACGATACAGGCGGATGGCTCCGCGCCCATCACGGCGGCGGCGTGCAGGAACAGGTCCGGCGCGGGTTTGCCCACCTCGACCGCGGTCGAACTGAAGACATGTGGCTCGAACCGTTCCAGCAGTCCGGTCACGCCGAGCGACAGGCGGATGCGGTCGGGCTGGCTGGAGGACGCGACGCAGACCGGTACGCCGATCCGGTCGATCGCCCCGGCCACGCCCGCGATGGGTTGGAGTTCCGCCTCGAAGCGGGCGAACAGGCGCCGGCGCATGGCTTCAAGATCGCCGGTACCGACGGAAAGGTCGAAATCGTCGGCGAGGATTTGCGCAATCGACGCCGTCGACCGCCCGAGAAAGCGCAGATAGGCGTCGTCCTCGCCGAGCGTTCCGCCGGCTTCGGCGACCATGATGCGCAACTCGTCGACCGAGATGGTTTCGCTGTCGACCAGCACGCCGTCACAATCGAAGATCACGAGTTGCGGGGTGGCTGCCATCGAACGCTTTCGGTCAGTGGGTCTTCAAGAGACGGGGATCGGGAATCTGTCCTGCCGGAACGTGAATTGCCCGTCCCGCGATGAATTGCGGCTAGTCCGCGAGATAGCGCTTCAGCGTGGCGCCGGTTCCCTCCGACCATATCAAGTGCAGCCAGCGCGCAAAAGCCTGTCGGAACGGCGGTGCCTGTCCCACCGCGCCATAGATGTCGGTCATCTCCAGCCAGGCGCCCGGTTCGTCCCGGGCGAGCTGCGCGCGCGTGTTCAGCCGCTGCCAGTTCGGATCGTTCGGTTCGATGGGGTCGCCGGCATCGGTCATGCCGTAGCAATAGCGGCACCACAAGGCCGAGGCGAGCGCCAGGCCGGAGACGTCCGCCCCGCGCGCCAGCGCGTCGGCGATGGACGGGATGATGAATTTCGGCTGGCGGTTGGAGCCGTCGAGGCACAGCCGGCGCACGGTGTCGGCGATCTTGGGATTGGCGAAGCGCTCCTTCACCCGCGCGTAATATGCGTCCAGATCGGTATCCGGCACCGGCGGCACGAAGGGCAGGATCTCCTCTCCCTCGACCTTTTCCAGAAAGGCGGTCACAAGCGGGTCGCCCATCGCTTCGTGCGCGAACTCGATGCCCATCAGCCCGGCCGGATAGGCGATGATCGCGTGACCGCCATTGAGGATGCGGATCTTCATGTTCTCGTAGGGCGTCACGTCGGGCACGAACTGCACGCCGACCTCTTCCAGCCGGGGCCGGCCAGCAGGAAAATCATCTTCCAGCACCCATTGGCGGAAGTCCTCGCAGAAGACCGGCCAGGCATCCTCGACACCAAACTCACCGGCGCAGATGCGGCGTTCGCGGTCGGCGGTGGCCGGCGTGATGCGGTCGACCATGCCGTTCGGGAAGGCGACCTCGCCGCCGATCCAGTCGGCCAGCGAGGCATCGGAGCGGCGTGCGGTGCCGATGACGGCGTTGCGGGCGACCACGCCATTGTGGGGGATGTTGTCACAGGACATGACGGTGAAGGGATCGACACCTTCCGCCCGGCGGCGTTTCAACGCGGCCACGATCAGGCCGAACACGGTCTTCGGCGCTTCGGGCTCGCGCCCGTCGGCGACGATCGCCTCATGGTCGGGATTGAAGATGCCGGTCGCGGCATCGATGAAATAGCCGCCCTCGGTGATCGTCAGCGAGACGATGCGGATCGCGGGATCGGCAAGCTGGTCTACAATCGCCTTGCCATTGCCCGGCTCGACATAGCCTGTCATCGGCGCGGTAACGTGCGCGAGGCTCTGCACGGCGGACTGTTCGACGAGCGTCGTCAGGAAATCCTGGCGCATGAGGATGTCGCGGACGGCGGCCTCGGAGGCGAACACGCCGGCACCGACGATGCCCCAGTCGAAGTCATGACCGGTCGCGGCATTGGCATTGAACAAATCGTCGAGATAGGCCGCCTGATGGGCGCGATGAAAATTGCCGACGCCGAAATGGACAATGCCGGGCGACAGCCGCGCCGGATCGTAGCGCGGCAGGTCGACCCTGCCTTTCAGGCGGGAAAGGTTGGCGCGGTTCAGCCTGACGGGCGGGCGGGCATCCATGGGCATGTCCGTCCGGGTCAGCCTGCCGGATCGCCGTGCAACGGAACCGGCATCAGATCGCGAGCCCGGACGCGTCGAAACGGTGGATCTTGTCGGCCTGCGGCGTGAGCGAAACCCTGTCGCCGTACTTGACCGGGAATTCGCCGTCCGCGCGCACGGTCAATGTTCCGACGCCATCGACATCGACATGCAGGAAGGTGTCGGCGCCCAGATGTTCCGAGACATGGACCGTGCCCGGCCAGGCACCGCCGCTCGTGGACAGGTCGATATGTTCGGGACGTACGCCGATCATCGCAGCCTTGTGCTTCTCGGCGGTCGGGCCCTCGATGAGGTTCATCTTCGGCGAGCCGATGAACCCGGCGACGAAGGCATTCTTCGGATTGCGATACAGCTCCAGCGGGGAACCGACCTGCTCGATATTGCCGCGATTGAGCACCACGATCTTGTCGGCCATGGTCATCGCCTCGACCTGGTCATGGGTGACGTAGATCATGGTCGTCGCGAGCTGGTGGTGCAGTTCGGAGATCTCGAGGCGCATGTTGACACGCAACGCCGCATCGAGGTTCGACAGCGGTTCGTCGAACAGGAAGGCCTCCGGTTCGCGCACGATGGCGCGTCCGATGGCGACGCGCTGGCGCTGGCCGCCCGACAATTGGCCGGGACGGCGGTCGAGATATTCGGTCAGGTTCAGCACCTTCGCCGCATCCCGCACCTTCTTGTCGATGGTTTCGCGATCGACCTTTGCCATCTTCAGCGGGAAGGCGATGTTCTTGTAGACGGTCATGTGCGGGTAGAGCGCATAGGACTGGAACACCATGGCAAGACGGCGTCTGGCGGGCGCCAGCGAAGTGGCGTCGACCCCGTCGATCTCGATCGTGCCGGAGGTGACGTCCTCCAGGCCCGCGATCAGGCGCAGCAGGGTCGACTTGCCGCAGCCCGACGGGCCAACGAAGACGACGAACTCGCCGTCCTCGATCTGGAGATCGAGCGGAGGGATGACCTCGACATCGCCGAAACGCTTGACGACCTGCTTGAGATGAATGGCGCCCATGACGGCCCCTCCCCTGTTTGACCGCGTTGCCCTACTTCACTGCACCGAAGGTGAGGCCGCGTACGAGTTGCTTCTGGCTGAACCAGCCGAGGATCAAAATGGGTGCGATCGCCATGGTCGAGGCCGCACTCAGCTTGGCGTAGAACAGGCCTTCCGGGCTGGAATAGGAAGCAATGAAGGCCGTCAGCGGCGCCGCCTTGGCGGCCGTCAGGTTGAGCGTCCAGAACGCCTCGTTCCAGGCAAGGATGATGTTCAGCAGGATGGTCGAGGCGATGCCCGGCACCGCCATCGGCGTCAGCACATGGATGATCTCGTCGCGGAGCGTCGCACCGTCCATGCGGGCGGCCTCGAGAATCTCGCCGGGGATTTCCTTGAAATAGGTGTAGAGCATCCAGACGATGATCGGCAGGTTGATCAGCATCAGCACCACGACGAGGCCAATCCTTGTATCGAGCAGGCCGAGCCGGATGAAGATCAGGTAGATCGGGTAGAGGACGCCGACGGCCGGCAGCATCTTGGTCGAGAGCATCCACATCAGGATGTCCTTCGTGCGCTTGCCGGGCACGAACGCCATGGACCATGCGGCCGGGACGGCGATGATGACACCGAGCAGGGTCGAGCCGCCAGCGATGATTACCGAGTTCCAGAGATAGCGCAGATAGTCCGAGCGCTCCTGCACGACGGCATAGTTCTCCAGCGTCCAGTCGAAGAACAGGAAGGCCGGCGGGTCGGAGATCGCCTGCGCCTCCGTCTTGAAGCTGGTCAGGATCGTCCACAGGATCGGGAAGAAAATCAGCAGGCCGATCGCCCAGGCGACGATGGTGTTGACGGTCTTGCGTTGCGGGGTGACGGCGCGGGCCATGTCAGTGTCTCCTCACGCGTCCAGATTCTTGCCGACGATGCGCATCAGGAAGATCGCGACGATGTTGGCAAGGATGATTGCGTAGACGCCGCCGGCCGAGCCGAGGCCGACATTCTGGCTTTCGAGCACGCGCTGGTAGATCAGATAGGTCAGCGTGCGGGTGCCGAAGGAACCCTGCGTGGTGACGAATATCTCGGCGAAGATCGACAGCAGGAAGATCGTCTGGATCAACACCACCACGGTGATCGCGCGGGCAAGGTGCGGCAGCACTATGTGATAGAAGCGCGACAGCACCGGCGCGCCGTCCATCTCGGCGGCCTCGAGCTGTTCGCTGTCGAGCGACTGGATCGCGGTCAGCAGGATCAGCGTCGCGAAGGGCAGCCATTGCCACGAGACGATCAGGATGATCGAGGATAGCGGCGCCTGGCTGAGCCATTCGACTGGCGCCGCGCCGAAGAATTTCCAGACATGCGCGAGCAGGCCGTTGACCGGGTCCATGAACATGTTCTTCCAGACCAGCGCGGAAACGGTCGGCATGACGAAGAAGGGTGCGATGACGAGGATTCGCACGACACCCTGCCCCCACATCGGCTGATCGAGCAGGATGGCGAGCAGGATACCCAGGATGACGGTGATGACAAGGACGCCGCCGACCATCAGGAGCGTCGCCTGGACGGAGGGCCAGAAGGTGCTCGAGGTGACAAAGCGGGTGAAGTTCTCGAAGCCGACCCAGCCGAGGTCGCCGCCGCGCAGCGGCAGATATTTCTTGAAGGAGAAATAGAGCGTCATCAGGAGCGGCACCAGCATCCAGCCCAGAAGCAGGATCACTGCCGGCGCCATCATCAGACGTGCGGCGGAACGGGACTGTCGTGTCGCCATGACGCGTCTCCCTCAGGGCCGGGCGGGTTTGCCCGGCGGAAACAAGAACTCGCCTGAATTATTAGGGTGGAAACCCGGGGGCGGCGGCTTGCGCGCCGTCCCCGGGTCGGGAGGCAGCCTCAGTAGCCTGCGGCTTCCATTTCGTCGACCGTGAGCGCCTGCGCCTTCTCAAGCGCCTGCTCCACGGATTGCTGGCCGGCGAGGGCCGCGGAGATTTCCTGCCCGACCGAGGTGCCGATGCCGGCGAATTCGGGGATCGCCACGAACTGCACGCCGGTATAGGGCACGGGGTCGACCGTCGGATTGGTCGGGTCGGCCGCGTTGATCGAGTTGAGGGTCATTTCCGCGAAGGGCGCCGCCTTCTGGTATTCCGGGTTTTCGTACAGCGAAGTGCGGGTGCCGGGAGGCACGTTGGCCCAGCCTTCCTTCTCCGCGACGAGCGCCAGATAGTCCTTCGAGGTCGCCCAGGCGACGAACTTCTTGGCGGCGTCGGTCGCATCGGAACCGGCGGGAACGGCGAGCGACCATGCCCACAGCCAGTTGCCGCGACGGCCGAGGCCGTTGTCGGGCGCGAGCGCGAAGCCGACCTTGTCGGCGACCGTCGATTCATCGGGATTGGTCACGAAGGAGGCGGCGACGGTGGCGTCGATCCACATGCCGCACTTGCCCTGCTGGAACAGCGACAGGTTCTCGTTGAAGCCGTTGGTCGAGGCTCCCGGAGGGCCGGACTCGTTCATCAGGTCCATGTAGAAATTGATGGTGTTGGCCCATGCCTCGCTGTCGAACTGCGGCTTCCAGTCCTCGTCGAACCAGCGCGCGCCGAACGAATTCGCCATGGCGCTCAGGAACGCCATGTTCTCGCCCCAGCCGGCCTTGCCGCGCAGACAGATGCCGTAGACCTCGTTTTCCTTGTCGGTCATCGCGGCCGCGGCCTGCTTGATGAAATCCCAGCTCGGCGCATCGGGCATTTCGAGGCCGGCCTTCTCCATCAGGTCCTTGCGGTACATGACCATGGAGGATTCGCCGTAGAAGGGCGCGGCGAACAGCTTGCCGTCCATGGACAGGCCGCCGCGAATGGCGGGCAGCAGATCGTCCATGTCGTAGTCGGCGCCGAAGTCGAGCGGCACCAGCCAGTCCTGCTTGGCCCAGATCGGAACCTCGTAGGTGCCGATGGTCATGACGTCGAACTGGCCACCCTTGGTGGCGATGTCCTGGGTGACGCGCTGGCGCAGGACGTTCTCCTCCAGCGTGACCCATTCGAGTTCGATGTCGGGATATTTGGCCGAGAAGTCGTCCGTCAGCCGCTGCATCTGGATCATCTGGCCGTTGTTCACGGTGGCAATGGTGATGGTCTCGGCGCCTGCGCTCAGGCTGAGCGCAAGAAGCGATCCCGCTCCAAGGAGCATGGTCGTGAATTTCATGATTTCCTCCCAGTCGTCGATTCAAGCACATGCATGAGCATATGCCTATTGCACGGGCAATTGCTCACAAATTGCGATGCAAGTCAATTCGGATTCCTCGCTGCGGCGCAGCAGGAAATCACGCACGCCTTCGATAGTTCTTGAAGATCAATTAGTTGAGGAGTGCCTCGGCTGTGCGCTCATCGGTGATCAAGCCGTTGACGAGCCGGCCGCGAATGGCCGCGCGCACGGCAGGCAGTTTCTTCCTGCCCATGGCGGAAGCGATGATCCGGCCGGTCTCGACGGAGGGCAGCGGGGCGGACGCCACCCGTTCGTTGATGTCGTCGCGCAGCAGCCGGCCCTCGGCATCGAAGATCCAGCCGACAATCTCGCCAACCGCGCCGGCCCCGGTCAGGCCGTCCATTTCTTCAGGCGTCAGGAAGCCGTCGACGCAGAGCGGAGCATCGCGGCCGAGTTCGCCGATGCCGACGAAGGTGACGTCGGCGCGCGCGGCAAGTTCCAGCGTGGGCCGGACCATGGCCTGGGCCTGCAGCATTTCGCGCTCCGCCGCAGAGGATGCGATGACGGGCAGCGGCATCGGAAAGGACCGCGCGTCGATCTTGTCGGCGAGCGTGAAGACGACGTTGTAGTAGGCGGCCGACCCGTCGGGCGAGATGTTGCCCGTCAGCGAGACGATGCGATGCTGCGGGCAGTCGATGCGGGGCAGGCATTCCACGGCAGCCTTGAGCGTGCGGCCGGTGCCGACCGCAAGCACGGCCGGTTCGGCGCGCCTCAGCCATTTTTCCATTTCGCCTGCCGTCGCCTCGGCGACGCCCAGCGTGGTCGAATCCGATCCCGGATCGCTCGGCACCACCTCGCAATAATCAAGGTCGAAGCGCTCACGCAAGCGCTGCGACAGGTCGAGGCAGTTGGCGATGGGATGATCGATGCGGACCTTGACCAGGCCTTCGGAAACGGCGAGCGATACCAGGCGCTGGGCAGACTGGCGTGAAACGCCGAGCTTGGAGGCGATCTGGTCCTGGGTGTTGCCGGCGACGTAATAAAGCCAGCCGGCGCGCGCCGCGTCGTCGAGCTTGCTGCCCTGTGCCGGCATGAAGATGCACTCCCGTTCGGTTCGTCCGGAATGCTGACCGAATCGCCGGGGGGAAGCAAGTCGGGGACCGCATCGAGTGCCGAACTGTCATTCGAAGCACAACCCCTTCGCCCGTCAGGCGACAAAGGATGCAGACGTCGGAGATGCCGTGCCGAACCATCATCGGTTTGGCGCTTGCCCGAACGGCGGACTATGCCCACCCGAATTCCATGCAGCGTACCGATGTCCAAGAAATGGTGCCCAGGGGCGGATTCGAACCACCGACACGCGGATTTTCAATCCGCTGCTCTACCAACTGAGCTACCTGGGCGCAGGGGAGGCGTTCCGGCCGGAAGCTCCCTTGAAAACGTGCGCGGTTATAGGCGGTCGGT
>JBHIWX010000048.1:0-31520 GCA_041987205.1 Rhizobiaceae bacterium | reverse complement strand
ATAGCACATCATGGCCAGCCAGGCCGCCGGCACGTGGATGAACATGATCAGCACGGACCGGCCCTGCTGATAGTCTTCCGGTGCGATGAAGCTGAGATAAAGTCCGATGGCGAAGGCGAGCACCGTCAGCCCGGCAAGCCAGGGCAGGACCGCATTGGCAAGTCCGAGAAACCGGGTCGGATTGGCATAGTCCCAGATGGAACCGGCCCGTTGGGATTTGGCGCTGATATCGCTCATTGGCTGCAATCTAGAGCCGGTGCCGGTCGATGGCAATCGGACAAGGCGCAGCCCGGGCGGGTGTTGTGACGCATGTCACGCGAGCGCCCCGGTTTCTGGGCAACGTTCACCCGGTCCGCTATCAGTCGGTTGATCCGGTTATTCCCTGCCAACTCAACGCCCCCACCGGCTCAGCCTGCTCTACGTTTGGCCTCGCCCGCCTCCCCTCAAGGGAGAGGCAGGAACGCCGCGCATCGATCCCCCTCCCCCTTGTTTGTGGGGAGTGGGGAGGGGTTAGGGGTGGAGGTCACCGGCACCGGCCACGATCAATCCACGGCATGTTTGAGCGCGAAGCCGGCCGCCAGCGGCCCGAGCACGCCCAGAAACAGGGTGATCGCGCTCAGCATGACGAAGGGCTGTGTGAACGGCGCGGGATCCTCCACCGCGCCATAACTCGCCGCCACGCCGAAGATCAGCGAGGGCAGCACCAGCGGCAACACCAGAATGGCGATGATCAGCCCGCCGCGCGCGAGACTGACGGTCACCGCCGCGCCAACCGCGCCGATGAAGGTGATCGCCGGCGTGCCCACGGCCAGCGTCGCCACCGTCGCGGCGATCGCGACGGGCGGCATGTTGAGGAACAGGCCGAACACGGGCGCGGCGATGATCAGCGGCAGGCCCGTCGCCGCCCAGTGCGCCAGGCATTTGACGAAGACGATCAGCGCGGCCGGATGCTCGCTCATCATCAGGATCGCCAGCGACCCGTCCTCGCGGTCCTGCTGGAACAGCCGGTCGAGACCCAGAAGGCTGGCGAGCAGCGCACCGATCCACAGCACGGCCGGGCCGATCCGCGCCAGCAGGTTGAGGTCCGGCCCGACGGCGAAGGGCACCACGGTGACGACGGCCAGAAAGAACAGCACGCCCGTCATCGCGCCCGCGCCGACGCGCATCGCCAGTTTCAGTTCGCGGGCGAACAGCGCCATCATGCCGGCATCTCTCCGGCAACCCCGAAAGCACCGCCCGCGACCGGCTTGTCCAGATGCAGCGTCTGCGCATCCTTGATCCCCAGTGCCTGATGCGTCGCGGCGACGAGAATGCCGCCCGCCGCGACATGTGCCGTCGCCAGTTCGGCGAAACGCGCCTCGGATGCCTTGTCGAGCGCAGCGGTCGGCTCGTCCACCAGCCAGACGGGGCGATGCGTCACCAGAAGCCGTGCGATGGCGACCCGCCGCTTCTGCCCGGCCGAAAGATAGCCGGCCGGCAGAGCGCCGACGCCTGGCAGTCCGACCCGTTCCAGCGCCTCGTCCACACTTGCATGCGGCGCGCCGAGAAAACGCTGCCAGAACGACAGATTTTCGGCGACGGTGAGCTGGCTCTTCAGGGCATTGTCATGCGCCAGATAGTGACAATACTCGGCGAGCGGCCGTTCAGTGTCCTCGCCCTCCAGGCCATCCAGCCGGATCGTGCCCTCTGCCGGCTCGAGGAATCCGGCGATCGCCTTGATCAGCGTCGACTTGCCCGCACCATTCGGCCCTGTGACGACCATCGCCGTTCCGGCGGAAACCGAAAGCGACAGACCCTTGAAGATTCTCCGCTCGCCGCGATCGACGGCAAGCTTCTCGGCGACAAGCTGCATGGAACTTCCCTAGCGGCTTGTGCATGAAAGGGGAAGCGTCGTCACCCCGCGGTTTCACCATCGACGCCAACCCGCTACACAGAATCCATGCGCATTCTCTCCCTCAATGCCTGGGGCGGCAGGCTCCACGAACCGCTGATCCGGTATCTCGCCGAGGCCGATCCCGACATCGCCTGCATCCAGGAGGTCGTCCATGCGCCGGCAACGGACCGCGACTGGCTCGACTATCGCGACGACGGCATGCAATTGCCGCAGCGCGCGAATCTGTTCGCCGAAATGGCCGAAGCCCTGCCGGGCCATTGTGCCTTCTTCTGCCCCGCCGCGCGCGGCGATCTGTACGACGGAGACAGGCCGGTCTCTTCGCAATGGGGCCTCGCCACCTATGTGCGCGCGAACCTGCCGGTCATCGGTCAGTCGCACGATTTCGTCCATGGCGATTTTTCGCCCGACGGTTTCGGCGAGCATCCGCGTTCGCGCAATGCCCATGCCGTTCGTCTGTTCGATTTCGAACTGGAGTGCCCGGTCACGGTGGCGCACATGCATGGCCTGCGCGATTTCGCCGGCAAGGAGGATTCGCCGCCGCGCGCGACGCAGGCCGAAAGACTGGTGGAACTGATCATGCAGGTGTGGCGCGAAGGCGAGAAGCTGGTCGTGTGCGGCGATTTCAACGTACTGCCGGGCAGCCTCACCTTCGAAGCGCTTTCAGGGCTTGGCCTGACCGATCTCGTGACAACGCGCGGCCACGACGACACGCGCACCTCATATTATGAAAAATCACCACGCTTCGCCGACTACATGCTGGTCAACGAGGCCGTCACGGTGCACGACTTCCAGATCGTCGCCGAGCCGGAAGTCTCGGACCACCGCGCGCTGGTTCTTGAACTGGGCTGAGCAAGACCGAAAGACGCCTCGACAGGCTGCAGCCTACCGCAAGGTTCGGAATCCACTGCTCGTTTTCGCCGAGATCGGCGGCGAACCATCCGAAACGGTGCCAGTGGATTTATGGTGATACAGCGAACACTGGACGGCCTTTCCGCTGCCGGGTGCCTTGACGACCCCACCCGAGACCTTTTTCCAGTTGCTCCATTCGGCGGGACTCGCACCCGGCCGATAGTCGAGATCGGCAGTGAACAAGGCCCAGTTGCGCTTCTGGCTGTTCGGTTTGGTCGTGACCCGGATTTCGAGCTTGAGCGCCGCCTTGTTGGCGGAGCCATTCCGGCATTTTACCGATACCGGTATCTCGGACTTTGCACGTGCCGTGCGTGAGATTGACTTGACGTTGCGATAGCTGACCCAGCCGCTGTCGCCGGCAAAGGAAGGCGTTGCAAGGCTGACGCCAAGCGATATTGCAATCAGAGCAGTAGTTATCGATTTCATGAAATAACCACTTCGGTTTTCGATGGATCTAGGCATGCCAGAGCTTGCACTGGAATTTTGTTCCGCCTGCGCCACCCTTGACGGTCTTGCTTGAGACAAGCCGCCATTTCGGCCGGTTCTTGTCGAACGGATTGCCGGGCTGCCAGTTCTTGGTGTCGACGACCGCAATGATGGTCCACTTGGTGTTCGAACTGTTTGGCTTAGACTGGATGCGTACGGCCGGCTTCCATGCCGCAGCGACTTTGGAGTCGTTCCGGCAGTCGATCTTGAACGGCAATTCGTTCTTTGCCTTCAGAGACTTGATATAGGCGTTGCTCCTGCTCAGCGAAATCCACCCGCTGTCGGCGGCCATGGCGGGCCGGATCGCCGCGCACACAAGCACGGCCGCGACCAGAAAACCCTTGCCCCACATCTCTTTTTCCTTTCGGCAATCCCCTGTGCAAGCCAAGGTTGCAGATTCCCGCATGCTCGGCAACACGGGAGATGCCGCAACGCAAGTGAGACGTTCCGCGCATCGGCCAGATTGGAAAAATTCCAGACAGCCTATTCACACCCCCTTGGAAAGCCACTATAAACCGGCGCGACGGAGCCAGCGGTCGGCGACGTCCTCACCATACAAATGCTCTGGGAAAATCCTTTCGGTTTCGTACCGGGCAGACACGCGGAAATGGCCGTACCCGCATTACAGGCGTGTTCCTCACTTGACGCCGGTGTTTGCCCCTTTCCCGGAGCGAACCAGTTTGAGATTGGAACACGCAACATGCTCAATTCCCTCGACAGCTTCAAATGCCGCAAGACGCTCTCCGTGGGCGGCAAGGACTATGTCTATTATTCCCTGACCGAAGCCGAGAAGAACGGTCTCGACGGCATTTCCCGCCTGCCCTTCTCGCTGAAGGTGCTGCTGGAAAACCTGCTGCGTTTCGAGGATGGCCGTTCGGTCACCGCCGATGACATCCGCGCCGTCGCTGCATGGCTGACGAACCGGGGTTCGGACGAAAAGGAAATCGCCTACCGTCCCGCCCGCGTGCTGATGCAGGACTTCACCGGCGTACCCGCCGTCGTCGACCTCGCCGCCATGCGCGACGCGACGCTTTCGCTGGGCGGCGACACCGCCGCGATCAACCCGCAGGTTCCCGTCGACCTCGTCATCGACCACTCCGTCATGGTCGACTATTTCGGCAACCCGACCGCCTTCGTGCACAATGTCGAGCGCGAATATGAGCGCAATGGCGAGCGCTACACCTTCCTGAAATGGGGCCAGGAAGCCTTCGACAATTTCCGCGTCGTGCCTCCCGGCACCGGCATCTGCCACCAGGTCAATCTCGAATACCTGGCCCAGACGGTCTGGACCCGTGATATCGACGGCCAGACGGTGGCCTATCCCGACACGCTGGTCGGCACCGATTCCCACACCACCATGGTCAACGGCCTTGCCGTGCTCGGCTGGGGCGTGGGCGGCATCGAGGCCGAGGCCGCCATGCTCGGCCAGCCCGTCACCATGCTGATTCCGCAGGTCGTCGGTTTCCGCCTCGAGGGCAAGCTGCCCGAAGGCACCACCGCCACCGACCTCGTGCTCACCGTGACGCAGATGCTGCGCGCCAAGGGCGTCGTCGGCAAGTTCGTGGAGTTCTACGGCCCGGGTCTCTCCAACCTCTCGCTGGAAGACCAGGCCACCATCGCAAACATGGCGCCCGAATACGGCGCGACCTGCGGTTTCTTCCCGATCGACAATGACACCATTTCCTATCTCAACGCCACCAGCCGCTCGCAAGACCGCGTCGCCCTCGTCGAGGCCTATGCCAAGGCGCAGGGCATGTGGCGCGCCGACGACACGCCGGACCCGGTCTTCACCGATACGCTGGAACTCGACATCTCGACCGTCGTGCCCTCGCTGGCCGGCCCGAAGCGCCCGCAGGACCGCGTCGCGCTGACCGATGCCGCGCCGGCCTTCAACAAGGCGCTGCACGAGCTCAAGGGTGGCGGCAAGGACCCCAAGACCCCGCCGAATAGCGAAGCCGAGGCGGAGTTCATCGAGGAAGGCGCCTCGCAGGCGCAGCCGCGCGAAAAGCGCTATGCCGTGCGCGGCCAGAACTACCACATCGACGATGGCGACGTGGTCATCGCCGCCATCACCTCATGCACCAACACGTCCAATCCCTCGGTGCTGATCGGCGCCGGCCTGCTCGCCCGCAAGGCACGCGAAAAGGGCCTGACCGTGAAACCCTGGGTCAAGACCTCGCTGGCACCGGGTTCGCAGGTCGTCACCGACTATCTCGACAAGGCCGGCCTGACGCCGGACCTCGACGCGATGGGCTTCAACCTCGTCGGCTATGGCTGCACCACCTGCATCGGTAATTCCGGCCCGCTGCCGGAAGAGATCTCCGAAGCCATCAACGACAACAATCTCGTTGCCTGTTCGGTGCTTTCCGGCAACCGCAACTTCGAGGGCCGCGTCAATCCGGACGTGCGGGCCAACTATCTCGCCTCGCCGCCGCTCGTCGTCGCCTATGCGCTCGCCGGCTCGATGAAGATCGACATCACCACCGAGCCGCTGGGCGAGGACAAGGACGGCAACCCGGTCTATCTCAAGGACATCTGGCCATCCTCGAAGGAGATCTCCGATCTCATTCGCGAATCCGTCACCGAGGAAATGTTCGCCAGCCGTTATGGCGACGTCTTCAAGGGCGACGCGGGCTGGCAGAAAATCGAGGTCACCGGCGGCGACACCTATGAATGGAGCCCGGCCTCGACCTATGTGCAGAACCCGCCCTATTTCGAGGGCATGACCATGGAGCCGGAGCCGGTCACCGATGTCGTCAACGCCCGCGTCCTGGGCCTGCTGCTCGACTCGATCACCACCGACCACATCTCCCCGGCGGGCTCGTTCAAGGCCGACACGCCGGCCGGCAAATATCTGGTCGAGCACCAGGTCCGCCCGGTCGACTTCAACTCCTACGGCTCGCGGCGCGGCAATCATGAAGTGATGATGCGCGGCACCTTCGCCAACATCCGCATCAAGAACCAGATGCTGGACGGTGTCGAGGGCGGCTTCACGAAGCACTTCCCCTCGGGCGAGCAGATGCCGATCTACGACGCGGCCATGCGCTATGCCGAGGAGAACGTTCCGCTGGTGATCTTCGCCGGCAAGGAATACGGCACCGGCTCCTCGCGCGACTGGGCGGCCAAGGGTACGCGCCTGCTCGGCGTGCGCGCCGTCATCGCCCAGTCCTTCGAGCGCATCCACCGCTCCAACCTGGTCGGCATGGGCGTCCTGCCACTGGTCTTCCAGGAAGGGAACAGCTGGCAAAGCCTGGGCCTGAAGGGCGACGAGCAGGTCACGATCAAGGGCCTCACCGATCTCAGCCCGCGCCAGGAAATGGAAGCCGAGATCACCTTCGCCGACGGATCGGTCAAGAACGTGCCGCTGCTCTCGCGCATCGATACGCTCGACGAGCTCGACTATTACCGCGCCGGCGGCATCCTGCATTACGTGCTGCGCAATTTGAACCGCGAAGCCGCGTAGCGCGCTATCGGAAGTTCGCAAACATGAAGGCCGCCCCACCGGGGCGGCCTTTGTCTTTGGGGTGAACCCCCGCAACTCCGTCGTCCTTTCGGGCTGGGACCGTGAGGTTTCCTTGGCTCGCAGGGTGCTCAAAACGAGCCCGGGCAGTCGATCACCAGGCCAGAATTCCCGTGCATCCTCTCAACCTTTGCGGTCGGTCTCAACTGACCGTCACCCTATCGTGAGTCGCTTTTGAAGCCGGCCGTTTCTATCTTGCCGGGACAACAGAGCGAAAAGAGTTCGCCATGCGTTTCCTCATCATCGCCGCCGTCGCGGCAATGCTTCATCCGCTGACCGGCCAGACCGGCACCGCCAACGCCGCCGAAGTGCGTCAGGCGCGGGGCGTCGTCGAGCTGTTCACCAGTCAGGGCTGCTCGTCCTGCCCCGCCGCCGACCGGCTGCTCGATGAAATCTCGACCTCCGACGACACGCTGGCGCTCGGCTGGCATGTCGACTACTGGGACTATCTCGGCTGGAAGGACACGTTCGGCGATCCGGCACACACGGCACGCCAGCGCGCCTATGCCCGCTCCTTCGGCGAACGCCAGATCTACACGCCGCAGGCCGTGATCAACGGCCGTACCCATGTCGTCGGCTCGCGCCGCAACGCCGTGCTGGACGGGGTGAAGAAATTCGTCGGCTCCGCCGAAGGCCTGCAGGTGCCGATCGAGGCCTCGGCCGATGACGGCATGCTCAAGGTCAGCATTCCGCTGAGCCCGCAGGCGAAGGGCGCGACCCTGTGGATGGTCTATTACAATGATCGCGAAGCGGTCGACGTCGAGCGCGGCGAAAACCGCGGCAAGCGCATCACCTACACCAACATCGTCCGCGACATCGAGATGATCGGCATGGTCAAGGATCGAGCCCTGCAGACCGAATTCCAGCTCGCCGACATGCAGCGACGCGGCTTCGATTCCTGCGCGCTGATCCTGCAGAAGACCACGAAGCACGGCACGCCAGGACCGATTGTCGGCGCCGCCTTCATTCGCGGCATGAAATCGGACGAATAGGGTTACGCCTCAGGCCCAGATTGCCATGCGCGCGCCCGTCTCGGTCGCAAGCGGCGGGTCTGGGAAGGGCTTCGCCGCGCCATCCGCAAGCCGTCGCGCGATCATGTGGCAGGCGCAGGCATCGAGCAGATCGTCCTCCGCCGCGCCGCGTGGCGGATCGGCCCGAAGGGTTTCGGCAGGAAATCCATTGGCTTGGAGCAGCGCCTTTCGTTCCGCCATTCCGTCCGGGTTCACCCTGCCCCTGATCTTCTTCGGCAGTGCCATCGCCCGTTCGCCATTGAGCCGCCAGAAGGCAAGTTCCGGATGGACCTCGAAGACGCGCCGTTCCAGCTCGCGTGTCATCAGCGCGTCGATCTCGAGTATCTTCGGGAACAGGCCGAAAGCCTGACGCGACACCTTGCGCGGTGGGTCTGACGTCGCCAGCGCCGCCTCGCAGGCCGCGCGATAGTCGGTCGCCTCGACGGCGCTTCGGGCAGGAATGGAGAACACGCTCGACTGTCGCTCGCCAAGCAGCGGCCTGATCGCCTTTTCCGGTCCCCGACCTCCAGCACCGATCCGTGCCGGCAGGCCGATCGGCATGTCCACGGCGACAATCGCATCCTCGGGCACGCTGGCAATCAGGTGGGCGAACCGCGCGAAAACCTCGACCCGCAATTTCTCGCTGACCGCGCCGATGACCGCGATCCAGCCGGCCTTGCAGCCGTCCACACCAACGAGCACCGGCGCGGCGCTCATTTTCCTGCCGGACCCGGAACCAGCTTTCCGGGAATTTGTGTACCGGGAACCATCACGCTGCGCAGATTGACCAGCGCCATCGGCCGCACGATGCTGTCGCGATCGGCCGCGAGCATCAATTCGCTCGATCCGCGTTTGGCCGCCCGTGCCACGATCTCGAACACCGAGGCCGTCGCCTTTTCCAGCACGCGCACCGGTTCCTCGCCGGCCAGAAGATGGGCAAGCACCAGCGCGGCGGTCAGGTCTCCCGGTCCGTTCGGCGGTCCGTCGACATGGCGATGCTCGGCCATCACGACAAGCTTCTGCGTCACCAGCAGATTGCCGACATGGCCGCGGATCATGGCCGGAGCGGAAGTGACGACCACGCTGTCCGGTCCCAGGCGACGCGCCGTCTGCGCCACGCCCGTCGCGTCCTCTACAACTGCCTCGCCGCGAAGCCAGGCAAGTTCGTGCACATTGGGGGTCGCCACATCGGCGCGTGTCAGCAAATGATCGCGGATCGCCGCCGCCGTTTCCTCGGCCACGTAGAGCCCGCCCTCGTCGCCGATCACCGGGTCGCACAGGGACAGGAGATCGGACCTGCGCGCCTTCAATTTCTCGACGAACCGTCCTGTGATCTCCGCCTGCGCGGCATTGCCCATATAACCGGTCAGAACGCCGCCAACCTCCCCGATCCAGGGCGAACCGGCCAGATCGTCGAGATAGGCCTCGAACGCGTCCGAATCGGGCACCAGCCGCGTCGCCTTGCCGTGCCCGGGATGAAACGGCAGCGACACGGTGTTGACCGACCACACCGGAAAGCCCAGCGTTTCGAGCGCGAACACGATGGCACGGTTGCCGACCGAGCCGCGCGCCACATGGCTGGAGATGGAAATGATCGCCGGCCGCGCGTTTTCGCCCTGCCGGCCTTCGCTGTTTCCGTTCATCAGTTCACCACATAGGCATTGAACAGATAGATCACGAGCCCGACGAAGAAGATCAGGCTCAGCACCCTCGCGATCCGCTTGCCCACGACCTCGATCTGGTCGTCCTGCGGCGCATCACGGGCCAGGAAATGATCGGCCAGCCGCGACGTCGTACGTGCGAAGGCCGAGGTGCCGATCGTCTCCGTATCGCGTGCGACCTGCCGCAGAATGCGCTCGGCCTCGGCCTTGCGTTCGGCTTCCTGCCTGCGTTTGTGTTCGCCCATTGCCTGCCTCCGTGCGCCCGCCCGTGCGACGCTTTCCTTCAGGTAGCAAATGTCACAAAAGCCTGCCATAGTCCGCCCGCATTCGAGGGCGTTTCGCGGAGGGTTGGATGGTTTCCGAAACGGTGGTTGGGGAGACGGCTGCACCGCGCGTCGCCCGCAAGGGCATCTGGGGCTGGATGCTGTTCGATTGGGCCGCCCAGCCCTTCCACACGCTGATCATCACCTTCGTCTTCGCGCCCTATTTCGCCACCTTCGTCGCACCGTCCGCCGTCAAGGGGCAGGAATGGTGGGGCTATGCCGCCGCCGTCGGCGGCGTCCTTGTCGCACTGCTGTCCCCGATCCTGGGCGCGCTGTCCGACGCGACCGGCCCGAGAAAGCCCTGGATTTTAGGCTTCTCCGCGCTCGCCGTCCTTGGTTCCGGCGCCCTGTGGTTCGTCACCCCGGACGCCAATACCGGCATGGTCCTGTTCTCGCTTGCCGCTTTCGTCGTCGCACTGATCGGCTTCGAATTCTCGGCCGTGTTCAACAACGCCATGATGCCCGGGCTGGTCACGCGCGAACGGCTAGGCGCGCTGTCCGGCAATGCCTGGGCGCTCGGCTATGTCGGCGGCCTGATCAGCCTCGTGGTTATCCTGCTGACCATGGCCACCAACCCGGAAACCGGCAAGACGCTGATCGGCATCGATCCGATCCTCGGTCTGAACGCGGCCACGCAGGACGGCGACCGCGCCTCGGGGCCCTGGACCGCGCTGTGGTACCTGATCTTCATCATTCCGCTGTTCCTGTTCACGCCCGATGCGTTCAAGAAAGAGCGCTCGCAGGGTGCTGTGAAACGCAGCCTGCGCGAGCTGGGCCATACGATCCGCACGCTTCCCTCCCACCCCGGCCTGCTGTTCTTCCTGCTGGCCTCGATGTTCTACCGCGACGCCCTGAACGGGCTCTACACCTTCGGCGGCATCTATGCGCGCGGCGTCCTCGGCTGGTCGACGATCCAGCTCGGCATCTTCGGCATTCTGGCGAGCGTTGCCGGCGTGTTCGGCTGTATTGTCGGCGGCTGGGTGGACAACCGGGCGGGCACCAAGCGCGTGGTCATCACCTGCATTCTGGTGCTCGCCGTGGCCTGCGCGCTCATCATCTCGACCAGCCCGACGGAAATCTTCTTCATGACAGTGGCCGTGGATTCGGGTCTGCCGAACAACATCTTCTATGGTGCTGGATGCCTGATCGGCGCGGCCGGCGGCGCGCTGCAGGCGGCATCGCGCCCGCTTCTGGTCGATCAGGCCAATCCGGACAAGATGGGCGAGGCGTTCGGCCTCTACGCGCTGTCAGGCAAGGCGACCGCCTTCCTGGCACCGCTCTCCATCGCGATCGTCACGGGTTTCTCGGAAAGCCAGCGGATCGGCATGGCACCAATCCTGATCCTCTTCCTGATCGGCCTGCTGCTTCTGATCCCGGTCCGCTCCAGAACGTAAAAGCGAATCCGAGAGTCACCACCTGTTACGATACGCGACCGTCGAGTTTCACTCCTGACGGGCGCTCAATGCCGGAAGTGGCGCATCCCGGTGAACACCATGGCGATGCCGGCCTCGTCGGCCGCCGCGATCACCTCGTCGTCGCGCACCGACCCGCCCGGCTGGATCACCGCCGTGGCGCCCGCCTCGACAGCGCTCAACAGGCCATCGGCAAACGGGAAGAACGCATCGGACGCGACGACGGAGCCACGCGTCGCCGGTTCGACAGCACCGGCGGCACTCGCCGCGTCCTCCGCCTTGCGCGCGGCGATCCTCGACGAATCGACCCGGCTCATCTGGCCCGCCCCGAGGCCCACCGTGGCGCCGTCCTTCACATAGACGATCGCATTCGACTTCACGTGCTTGGCGACGCGGAAGGCGAATTTGAGGTCCGCCAGCTCGGCTTCACTTGGCGCGCGTTTCGTCACCACCTTGAGTTCCATGTTCTCGACCAGCCCGTCGTCGCGTGACTGCACCAGCAGGCCGCCCGCGACCGTCTTGGCCGTGATGCCCGGCGCCGCCGGATCGGCAAGGCCACCGGTGGTCAGCAGGCGCAGATTCTTCTTGGCCGCGATAATCGCTGCCGCCTCCTCGCTGACGGAAGGCGCAATAATGACCTCGGTGAACAGCGCGGAAATCTCCTGCGCCGTCGCCGCGTCGAGTTCGCGGTTCAGCGCGACGATGCCGCCATACGCCGAGACCGGATCGCAGGCGAGTGCCCGCGACCATGCCTCCACCAGGGTGGGTGCCGCCGCGACGCCGCAGGGATTGGCGTGCTTGATGATCGCCACCGCCGCCGGTCCCGCCGGATCGAATTCGCTGACCAGTTCAAAGGCGGCGTCGGTGTCGTTGATGTTGTTGTAGGAAAGCTGCTTGCCCTGAAGCTGCGTGGCGGTCGCAACACCGGCGCGCCGGTCACCCGTCAAATAGAGCCCCGCCCGCTGATGCGGGTTCTCGCCATAGCGCAATTCGCTGGCGAGCCTGCCGGCCATCGAGAAATGCCTCGGCGCAGCGATGTCGAGTTCACGGTTGAACCAGCCGGCAATGGCGCTGTCATAGGCGGCGGTGCGTGCGAAGGCGCGTGCCGCCAGCCGCTTGCGCAGATCGAGCGGCAGCGCGCCGTCATGCGCGGCCATCGCCTCGAGGATTTCCGCGTAGTCCTCCGGGTCGGTCGCCACCGCCACATAGGCGTGGTTCTTGGCCGAGGCACGGATCATCGCCGGCCCGCCGATGTCGATGTTCTCGACGCCTTCGGCCCATGTCGCATCGCTCGCGACCACCGATTCGAACGGATAGAGATTGACGACCACCAGATCGATCGGCGCGATGCCGTGCGTTGCCATGGCCTCGGTATGTTCGGCATCGTCGCGGATGGCAAGCAGCCCGCCATGGATCGCCGGATGCAGCGTCTTGACCCGGCCGTCCATGATTTCCGGAAACCCGGTCACCTGCGACACGTCGGTGACCTGAAGGCCCGCTTCACCAAGCGCCTTCGCCGTGCCGCCGGTGGACAGGATTTCCACACCCGCGGCGACAAGCACCTTTGCGAACTCGACGATACCCGTCTTGTCGGACACGGAAAGGAGCGCGCGTCGCAGCCCGACGAAATCGGGCGCGGGAATGTTCTTGGTGGCTACGGCCATGAAGGAAATCACCCGGACTGGTTGGTCACGGCCCGGCGATAGCACACACCCCCGGCGCCGCCAACGCGACGTGCTGTCCTTGCACAGCTAGTGCGTTTCAGGTTCTGTCGGAAACAGACGCATCGAAATGCGCGTTCGAGCATGTGCGAGAGGCAGCGCTTTTCGATTCCGTTCAAATCTGAAACGCACCAAAGCGGCCTGCCGACAACGCCAATGCTTCGTGCGCGGCGTATGAAATCAGATGTTTAGCGAGGTTCAGTTGCCGCCAGATTCGGGCTCGGACGCTTTCCGCTCGACCCGCTGTCGCTCCAACACCCAGTCGATCTGCCCGTGCTCGGCGGCCTTGGCGTTCAGCACGATCTGCAGGCTGCGCTTCGGGCCACTGGCCGAAGCGAAATAGACGCTCTCCTCGATCTGCGGCTCGACCTGCCGCGAGGCGAAACGCCAGCACTCGTCCGCACCGGTCCACAACAGCACGTCGTTGCCGTTCTCGCCCGGCTCGACCTCCACGGTCGGATGCAGGTGAAACCGGATGGCAACCTTGTCCCGCGTGGCATGGCGCGGCGGCCTGCCATTGAGACCGAGAAAGCGGTCGAGACCGGCAAGCCGGTTGCCCGCATCGTCGAGAAACAGGCTGCGCTCGTGCACGATGCCAAAGCCGCGCCCATAGCCGTCATGGCTCGCCGTCACCGCGCAAAGATCCTCGCCATCCTCACGCCGCGACGTCACCTTCTGCGGACCGCCGATGATCCGGTTGTCGAGATAGCGCCCGATCACACCCTCGAGCTTGAACCGGCAGCTCGATGTGTCGTTGACGGTCGCCGTCGAATGCGCCGCCGTTGCGCGGGCCGCGGCCATCGTCTCGCGGCCGGGGTGCACCGGCGCGCCGCAATTGACGATAAGGGGCGAGCGCCCGCTCGACATCTCGAAGGACAGGCAGCCGGCATGGGCCGTGCGCGAGACCTCGCCGCGTGGCGGCATGCCCGCATCCATCAGCACGATCGTGTCGCCGAGCGACAGCCGGTGATAGCCCGAATGAGTGGCCTCGTCCGATACCTCGCCATGCACGTCGTCATAGCGCAGTACGGTCGCCACCAGATCGTTCGACGTTACCGAGGCGCCGTTGAAGCGTGCGAACCCGCCATCGCCCAGCCGGTAGAAACGGATCGCCGTCAGCATGCGATCGACCGCCGACACGAATTCCGGCGAAGGCACCGTGCCGAGCGTCACGAAGGACTGGCGCAGCGGCAGCAGCCACGCCAGGATCACGGGCAGGCTGGCCGGATTGCGCGACACATGCCCGCCATCGGGCAGGATCTGGCGCGACAGTTCGAGATCGAGGGCCTTCAGCGCCGATTTCCGGTCGGCATTCTGTCCCTCCACGCAAACCGCCGCATAGGCAAGCGCGATGCGCGCCGCCAGTCGCGGCAGGCCCGCCGGCGCGTCTGTGGCGCTGCGTTGCAGATAGCGGATATGCTGGCCGATCGACCGCAGGAACTGCCGGTAGAAGCCGTGATCGGCATTTTCAACGACCAACAACGAATGCGACAGCCATGCGATCAGCCGCTCGGCGGCGATATCGACACGCCAGGCAACCGACTTCGAGGGTTTGCCGTGAAGCGCCAGCCAGTCGCGGATCAGCGCCTGCGCGTTGTTGGAAGAAAGCGGGCCGCCCGCCGCCTCGAGATGGCAGAGCCAGCCGAACGAATTGAGCTCCCGCGCCCAGTCGAGACTGGGCGGCTCGGTCGCGAACGGGCTCGCACCAGCCGTATCGACATATTTGCCTGCAAAAAAGAAGACGCCGGAATAGATCTCCTGCGCCACGGTCGGGTCGGAAGTGCCGAGGTCGGGCGGCGCGATGATCAGCCGCTCGGGCGCGCTGCCGGACAACCGGAAACGTTCGCGCACGGAAGTGATGAATCGGCTGCGAAAGCGCCGCCAACTCTCCGCGAGCGCCAGCCCAAGGATTCGATGTTGATCGGCCAGTGCCATCCCGCCTGTAATCTCTTGCTACGCTACTGCATGCGGGCAGGCTTGACGCCTGGGACCCGAAACGCCCCCCATAATGATATCGTTTTGCCTAAAATGCGCAACATGTGCAGGGGATTAGTGTGGATGACGGCTAATTGCTTCTACGTAGCCGGCACCCGCTCGACCACCTGAAAACGGCAGGCGAAAAAGCCGTCCATCCCGCCTTCGCGGGGTGGATCGGCCGGCAGATGGAAGGGCAGCGTGCGCAGCGCACCCTGTCCGTTCATCCACAGTTTTGATGCGTCGAACCCCAAATCCGACAGCAGAACATGCCGCAGACCGACGTCCTCGCGGTTCACCCATGCCAGTTGATCCTCGCCCTCCGCCTTCAGGATCGAGCAATTGGCATAGACGATCGTCCCGCCCGGCCGCACCAGTCTGGCCGCCGCCATGATGAGCTTTCTCTGTAGCGCGACGAGCGAATCGAGATTGTCCTGCGAGCGGTTCCAGGCGATGTCCGGATGCCGGCGCATCGTGCCGGTCGCCGTGCACGGTGCGTCCAGGATGGCGGCGTCGAACAGTTCGTCCGGCTGCCATTCCGCGATGTCGGCCTGCACGATCTCGGCTTCGAGCGAGACGCGCGCAAGGTTCTCGCGCAACCTTTCGAGCCGGCCGGCAGAGATGTCGACCGCCGTTACCCGCGCCCCGGCGGCGGCAAGCTGCATCGTCTTGCCGCCTGGCGCCGCGCACAGATCGGCAACGCGAAGTCCGTCGACCGCGCCCAAAAGTCCGACCGGCAGTGCGGCAGCGGCGTCCTGCACCCACCATGCGCCCTCCCCGTAACCGGGCAGCGTGGCGACCGGACCATGCTCGACCAGCCGCCAGGAGCCGGTCGGAAGCTCCCGCCCGCCAAGTTCGCCCAGCAGCGTCGAGCGTTCTTCCGGCGAAAGGCGCGGATGCGGTGACAGATCGAGCACGGGCTCGAAGCCGATCGCTCCGGCAATACTCGCGGCGCGCTCGCGGCCATGATCGCGCGCGAGCTGCTTGCCCAGCCAGGGGCTGAAGGCCAGTTTCGGATCGACCGGCAGAGCCTTCAGTGTTTCTGTCTCGCGCGCCATGCGCCGCAGGACGGCGTTGGCGAGACCGGAAAAGCGTGCCGTGCGACCCTCCTGCGCGATTGCTGCAACGCCCAGATTGACGGCCGCGCTCTCGGGCACCGCCATGAACAGGATCTGCGCGGCCGCGACATGCAGGCTGTGCAGCAGATGGCGCGCCTTTTGCGGCGGCGGCCGATCGAACAACCGGTCGAACGCCGCCGTGATCAGCCCGCGATGGCGCAACGCGACGGTCGCGATGGCCCGCGCCAGCGCCCGGTCCTGCTCCGGAAGCGCTCGCCAGCGCGCCAGCCCGGTCTCCTCATGCGTCAGCGCCTCCAGGATCGCGTGCTCGTCGACGACCTTGCCGAGCAGCGCCGCGGCCGCCAGCCGTGCATCGAGGCCTCGTTGCGCGGATGCTCTCCCGCTATTGCCTGTCCTGTGCGCCATACACCCTTTTCCATTCGAGCCGCGCCGTTTGCCCGGCCCCGGCTTTTGCCCTACATCAGCCATGACCGATCACGGGCCATTGCCGGTCCTATAGAGCACGAAGCGGGGCAGGCGAAGCCGTAACCGCCGCAATCGGAGCGTTCCGACCGTGGAAAAAGAGCCGAACACCAGCCACGAAGCATCGCCTGAAGGCGATGAGACCGGACGCGATCTGCCGCCCGCCGCCCGACGCGCACTGGACGAAGCACGCCAGCGGCGCCGCGAAGGCACCTATGATCCGGATATGCCGGAGGAAAAGGGCGGACGCGACGGGCCCGAACCGATCCGCTACGGCGATTGGGAAAAGAACGGCATCGCCAGCGATTTTTGATTGCAACCGCTCGTCACAAATTCACGTAAAAGTTGCAAATAGGAAAATATTCCTAATTATATACTTGACAAAAGTGTGCCGGATTCCTATTTAGAAACAGTAGGGAGAGACACCAATGAAACTCGATAGCCCGATCTTTACCGACGCAGACGCAGCCCGCGTTCATCTGGAAGCTCAGCGCTGGCCGGATGGCCCGATCTGCCCGCATTGCGGCAACTGCGATCAGGAAACCATTGCCAAGGTCGAGGGCAAGAAACAGACGCACCGTGCGGGCCTGTACTACTGCAATGAGTGCAAGGGCCAGTTCACCGTGACCGTTGGAACCGTGTTCGAGCGTTCCAAGGTGCCGCTGAACAAATGGCTGCTGGCAACCTTCCTGCTGACCTCCTCAAAGAAAGGCATGTCCTCGCACCAGCTGCACCGCATGCTTGGCGTCACCTACAAAACTGCTTGGTTCATGACACATCGCATTCGCGAAGCCATGAAAGAGGACGTCGCCACGTCCGGCCCCATGGGCGGCGAAGGCAAAACGGTCGAAGCCGACGAAACCTACATCGGCAAGCGCGAAACCCCGATCAAATCCAAGCAGCGCGGCGACCGTCCTTTCATCAAGAAAGGCAAGTCCGGTTCGGCTGCGAAGCGTACCGTGGTCGGTCTGGTCGAGCGCGGCGGTAAGGTTCGTACCTTCCACATCAACCACGCAACCAAGGAAAGCGTGCGCGACGTACTGGTGCGCAATGTCTCCCGCGATACCATCCTCTACACCGACGAAAGCCGCCTCTACACCCGCACTGGCGAGGAATACGCCTCGCACCGCACCGTGAAGCATTCCGCCAAGGAATACGCCCGCAAGGAAGGCGAAACGGTCGTTCATACCAACACGATTGAAGGTGTCTTTTCGGTATTCAAGCGCGGCATGATCGGTGTCTATCAGCATTGCGGCGAAGCGCACCTGCACCGCTACCTTGCCGAGTTCGATTACCGCTTCAATCGCCGCACGGCATTGAAGATAACCGACACTGAACGTCACGACGATCTGCTGTCACGCATCGGCGGCAAGCGCCTGACCTATCGGCGGATTGGTGAAGCCCAAAACGCTTAAGCAAAAGGCTAGGCGACTCCACAGAAAGAGAAAGTCGAAGTAGCATGCGCGCTCCGATTGAAAGGAGCGCGCTATGTCTCATCCGACAACTGACCTATTTCATGCCAAGAGGGGTACGGCAGCCCTTGTTGCCTGCGTCGTTCAAACTCTGAATGAATCCGATCCAACTTTTCGCAAACGTTTTTTGGAAAGACTTGAGGCCGGCTATCGCGAGATAAAAGACGACTGGGATGGGGACGTGATTCAGGAACTTGAATTGTTCTCATGGACCGGTGAATTCCTGAATGGCTGGGACCGCGTTCACGGGCAGGGCGATCCGTTTCTTTCAAATTACAAACCCGGATGACATCCCGTCGCATCATCCTCGTCCTGACGCTGCTATTCGTCGTCGGCGGATTTGTCGGGCTTGTCCTGAACATCGCCGCGCTTTTTTGACTGCTCGTGCGGCTTTGGCGGTGTGCGCAACATGCGCTTCACCGTCTCGTTGAATTTCTTTTCATCTGGTTTCTGGTCAATGTCTGACAAATCCGCACTCCACAAAATTCGTGACCGTCTGCGATCCTATCATTTTAACAGGCGCACCGAATTGGCGGTAGGACGGATCGCAACAGAGTGGTCCAGGCTGGAGTACGCGACTAACCAACTTCTCCTAGAAATGATGGACATGAAGAACCGCACGTCCGGAAGAATCGTAGGGAACGAAATGAACCTACGAAGCAAGTTTGCCGCCATACGTGCAATCGCAATTAAGACATGCCCAACAAAGGACGCTAAATTCATTGTCGACCTGATTAACTACATCGATAACGACTTGAGACCGTGCAGAAACGATTACGTGCACGGTATTTTCAAGGGCCTACCAGATACGAGAGCTCTCTATCACAAGACGCGCATCACCAAGCCGAAGCCATATGAACTCCACGTAGACGTGGAAAAGGAACTCATCGGCATCATTGAAATAGTTCAACTGCCGCGCTCGGCAATCCGCGATAGTATGACGGCAGTAATGGCATTGGCGTTGCACTTCTGCCCGGACGAACCGTACCCAGACGACAAGTTTACATGGCTTGATATGGCGATATTTCAAGCAGCTCGATCGCGCGACGCCATGGCGGAGTACAAACGCCTAACGACCTCCGTTGAATCGTAGGGGTCGAGTCCGTCAGACGGCAAATATTCTCGTAACACCTCAAGTCCAGCCCTGATCATCTCTGGCGTGATCTCAATTTCCTGTGCCGGCCTGTCCCCGCCGGATTTACACGAATCAGTCGCTTTTGTCATGTATATAATTAGGAAAATATTCCGATAGATCGGGCCCATGGCCCGATATCTCTGCCTGCTGCGATTCGCTTCCGCCGTGCTGACGGCACTGGCGGTGTACACGTTGCTCGCACCCGCAACGTCTGCCGGTGAACGCATCGCCGGGCCGGTGGCAGTGCAGATCCTGGAAGTCATCGACGGCGACAGCCTCCGTGTGCGGGCGCATGTCTGGCCCGGCCAGTTCGTCGAGGTCATCCTGCGCCTTCGCGGCATCGACACGCCGGAACTTCGCGCTTCCTGTCCGCGTGAGCGCGAACTCGCGCTGGCCGCGCGCCGAATCATGTCGGAGCTTCTGGGAGAAGGACCGGTCACCCTCGTGAATATCGGCGGCGGCAAATATTTCGGCCGTGTCCTTGGCGACATCCGTCTTGCCGACGGCGGCGATCTGGCCACCCGCATGCTCGATCTCGCGCCCGCGAGGCCCTATGGCGGCAGCTATCGGGCCGGCTGGTGCCCTGAGTCAGATGGGGATGCAGGCAAGAACCCGGAAGACCGCGACGACCGACTGGCATCCAAAAAGTTCCGAATCGGGACAAAATCCGCAACCGGTCATGTTGCAGTGCAATATCGGGACGGAGGGGACAGTCGCACCCGCTGAGCGGCATCCTGCGGGTAGATGCCTATACCGCCGGTTAACCATCTCCCGGTAGAAAACTCATTGATTTCAATAATTTGTTGACATTCCCCTTTTCAGGCGAGCCTGCAACCACAACTGGCAGGCTTCGTGCATGACTCGCTTGAGGAGGAGGGCCAGGCTACCCGGCAAGATTCGGATGCCTGGCGCACAAACGCCCTAAACGTCTGTCTGCAAACTGCGGATTTCGATGTGAAAACAGGGTTGTGCGCCGGCAACGGTCCAAAGGAGCAGTCGCGGAGAATTACGAATCTCCGGCCCTCGCACAGGCTCGAGCGATAAAAACCACCCCATGCTCGCCTGAGGGCCGGAGGACCCGGGGATGCGACCCACACCGCTCCCCGGGTCATTTTACCCCGGCACCGCCCGAAGGCGGCCGTCGAGGCTGGACGACTCGGTCTACGAAACAACCGTGAATTCAACGTGAAAGCTCATTGCGCCATCCGCACGAAATACCGGGAAATGCACGCGCGCCCATGCATGAAAGGGTGAACAAGCCCTGTAGATTTTGCATAGCAGCAATGAATATATTGCACTGCAAAAAAGGAAACAGTCATACTACATTATCAATCAACGGTGCGGGACAAACGCTCCCAGCCAACAGATCGGCCAGATCGTACTCCTCCTCCCACGGTCTGGCTGTGGTTCCGGCAATCTCCTCCTCCCTTGCCGGGACAAAGTACCGAAGCCCACCGGATCCTCCTCCCCCGGTGGGCTTCGTCTTTTCTGCCTCCCGAAAATCTCCGCACACCAGACGACACCCTTGCCCAAGCCCCGCCATGGCGAAATGTCATCCGGCACGGCTGATGCAAAAAAAGGCCGCCTCCCTTTCGGAAGACGGCCTTTCGTGTTTCGTCCGTCATGCGCGTTCCCTGGCGACGCCCGCAGGCCATCGCCGCGCATCATGCGGTCAGCGGGAGGGCTGCCCCCCGCTGAGGCAATCCGCGGAGCTCACATAACGGAAAACGAAATCACTCGACATCGGATCACCTCCTTTCGATGGGTTGGACACGCCATCAATGTGGGGCCATTCGCGGCACTTGGCAAGCCCGCCGATGCGAACCTGGTCAGACGCCTGCATCCGCGAACGCTTCGCGGGCAATAGGAGTTCGGCATTGAGCCGGCGCCAGTTCACCGATCTTCACGCAATGGCTCCTTTCGTCACGACACATGGAAATCTAGGACTTCGAGTACACTCCAAGTCAAGAACCCCGAAAAGGCTGGCGTTTCGGGAAACAAAACGCAAAACGCCGGGGACGAGCCCCCGGCGTTTCGTTGTCTGCATAGCTCGCGGGGACCTGCCCCGAACTGCCTATTTCCGGTTCTGCCGATTGTCGATCAGATCGTTGACCACGCCCGGATCGGCCAGCGTCGAGGTGTCCCCCAGTGAACCGAACTCGTCCTCGGCGATCTTCCTGAGGATGCGCCGCATGATCTTGCCCGAACGCGTCTTGGGCAGGCCCGGCGCAAACTGGATCTTGTCGGGCGAGGCGATCGGCCCGATCTCGTTGCGCACATGCGCGACGAGTTCCTTCTTCAGCTCGTCCGAAGGCGTCTCGCCCGCCATCAGCGTGACATAGCAATAGATGCCCTGCCCCTTGATGTCGTGCGGATAGCCGACGACGGCGGCTTCCGAAACCTTGTCGTGGCTGACCAGCGCCGATTCGACTTCCGCCGTGCCCATGCGGTGGCCGGACACGTTGATGACGTCGTCGACACGGCCGGTGATCCAGTAATAGCCGTCCTCGTCGCGCCGGCAGCCGTCACCGGTGAAATACTTGCCCTTGTAGGTGGCGAAGTAGGTCTGCACGAAGCGGTCGTGATCGCCATAGACGGTGCGCATCTGGCCGGGCCACGAATCGATGATGCACAGATTGCCTTCCGTCGCCCCCTCCAGCACGTTGCCCTCATTGTCGACGAGCTGCGGTTGCACGCCGAAGAAGGGCCGCGTCGCCGAACCTGCCTTGAGGTCGGTCGCGCCCGGCAGCGGCGTGATGAGAATGCCGCCCGTCTCCGTCTGCCACCAGGTATCGACGATCGGGCAACGCTCCTCGCCGACCACCTTGTAATACCATTCCCAGGCTTCCGGGTTGATCGGCTCACCGACCGAGCCCAGCAGGCGCAGGCTCTTGCGCGAGGTCTTGGTGACGTGGTCGTCGCCGGCACCCATCAGCGCGCGGATCGCGGTCGGCGCGGTGTAGAAGATCGAAACGTCGTGTTTGTCGCACACCTCCCAGAAGCGTGCCGGCGAGGGATAGTTCGGCACACCCTCGAACATCAGCGTCGTCGCCCCGTTCGCCAGCGGTCCGTAGACGATGTAGGAATGCCCGGTCACCCAGCCGACATCGGCCGTGCACCAGTAGACCTCGCCGTCATGGTAGTCGAAGACGTATTGGTGCGTCATCGAGGCATAGACGAGATAGCCACCCGTCGTGTGCAGCACGCCCTTCGGCTTTCCGGTCGAACCCGACGTGTAGAGGATGAACAGCGGGTCCTCCGCGTTCATCTCTTCGGGCGGGCAATCGGCCGAAGCTTCCGCCATTGCCTCGTGATACCAGATGTCGCGGCCTTCCTTCATCTCAACATCGCCGCCGGTGCGCTTGACCACCAGCACATTGCGCACGGAGGCGCCGTCGCGCTCGGCGATCTCGATCGCCTTGTCGGTGTTCTTCTTCAGCGGCACCTTCTTGCCGCCGCGCAGGCCCTCGTCCGAGGTGATGACGAAATCGGAACCGCAATCCTCGATGCGGCCGGCCAGCGCATCGGGCGAGAAGCCGCCGAACACGATGGAATGGATCGCGCCGACGCGCGTGCAGGCCAGCATGGCATAGGCCGCTTCCGGAATCATCGGTAGGTAGAGCGTGACGCGGTCGCCCTTCTTGACGCCGTTCGCCTTCATCACATTGGCGAGCTTGCAAACCTTTTCGTGCAGCTCGCGATAGGTGATCTTCTTGTCTTCGGAAGGATCGTCTCCCTCCCAGACGATCGCCACCTGGTCGCCGCGCTTTTCAAGGTGCCGGTCGACGCAATTGGCCGAGACGTTGAGCGTGCCGTCCTCGAACCATTTGATGGAGACGTCGGGATAGCCGTAATCGGTGTTCTTGACCTTAGAGTAGGGCTTGATCCAGTCGATGCGCTTGCCGTGTTCGGCCCAGAAGCCTTCCGGATCCTCCACCGAGCGCTTGTACCAGGCCAGATAGGTGTCGTTGTCGATCAACGCATCCTTTTTCCACTCCGGCTTCACCTTGTGGACATGAACGGTGCTCATTCGCTTCCTCCCAAATCACGTAGAAATCCGGCGTGAAACTCCGGCATGCATGGTTTCCGGCGCGTTTTTCCTCAATCCGGCCCCCAAGTCCATTAGACCATCGCCTGATTGGACACCGGCATTCAAGAGCCAACACGTCGCGGCCGGGTCCGATTCATTAAATATTTAATGAATCCCTGCCAATCCTGTCCGCATCTGCTCCGCATGTGTTTCGAGTTGGGAGAAGCGGATGACCCGCCCCGGTCAGGCCAGGGATACGACCACCATCAAGGCCGAAAATCAGGCCGATACCGTTGCCGTGTCGCGATCCGTCCGCGTCGCCGTGGCGATGCTTGTGGTCGTGTCGACGGTGCTCGTCGGCTGCGCCACACCCGTTGGCGCCAACCGCTATGCCGTATCGATCCAGTGGAACGACACCGCCTGGTGCGTGCCCTTCAGGCTGAAGACCGTGCTGCGCCGCGTCTCGCGTCGCTACGGCCCGGTCAGGGTCCATTCCACCCATCGCTGGCTGATCGAGAACTGGATCAAGGGCGGCAAGCCGCGCTCCTACCACCTCGCCTGCAAGGCGGTGGATTTTTCCGTACGCGGCGACCCGCCCGGCGTTCTCCAGTTCCTCAAGGCGCAAAGGGAAGTCGGCGGCTACGCCCGCTACAAGCAGGGCTTCTACCACATCGACACCGGACCAAGGCGGACCTGGTGACAACAAGCGGCCGGTCAGGCCGCGCCCATGCAGGCCCCGACCCCGGATCTCGTCCGGGGGAGGATGCGGCCGTGAACGAAATGGTGCTAATACACCCCCATCCAGCCGATGATCGCGCCCATGATCAGCGCGACGCCCAGCCAGTGCACGCCGTCGATCAGGCTCAGCATCCAGCCGAAGCCCTGGAAGCGCTGGTTGACGATCATCGTCGTCACCATGAAGCCGAGCCAGACGAAGAAACCGGTGACGATACTGGTCCGCACCGTGGGGTCGCCCGCGCCCAGATGACCGATCAGGCCCGCCAAGAGCACCGCCATCACGAACTGGCAGATGAAACCGGTCGCCATGATCGACACCGACATTTTGGCTTCCGCCGGATCGATCTTCGCCGCCTTCATCCAGGGCTTGCCGAGCACGCCGTAATAGACCGCGCCGAAAATGAAGGCCGCCACCGTCGCGATGACGACCGCAAGATAGTTCAAATCGCCGAATCCCATGTCCCGCCCTCCCGCTGTCATTGGGTGCGCTTGTACCGGGCGCGATTGCAACCTGTCCGACACGTTCCGGTCAAGGCAAAACCGGATGCCGCGCCGAAAACTTTCCGTCAGCGGGCCGGGTCACGCACCAGACGCCACACCGTGGTGCGCTTGACCTCCATGTCCTCGAGCGCCCGCGTCACCGCGACCTCGTGAACGGACAGCGCCTCCAGCCTTTCCTTCGGCAGATAGGCCCGGCCGGGATCGCCGACCAGCACTTCGCTGCCCGCCTGCACCAACCTGTCGACAAAAGGCACGAACCGTGCCGTCATCTCGCGGTCGTAAAAGACATCACCCGCCAGCACGACATCGAATTCGTGCCCGGACACACCGCTGTCGATGAGATCGCGGCCGTCGAAATCCGGCGCAACGCCGTTCAGCGCCGCATTGAGCGCCACCGCCGCTTCACAGAACGGATCGATATCGTTGGCCGTCACCTTCGCCGCGCCGGCCATGGCCGCCGCAATGGCGACGAGGCCCGACCCCGTCGCCAGGTCGAGCACACGCCGGCCCTGTACCGTTTCGGGGTGATCCAGAACATGCCGCGCCAGCCCCTGACCGCCCGCCCAGGCGAACGCCCAGAAGGGCGGCGGCAGGCCGATGGTTTCCAGCTCTTCCTCGGTCCGGTGCCACAGATCATGCGCCTCGTCGGCCAGATGCAGCCGGATTTCCGGCACATGCGGCGGCGCAAGCACAGAGGTGTTGGCGAGGATGAAATCGCGGCGCGCTGAGGTTTCGTTCACGGCGAGTTCGCTGCGCTCGCAGCCGGGTCCTGGTTGTCGCTCAAAGCTTTTTAAGCGTCTTGCCGTCCATGCCACCCATGCGGCAGACCTCGATCCATTCGTCTTCCGTCACCGGCTGCACCGACAGCCGCATCGAGGTGACCAGCGACATCTGCGCCAGCTTCGGATTGGCCTTGACGTCGGCGAGCGTCACCGGCTTCGGCATGCCGGCCAGCGCGCGAATGTCGACGCATTCCCAGCGCTCGTCATCCGTGGTCGAATCATGATGCGCCAGCGCGCAGATCTCGACCACACCGACCACTTCCAGCCCCTCGTTCGAATGATAGAAGAACCCGCGATCGCCGATTGCCATTGCCCGCATGTTGTTGCGCGCCTGGTAGTTGCGCACCCCGTCCCACTCCTGGCCTTCCTTGCCCTTTGCCTTCTGCATTTCCCAGGACCATTTGAAGGGTTCGGATTTGAACAGCCAGTACTGCATGGCGGACATTGCTCCCTGTCGGACGTTTCTTGCGTTCAGCGGGTTTCGGATTTCAGCGGCCGTTCGAGCAGGCTGGCGACGGCCTCGGCGGCGGTCAGCTGGCGATCCAGCACCTGCGTCACGGCTTCGACGATCGGCGCCTCGATCTCCCTCTCGGTGGCGATGCGCGAGGCGGTCGCGGCGGTGAAAACGCCCTCGGCCAGCTTCAGCCCTTCGAGCGGCGCGCTTTCGCCGAGCGCGATGCCATAGGAGAAATTGCGCGATTGCGGCCCCGAACAGGTCAGCACGAGATCGCCCAGACCGGAAAGGCCGGTCAGGGTTTCGGGCCGGCCGCCGAGCGAGCTTGCCAGCCGCGCCAGTTCGGCAAAACCGCGCGCGATCAGCGCCGCCTCCGCGCTGGCGCCGAGCTTCAGGCCCCGCGCCGCGCCGACGGCGAGCGCCAGCACGTTCTTCAGCGCCCCGCCCAGTTCGACGCCCTTCAGATCATCCGAGGCGTAGCAGCGGAAGGTCGGTGCCGACAGACGCCGCACCAGCCATGTCGAATGTTCCATGTGCCGGCTGGCGACGGTCACCGCCGTCGGCAGGCCGCGCGCGACGTCGTCGGCGAAGCTCGGCCCGGAGAGCGCCGCAACCGGGCAACCCGGCATCGCGTCGGCGATCAGTTCGCCCGGCAGCTTGCCGCTGTCGCGATCGATACCCTTGGCACAGCCGACCATTGCCGTGCCCGGATGGACTATCGACGAAAGCTCCTGCGCGATGGTCGCGACCGTCTGGGCCGGCGTCGCCAGCAGAACGATCTCGGCGCCCGACACCGCTTCGGCCAGATCGGTGGTGGCGGCGATGGAAACATCCAGCTCGATGCCCGGCAGATAGGCCTGGTTCGTCCGCTTGCCCGCGATCTCGGCCACGACATCGGCGTCGCGCGCCCACAGCGTCACCGAATTGCCGGCCCGCGCGGCGACGCCGGCAAGCGCCGTGCCCCACGACCCCCCGCCGATAACCGCGACCTTGCCCAGTGATGTTGGCGATGCATTCATGCTTTCGCACCTCTTTTTCCCGAGCCGATCGTCGCCGCAGCCGTTTCGTCCAGCGGCCAGCGCGAACGCGGCGCGAAAGACGACGGGGAGACCTCGCCCTTTTCCAGATGTTCCAGTCCGGCCCATGCGACCATGGCCGCGTTGTCGCCGCACAGTTTGATCGGCGGCGCCACAAAGCGCCAGCCCCGTTCGCCGCAGATTTCGCTCAGGGCGTCGCGCAACATTCTGTTGGCCGCCACGCCGCCGGCCGCGACCAGCGCCGGGCCCTGGCGACCGGGGAAATCCCGTTCGAACGCATCCATGGCGCGACGCGCCCGGTCGACCATCACGTCGCGTATCGCCGCCTGAAACGAGGCGCACAGATCGGCGACGTCGCCCTCGGCAAGCGGGCTCAGCCTTTCGGCCTCCTGTCGGATCGCCGTCTTCAGGCCGGAAAACGAGAAATTGAGCGTGTCCTGCCCTTTCAGCGGGCGCGGCAGGTCGAAACGCTTCGGATCGCCCGCCGCCGCCGCACGCTCGACTGCCGGCCCCCCCGGAAAGCCGAGCGACAGCAGTTTCGCCGTCTTGTCGAAGACCTCGCCGAGTGCGTCGTCGATGGTCGTCGCCAAGCGACGGTAGCGGCCAAGCCCCTCGACAGCTAGAATCTGCGTGTGACCGCCCGACACCAGCAGCAGGAGATAGGGAAATTCGAGCCGATCGGTCAGCCGCGCCGTCAGCGCATGGGCCTCCAGATGGTTGACCGCGAGGAAGGGCTTGCCGAGGCTTGCCGCCAGCCCCTTGGCCGTCATCAGCCCGACGATCAGCCCGCCGATCAGGCCCGGCCCGCCCGTCGCAGCGATGGCGTCGATCTCGTCCAGCGTTAGCCCGGCATCGCTCACGGCGGCCTCGATGACGCGGTCGAGCGCCGAAAGATGCGCTCTCGCCGCGATTTCCGGCACCACGCCGCCGAAGGCCGAATGCTCCTCGATCTGGCTCAGCACGGCATTCGACAGGATTTCCGGCGCGCCGGAGCCGTCACGGCCGACGATGGCCGCCGCCGTTTCGTCGCAACTCGTTTCTATGCCTAGGACGCGCATTGTGCGAAAAAACCAAAGCCTGTAGTCAATCTGCCGTCTCCGCCAGGCGGAAGGCGGTATGCGGAACATCTGTCCGGAGCGAAGTCAGGCTGCGATTAACATCCGGTCCGGCAAAAGGGAATGCCGGGCACCGGAACCGGGCGGCATACGGGGGCGAGAATGACGGGGAAAGGCGGCAAACCCATGAAATCGGAAGAAGCCGGGGGCGAGAGCGGGCGGATCAGGATCGGCACGCGCGGCAGCGAGCTGGCGCTTGCGCAGGCCGAGGAACTCAAGCAGCGGCTGGTCGAGGCCAATCCCGGCAAGTCGATCGATGTCGAGATCGTCGTCGTCTCGACAAGGGGCGACCGCGTCACCGACCGACCGCTCTCCGAGATCGGCGGCAAGGGGCTGTTCACGCAGGAAATCGAGGAAAGACTTGCCGACGGCAGGATCGACATGGCGGTGCATTCGACCAAGGACATGCCGACCGTGCTGCCCGAGGGGCTGGAACTGTCCTGCTTTCTGCCCCGCGAATCGCCCGCCGACGCCTTCGTCTCGGTCAAGTACAAGGACCTCAACGAACTGCCGCTCAACGCCGTGGTCGGCACCTCCTCGCTGCGCCGTCAGGCACTGTTGCGCCGGCTGCGCCCCGACGCCGAGATCGTGCCCTTCCGCGGCAATGTCCAGACGCGCCTGCGCAAGCTGGACGAGGGCGAGGTCCACGCGACCCTGCTGGCCCATGCCGGGCTGAATCGGCTGCGCCTGAAAAAACGCGTCGCCTCCCTGCTGCCGCTAGACCTGTTTCCGCCGGCACCGGGACAGGGCGCGATCTGTGTCGAGACCCGCATCGGCGACGAGGCGACTGCTGCCTTGCTCGCCGGTGTCAACGATGCAGATACCGCGACGGCGCTTGCCTGCGAACGTGCCTTCCTGGAAGTCCTCGACGGCTCCTGTCGTACGCCGATTGGCGGCCACGCCGTCATTGATGACGGCAAGCTCGCCTTCCACGGCATGATCCTGACGCCCGACGGTACCGAGATGCATGAAATCCGTCTCGAGGGCGAGATCGGCAATGCCGGCGAAATCGGCCGCCAGGCCGCCAACGCCCTGCGCGCGGAGGCCGGCAAGGCGTTTTTCGCCGACTGGAACTGACGCGATGGTCCCGTTCGGTCGCGCAAGGTTCGGGCACAACGGCATCGGATCGGGAACATGAAGGTTCTGCTGACCCGCGCACGCTCATCCGGCGAGGCGACCGCGAAGCGCCTGCGCGAACGCGGTCACGATCCGGTCCTGCTGCCATTGATCGACTATCGCGACACGGGCGCCGCCCTGCCGGAGGATGATTTCGACGCGGTGGCGTTCACCAGCGCAGCGGCGATCGCAACGCTTGCGGACCGGCCGGCCGAAACATGGATGCCGCTGCGCGCGCTGCCGGCCTTTTGCGTTGGCGAGGCGACCGCGCATGCCGCCCGCGAAGCGGGGTTCGGCAAGGTGATTGCCGGACCGGGCAACGCAGCCGGATTGCCGGATGTGATCCGTGCAGGTGACGGGAGCAACGAAGCGCCGGACAGGCTGCTTTACCTCGCGCCGCGCGATCGCGCATTCGACCTCGCTGCTGCGCTTTCAGCCCGGGGCGTGGACGTAACGCAGATCGAACTCTACGCCGCCGAAACCGTCGATCCGGGCGAGGCGGCGCTGCGCTCGTCGCTCGCCGACTGTTCCGGCGGCGCAGTCCTTCTCTACTCGCCGCGCACCGCCGCGCATCTGGCCGCCCTTGCGACAAAATACGCCCTGACCGACGGTTTCGCCGGTTTGACTTTGATCGCGATTTCCGAAAATGTTGCCCGAGCGATTGCCGGGCACGGCCTACCGGGCGTTCTTGTCTCGGAAAAGCCGCACGAGGATGGTCTTTTCGAGATACTGGACCGCCTTGCATAGTGCGGCAGGGCCATTTCCGGGGAACGACGAGGACAATGACCAAGGGCACCACAAGCCGGCACGGGCGCACGCGACCCGCGACCCCGAAAACGATCGATCTCGCAGCCAGCGAGGTCAAACCGACATCCGCGAAACCGGCCGGAGAACCCGCGCCGGCCGACAAACCCGTGTCCCCGCCCCCCAATGCGAATGATCCGAAAGCCGCGACGCCCGCGGCCGAACCGGTCGCCTTCGGCGCTGGCGATTCGACGAGGACCGAAGCACCACGCAGCACGGCCCCGCTGAGCGGCCTCGGCGCCACCGACCGTGTCGGCACTGAAAAGCCGTCCGGCGATGCGGGAACGACGCGTCCCGAATCCGGCAAGACCTCGTTTGGTCGCGGATCCGGCAGTGGCACCCCGAAACAGGCACCCGCGAAAAGCGGCGGCGGTTTTGCCTCCTCGCTCGTCTCAGGGCTGGTCGGTGCCGTGCTGGCGCTCATTCTGCTCAGCGGCCTCGCCTCGGCCGATCTGCTGCGCCACGTGCCCCTGCTCGGCAGCCTTGCCGCGACACCGTCGGCCGCACCCGACCTTTCCGCCGATGTTGCCGCGCTCGACAAGCGCCTCGCCTCGCTGGAAGCTGCGGAGACCACCGCGCCGGCAAACTCCGACGGTACCGCCATTTCGGACGAAATGGCCGACCTCGCCTCGCGCCTTTCGGCCATCGAATCGAGGCTGAACGATCAGCCCGACGCCGGCGATAAACCTTCCGCAGACCTTGCCGCACGCATCGACGAACTGGCACAGCGCATCGACACGGTCGAGCAGCGCCCCGCTGCGACGCCGGGCACCGCCGTCGCGCTGGGCACACGGATCGACACGATCGAATCGCAGGTGCAGTCGGTCGACACCATCGCCAGGGCGACCTCAAGCCGCATCGACGAGCTCGAAACGCTGGTCGACGGCATGAACGAGAAGCTCGCCGCCGCCAGCGCCGATAATCAGGCCCGCGCCGAACAGGACCGCGCCGCCCGGCAGATCGCTGTCGACGCGCTTTCCGCCGCCTATCGCCGGGGCGAGCCCTTCGGCGATTTCCTCGATTCGCTGCGTCAGCTCTCCGGTTCCTCGGCAACGCTGGACGCGCTGGAGCCCTACGCCTCAAGCGGCGTGGCGACCGACGCGGAACTGATCGACGGCTTCGACAACGCGTCGCGTCAGGCGCTCAATGCCCTGACACCCGAGGAAGAGGGTGTGGTGTCGCGCTTCCTGGCGAATGCCCGCTCGCTGGTCGATGTCCGGCCCGCCGGACCGGTCGAGGGCGCCGAGCCGCGCGCCGTCCTGTCACGCGTCGAGGCCGACCTCGCCAATGGCGATTTTGGCGCCGCCCTTGCCGAATGGCAGGAATTGCCCGCCGAGGCCAGAAACGCCGCCGCCGATTGGGCCGATAAACTCGAACGCCGGGTCGCCGCCGACAAGGCGCTGCGCGCCATTACCGTTGCCGGCACGGCGACCGGACAGTGACGCAGAGGGGGCGCAAATGGTTCGACTGATCGTCTTCCTCGTTATCGTTGCCGCGCTGGGCTTTGCCTTCGGCTGGGTCGCCGACCGCCCGGGCGAGGTTTCGCTGCTGTGGCAGGGCATGCGCTACGAGACCAGCCTGATGGTGGCGGTCTCCGCCCTCGTCGCGCTGGTCGCGGCCATCATGATCGTCTGGTGGGCGATCTCCACCGTGCTGCGTTCGCCCGCGCTGATGCGCCGCTTCTTCCGCAACCGTCGTCGCGACCGTGGCTATTACGCCCTGTCTCAGGGCCTGATCGCCGCCGGCTCCGGCGATTCGCAGCGGGCGCGCAAGCTGGCGCAAGACAGCCGCAAGCTGCTCGGCGGAGAACCGCTGGTCCAGCTGCTTGACGCCCAGACCCTGCTGCTGGAGGGCAATCACGAGAAGGCGCGCAATCGTTTCGAGA
>JBHIWX010000047.1:0-32216 GCA_041987205.1 Rhizobiaceae bacterium | reverse complement strand
GGTTCGTCGTCACCCGTGAAGGAAATATCTATGCATTCAGGAACAACAGTGGCGATTGCGCCAATACCGGAGCCGTCACCTCGATCGGTGGCGCCAACGTTACAACCTACGAATGCGGGGACTATTCGGAGACCATCCGATCTTCATCGGAGCTCAATGGCGATACGTTAAGCCTGACCCTGGATTCACCTGGCGAACTCGTCCGCACGATCTCCAAATTCAGTTTTTCGAGCTTCGGGGGCGTATGCCGGGCAAGGTCCTATTCGATTTCAATCGAATACAGCCCCAAACTGAAAGACTTCAAATCCAAAAAATTGAACCACAAACCGATCAGCTGTTTTGTCATCAGGAAGACAAGGTAGCACCAAGGCAGCGCGGCGCGCACTTCGACTCCCCAGGCCAGTTCTTGCAACAATCCGCAGCGACCTGTTCTATCCCCAAGAGCCCCGGCGCGGCCAGTTCGCCAGACATTCCCCAACACGGCCGATAGTTGCTTTTGGTACGCACGCTTGCGACAAATCGGGTTGTCAAAGCTAGTTGGAGATGGGGCATGAGATACGTAGATCGATACGCAATATTGGCGCTGGTCGCCTTGTTCAGCGGCGCACTTGGCCAAGCCAGCCCGGCTGCGGCCCAGAACCAGGAATTCCTCAACAAGACTTATAATTTGGCCTATCGCATAAACAACGCAAATATCAATTTCAGAATATACATATCCAAGACTGGGAAGGTTTATTTTTATGACAACAACGAAGGCAACTGTTCCAATACAGGTGCATCGACCGTCCTCAACAAAACAAAGAAATCCAGCTACCGGTGCAACGGCACCAAGTTCAACAAAACGCTATCGGCAAGCGTCAACGGCAGCACAGTTCGCCTGAGCGAAACGACAAATTACGGTTATGGCCCCAGTTCCTCGACTTTTGTATTTTCGTCAACGGGCACGTCGTGCAAGGCAATATCATATACATACAAGGAAAAGAGCAGCGTGAAGCAATTCAGGCCGCTCGGATGCAAGGTCAAATCGGGCCGATAAGCGGGATCCGGTACTATTCAATCCCCCACAGGCCCGGCGCGGCGAGTTCGGCGACATTGCCGTCGGGGTCGTGGAAATAGAGGCTCGTCGTGCCCGAGCGCTCCCAGCGCACGGTCGAGACGATCACCACGCCATGGGCCTTGAGGTGCTTGCGCCACGCCTCCATGTCCTTCTCGGCCACGGCGAAGGCGAAGTGGGCGGGTCCGGAACCATCATGCGGCGGGATGAGGTCGCCATTCGGCAATTCCTGATCCTCGAGCCGGCTGCCGCGCACGAACAGCAACAGCATGGTGTTGCCGACACGATAGGCGGTCATCAGATCGTCGTGGATGCCGGGTTCAAGCCCCATCACGCCTTCATAGAACGCACGGGCACGGGCCATGTCGTCGACATAGAGGATCGTTTCAAGGACGTTAATTATCGGAGGTGAGAATTCACTCTTCATTTCGATCTCGTTTTCGATATCGATTGGCGTCGGTTGGGTGTTTTGGATTTGTCCGGGGTGTAAGATGGCTTATACAGGACACGTTCACACCACCAATTAATTAGATGTGACGATGAACGAGAATACTGACAAAAATATCATATTCAAATCAAGCGCTAAAGATGCAAACTTTGGCCTTATTCTATCATTCATATTTTTACTAATTACAATTTACACAATTTATACTGCTAAACATCCAGATGATAACACGATGATATTCCGTTTTATTTTCGGATTTATTATCATGTTTTCCTATTTTATTTATCGTTTATTTATTGGGGCGAAGCCTGTTATCTCACTTACACCATCCGGACTGACAGTCCATAAGACATCAACCAGATCGGTCCCATGGAGCAAGATCAAAAGCGTCGAACTTTGTTCTCGTAAGTTTCAACTCTACAATCCAGACTACGTCAAAGTTGGTGTCGACAAAGCTTTCATGATTGGGTCACACAACAATCTGCCCAAGGATCAGGTTTCCTACCTAAACGTCGATAAGCCCAGTTTCTCTACAAGCGCCAACGAGGTGTACTACGCGATCCTGGCCCACTGGGAACGATACCGGGATGGCGCCTAATACCACCCAACCGCGATCTGGGCCTCTTCCGACATGCGGTCGGGCGTCCAGGGCGGATCGAAGACCATGTTGACCTCGACATCCATGATGCCCTCGACAGTCGCGACCGCGTTCTGCACCCAGCCGGGCATCTCGCCGGCGACGGGGCAGCCGGGCGCGGTCAGCGTCATGTCGATCTTGACGGTGCGGTCGTCCTCGATGTCGACGCGGTAGATCAGGCCGAGCTCGTAGATGTCGGCGGGGATTTCCGGGTCGTAGACGGTCTTCAGCGCCGCAACGATGTCGGTCGTCAGGCGCTCCAGTTCCTCGGGCGGAATGGACGAATCCGAGTTGGCGTTGATCGCCGCCGCGTTCGGCGCGGCGTCGGCCGTTGATTCCTGCGTGTCGGGCGACTGCCCGGTCACGTCGATCTTGTCGCGGACTTCATCCATCTGCCGGTACCCTCGACGTTTGTTCCGTTACCGCCGTCACTCTGCCCCCGTCAGGCAAAGAACGAACGGGCCTTTTCCAGCGCCTCGGCGAGAACGTCCACCTCGGCGCGCGTATTATACATGGCGAATGAGGCGCGACATGTCGAGGTCACGCCATAATGCTGCAGCAGCGGCTGGGCACAATGGGTGCCAGCGCGCACCGCCACGCCCGCCCGGTCGATGACCATCGATACGTCATGGGCATGGATGCCCTGCAACTCGAACGAGACGATGGCGCCCTTGCCCGGCGCATTGCCGAAGATGCGCAGCGAATTGATCTTCGACAATTGCTCATGGGCGTAGTCGCGCAGATCTTCCTCATGCGCCAGGATCGCCTCGCGGCCGATACCCTCGACATAGTCGATCGCCGCGCCGAGGCCGATCGCCTGGACGATCGGCGGCGTGCCCGCCTCGAAACGGTGCGGCGGATCGGCATAGGTCACCTTGTCCTCGAGCACGTCGAGGATCATCTCGCCGCCGCCCTCGAAAGGACGCATGGATTTGAGCAGATCGTACTTGCCGTAGAGCACGCCGATGCCGGACGGGCCATAGAGCTTGTGGCCGGTGAAGCAGTAGAAATCGATGTCGAGCGCGGCGACGTCGACCGGCAGATGCACCGCGCCCTGGCTGCCGTCTGCCAGCACCCTGATGCCGCGCGCATGGGCCATATCGACGATCTGCTTGAGCGGCGTGACCGTGCCCAGCACGTTCGACATGTGGGTGATGGCGACCAGCTTCGTGCGGTCGGTGATCGCCGCCTCGACCTTGTCCATCGACAGGCTGCCATCGTCCTCGACCGGCAGCCAGACCAGCTTCACGCCCATGCGCTCGCGCAGGAAATGCCAGGGCACGATGTTGGAGTGATGCTCCATCAGCGAAATGACGATCTCGTCGCCTTCTTTCAGCTCCTGCATCGCCCAGCCATAGGCGACCGTGTTGATCGCCTCGGTCGCGCCCTTGGTGAAGATGATTTCCTCGACCTTCGGCGCGTTCAGGAAAGCGCGGATTTTCTCCCGCGCCTGTTCATAGGCGTCGGTCGCCGCGTTCGACAGGAAATGCAGGCCGCGATGGACGTTGGCGTATTCGTTCTCATAGGCGTGGCTGACCGCGTCGATGACGGCGCGCGGCTTCTGCGCCGAGGCGCCGTTGTCTAGATAGACAAGCGGCTTGCCGTAGACTTCGCGCGACAGGATCGGGAAGTCGGCTCGGATGGCCTCGATGTCGTACGCCTTGACGAGTGTCTGATCGGTCATGAGTGCACCTGTCTCGCCTCCCCCTTTAGGGGAGGCTGGTGAAGCCAAGCGCAGCGCCGGCTGAGCCGGTGGGGGTGCCGGCGCGTCATCGAGGCAAGGCGGCTCGTGCCAGCTCGCTGACGCTCGCAACCCCCACCCCTAACCCCTCCCCTCAAGGGGGAGGGGGAATGTGCACCACCGTCAGCCATGCCGGTCCAGCCAGTCCTCGATGCGGGCGTTGAAGGCTTCGGTCAGTGCCTCGTTACCGATGTCCTCGAAGGCCTCCTCGACGAAGGCCTGCACCAGCATGGCGCGGGCCTGTTTTTCGGGGATGCCGCGTGCCTTGAGATAGAACAAATGATTGTCGTCGATATCGGCGACCGTCGCGCCATGGGCGCACTGCACGTCGTCGGCGAAGATCTCCAGTTCCGGTTTGGCGGAGAATTCCGCGTCGTCCGACAGCAGCAGCGTGTTGCAGGCCATGCGCGCATCGGTCTTCTGGGCGATCTGGGCGACCCTAATCTGTCCCTGGAAGATGCCGGCGCCCTTCGCGGTCGCGACGTTGCGGAACAGCTCTGTCGATACCGCGCCCGGCACCTCATGCAGCAGCACGGTGGTGACGTCGACATGGGCCTCGCCGCCGACCAGGTTGACGCCGCGAATTCCAAGTTGCGAATCCTCACCAGCCACAACGACGTCGATCTCGCGGCGCACCAGCGTCTTGCCGGCATTGGTGTTGAGCTGCAGGATCGTCAGTTTCGCGCGCGCGCCGAGCCGGATGTTGAGCTGTGCCAGATGGATGGCGGCGTCGCCCTCGTTCTGGGTGATGACCCAGGTCAGGTCTGCATCGTCGGCGACATCGAGATCGATGACGCAATTGCTCTGGACGGTCAGGTCGTCGGCGCTCTCATGGCGCTCCATGACGGTCGCCGATGCGCCCTCGCCGACCGACACCTTGTGGCGGACGGCGGACGCACCGGACGAGACCGCGAGGTGCAGCAATTCGACCGGCGTCTCGACCTTTGCGCCGGCCTCTACGGCGAGTGCCACACCGCCATGCCCGATCAGCGTGTTGAGCAGGGCCACGGCGTCGGCGGCATCGGCGAACCCGCCCTCGCCTTCATGCGGCCCGACGCTCATGCCCTGCGGCACGGCATCGGCAAGCGCGGCCCGGTATTGCCCGTTGATCACCGGCAGGCGCGCCGCCTCGATCAACGGCTTGTCCGCGTCTAGCAAGGCGCGGCCGTCATTGGCCGTGTCGGCCAGGCCGGCGAAGGCCTTCAGCCGCACGCGCAGATCGGTGTAGTGCCAGGCCTCGACCTTGCGCGACGGCAGGCCGCGTTCGCGCAGCGTGTCGGCGGCACGGCCGCGTTCGGCGGACGCGCCGTCCAGCGTTTCTGCGGCGGCGAGCAGGCCCTCCTCGGCGGGGGTCAGCTTTTCGATGCGCTTGAGCATGATCCTGTCCTTACACGGCCTCTATGCAGCCTGACCGATGATGTCGGCATAGCCGTGTTCTTCGAGATGCTTGGCGAGTTCCTTGTCGCCCGACTGGATGATCTGTCCCTTGTAGAGGACGTGCACGCTGTCCGGCACGATGTATTCAAGCAGGCGCTGATAGTGGGTGATGACGATGAAGGAGCGGTTCGGGCCGCGCATGGCGTTGACGCCATCGGCGACGACTTTCAGCGCGTCGATGTCGAGGCCGGAATCGGTCTCGTCCATCACGCAAAGCTTCGGCTCCAGCAGTGCCATCTGCAGGATTTCGGCGCGCTTCTTCTCGCCCCCGGAAAAACCGGCATTGAGCGGGCGCTTGAGCATGTCCATGGAGATACCGAGATCGCCGGCCGCCGCGCGCACCTTGCGGATGAAATCGGGCGTCGAATATTCGGCCTCGCCGCGTGCCTTGCGCTGCGAATTCATCGCGGCTTTCAGGAAGTTCATCGTGGCGACGCCGGGGATCTCGACCGGATACTGGAAGGCCAGGAACAGGCCGGCGGCGGCGCGCTCGTCGGCTTCCAGCTCGAGCAGGTTCACCCCGTCGAACAGCACCTCGCCCTCGGTCACCTCGTAGCCGTCGCGGCCGGCCAGCGCATAGGACAGCGTCGACTTGCCCGAGCCGTTCGGCCCCATGATGGCCGCGACCTCGCCGTCTGCAACGGTCAGGTTCAGGCCCTTGATGATTTCCGTGCCCTCATCCTCGATGCGCACGTGGAGATTCTTGATTTCGATCATGTTTCTTATCCGTCACTTCCAATGTCTTCGCCGTCCCAGTAGTCGAGGGCCGGCTTGTCGCGACCGATCATCGCGAAGGACGCGGCCATCATGCCGCCGCCCTCGGGGATGCCGGCGGCGACCATGAACTTGCCGCTGTCGGGGTATTCGCAAATGTCCGGGTCGTTGCGGGTCGAAATCGCCAGATAGCGCAGCTCGCCCGCGCCGGTGTTGAGCAGCTGATGCGCGGTCGAGGCATCGCCGGCGGGTGCGGCGCAGACATCGCCTGCCTTCACCGGATAGCTTCCTTCGCCGAAACGGTAGGTGCCCTCGCCTTCGAGGATGACAAACATCTCCTCATTGTTGCGGTGGCAATGGCGCGGAAAGGCAGACTTTCCGGCCGGCACGACCATGTATTGCGCGCCGAGCGCGTGTGCGCCCACAGCGCCGCCGAGCCGCGTCGCATTCGCCTCGTAGCGCGTGCCCTTCGCACTATGCTTCGACGGCAGTTCGTACATGTTGGCGACAGGCTTCACCATGGCTTGCGGTCCAGCATGTAGTTCGATGCGATCCAGCCAATGACGGCCCAGATGCCGGCGGCGATGGCGACCATCAGCGGGCTGACGACGACAAGCACGGCCTGCGTCAGCAGCATGCCGACAAAGGTCACGAAGGCGATCACAGCCACGCGCTGCCAGCGCGCACGGGTCGGGTTCAGCATGTTCTTCAGCCTGGCCATGCCATCTGCTCCGTGGTTTCCTTTGTCCTCGCCGCAAGGACGAGGATGACGTCAAATCCTCTGGCCGCCGTCATCCTCGGGCTTGTCCCGAGGATCCAATCACGTCCCGGCGGTCTCGCCTTCAATTGTAGTCGTTCCACATCTGCGTATTCGGATGTGGACGGTAGTCGTTGTCGATCTCGTCGATGCTATCATGCAAATCCAGCCAGCCCGGGTTCAGTTCCTCAATCAGTCTGATCTTCCATTCGCGCCGATAACGCTTGAGTGCTTTCTCGCGCTGAATCGCCAGAACGATGTTCGGATGCCGTTCGAACCAGACAAGGTTCTGCACCCTGTATCTGGTTGTGAACCCCGGTCTTACCTTGTTTCGGTGCTCCCAAATTCTTCCCTGCAGATCGCTCGTCACACCCGTGTAAATGACACCTCGCGGTTTGTCGGACATCATGTAGACGAAACCCGTCAACCCGCTTGCTCCGTGGTTCGTTAGATCCTCGGGACAAGCCCGAGGATGACGACCGGAAACAACATCACCCCACGCTCCCCTCGAGCGAGATGCCGATGAGCTTCTGCGCCTCGACGGCGAATTCCATCGGCAGTTCCTGGATGACCTCTTTCACGAAGCCGTTGACGATCAGCGCGATCGCCTCTTCCTCGGGAATGCCACGCTGGAGGCAGTAGAAAAGCTGGTCCTCGGAGATCTTCGAGGTCGTCGCCTCGTGCTCGAACTGCGCAGTGGCGTTTTTCGCCTCGATATAGGGCACGGTATGGGCGCCGCACTGGTCGCCGATCAGCAGCGAGTCGCACTGCGTGAAATTGCGGGCGTTCGTCGCCTTGCGGTGGGCCGAGACCTGGCCGCGATAGGTGTTGTTCGACCGGCCGGCCGAGATGCCCTTGGAGATGATGCGGCTCGACGTGTTCTTGCCCAGATGCAGCATCTTGGTGCCCGAATCGATCTGCTGGGCGCCGTTGGAAACCGCGATGGAATAGAACTCGCCGCGCGAATTGTCGCCGCGCAGGATGCAGGACGGGTATTTCCAGGTGATCGCCGAACCGGTCTCGACCTGCGTCCAGGAGATCTTGGAATTGTCGCCCCGGCAGTCGCCGCGCTTGGTCACGAAATTGTAGATGCCGCCCTTGCCTTCAGCGTCGCCCGGATACCAGTTCTGCACGGTCGAGTACTTGATCTCGGCATCTTCGAGCGCGATCAGCTCGACAACGGCGGCGTGCAACTGGTTCTCGTCGCGCTGCGGCGCGGTGCAGCCCTCCAGATAGGAGACGTAGGCGCCCTTGTCGGCGATGATCAGCGTGCGCTCGAACTGGCCGGTGTTTTCCGCGTTGATGCGGAAATAGGTCGAAAGCTCCATCGGGCACCGCACGCCCGGCGGCACATAGACGAAGGAGCCGTCGGTGAAGACCGCCGAATTGAGCGTGGCGTAGAAATTGTCCGAGACCGGCACGACCGAGCCCAGATATTGCTTCACCAGTTCGGGATGCTCGCGGACGGCTTCCGAGATCGAGCAGAAGATGACGCCGGCCTTGGCCAGTTCCTTCTTGAAGGTCGTGACCACGGACACGGAATCGAACACCGCGTCGACAGCGACATTGCCGGATGCGTAGACATTGTCGCCCGCCTCGCCATCAAGCTGCGAAGGCTCGTCATGCTTGCGCACGCCAGCGAGGATTTCCTGCTCCTTGAGCGGAATGCCGAGTTTCTCGTAGGTCTTGAGCAGTTCGGGATCGACCTCGTCGAGCGATTTCGGACCGTCCGTCCCCTTTGGCGCGGAATAGTAATAAAGGTCCTGGAAATCGATGGGCGGGTACTCGACGCGCGCCCAGTCAGGCTCGTCCATGGTCTGCCAGCGCTGATAGGCGGCAAGGCGCCATTCCAGCATCCAGTCCGGCTCTTCCTTCTTGTGCGAGATGAACGCGATGATCTCCTCGCTCAGTCCCTTCGGGGCCTGATCGGATTCGATCTGCGTGAAAAAACCGTATTTGTACTTGTCGACGTCGATGTTGGCGACGGCGTCAATCGTCTCCTGCACGGCAGGCATATGCGTCTCTCCATCCTATGCGGGTTCAAGGCCCGCCAGTGTGGCTAACGAAGGGACAGATCGGTCTTCGGCGTCACGCCGTCAACCCGCCCGCCCGATTATGTCGGTCCAGGCGGCAAGAAACCGCCCGGCGTCTTCCTTTCCGCTGCCGCGGCCGAGGCTCACCCGCAACGCCGCCGAAGCAAGCGTCTCGTCGATCCCCATGGCCGCAAGGACATGCGACTTTCCGACCTTGCCGGAAGAGCATGCGGAGCCCGAGGACACCGCGATGCCGGCAAGATCCAGCGATATGAGCGCGGTCTCGGCCTTCACGCCGGCGACCGCGAAACAGGAGGTGTTGGCGAGGCGTTCCTCGCCCTCTCCGAAAAATACCGGTTCGCCGACTCGGTTGCCCGTTTCGAGGGATATGGTGCGCAAACGCGCTTCCATGTAGTCCCGCAACGCCCGAATCTGCGGAATTTCTTCGCTTTGATCGCGCAAACCGGCGATCGCGGCAGCAAATCCGGCAATCGCGGCAACATTTTCCGTGCCCGAACGATGATGGTTTTCCTGCCCGCCGCCGCGAATCAGCGGGGGCGGTGCGACCGCCTCGCGGGCAAGGATGAGCGCACCGGCGCCCTGCGGACCGCCGATCTTGTGGGCGGACAGCGCGATGAAATCGGCACCGAGGCTTGCCGCCGTAAAATCGAGACGTCCCAGGCCCTGCACCGCATCGACCAGCAGGAAGCCGTCATGGGCGCGCACCAACTGCGAAATCTCGGCAATCGGCTGGACCACGCCGGTCTCGTTGTTGGCGAGCATGACCGCGACCATGGGTGCGCCGCTTTCGCGGTCGTGGGCGGAAAGCCTGCGTTCGAGCGCGGCCAGATCGACCACACCGCCTTCGGTGACAGAAAGATGCTCGACCGCACCGGACGAGAAGCGCCCGCCGGCCAGCACGCAGGGATGTTCGATGGCGCTGACATAGAGCCGCGACACGAGTACATCGGCGCCCTTGACCTTCAAAACGGGGCTGAGCGCGTGATTGGCCGCCTCGCTGGCGCCCGAGGTAAAGACGACGCGGCTCGGCGCACAGTCGAGATGGTCGGCCAGCGTCGCGCGTGCGTCTTCGATCACCTTGCGCCGCGTACGTCCCTCCGCGTGAACGGAAGACGGATTACCGGTCGCCGCGAGCGCGTCGATCATCGCCGCGCGCGCGACATCCAGCAGCGGCGCGCCGGAATTGTAATCGAGATAGGTTCGCGTTCCTGCAACCATGTCGGTGTGCCAGATACCCCTGATGTTCGGCCCTTGATTTCCGGCTTCGACGGACCAATCTGCCTGTCCGGCGCCGGACACCTGCCTTGTCGTTCGCGTGGTGGCCGTGCGCATTCTTCTTGAACTTGCCCGAGCCGTTTGTCTATGAAGGGCGCCTGCTCGCAGCCCCATCAAGAAGGGGCCGGTATCGCCGGGGCGGCCAATCCAGTACACGGCCTGGCAATCGAGGCCAGTTTTGAAACGTTCTAAACTTTTTGTAGGGGGCCATCGCCGGCCGGTCAAGCATGGTTTTCGGCGCAAGAATGCCGAGACGCATGGACATGGCGCGAGGCGGTACCAGACAGCCAATCAGGAGTCATCATGCCAGAAGTGATCTTCAACGGACCCGCCGGAAGGCTTGAGGGCCGTTATCAGCCGTCCAAGGACAAAAACGCCCCCATCGCGCTGGTTCTGCATCCCCATCCCCATCCGAACTTCGGCGGGACGATGAACAACAAGATCGTCTACGATCTTTTCTACATGTTCACGCAGCGCGGCTTCACCACGCTTCGCTTCAACTTCCGCGGCGTCGGGCGCAGCCAGGGCGAATTCGACCATGGCGCGGGCGAGCTTTCCGATGCGGCGGCGGCACTCGACTGGGTGCAGAGCCTGCATCCCGATGCACGCGGCTGCTGGGTCGCCGGCTTTTCCTTCGGCGCGTGGATCGGCATGCAATTGCTGATGCGCCGACCGGAGATCGAGGGCTTCATGTCGATTGCGCCGCAGCCCAATATCTACGATTTCTCCTTCCTCGCGCCCTGCCCGTCCTCGGGCCTGATCATCCATGGCGACCAGGACCGCGTGGCGCCGGGCGCCGACATCCAAGGCCTCGTCGACAAGCTGAAGGCGCAGAAGGGCATCGTCATAACCCACAAGACGGTACCCGGCGCCAACCATTTCTTCACCGAGCATCTCGACGAACTGATCGAGGAATGCGGCACCTATCTCGACAAGCGGCTCGGCCTGATCGAGGGCGGTGTCGAGGAGACCATGCTGCTGCGCTAATGGACAGCAGCCGCCGTGTGTCATGACGCACAGGCCGAACGGTCGTGACAAGCCAAATGGATATCGGGGCGTTCGTCGCAACGGATAACCACCCGTGTTCTGGGAAGATATCGAGCCCAATATGACCGACCGGCTTCAGGCTGCGGTCGATCACGCCTATACGGTGTTTGGCAAGTACACGCTGCGCGGCATCATCGCCCATTGCGACTGCTCCGTCTGCATGACGCGAGAAACCGCCATGCAGCTGACGAATTTGCCGCTCGGGGAGATATCGGCAGGGCTGCTCGGCGAATATACCAATTCCGCTCATGGCTATGACCGGGAAATCGTCGAGCCGGAATTCAAGCACTTCCTGCCGCGTTATTTCGATCTTGTCGCCCGGTGCCAGATTCCCTCTGCACTTTGCATCGAGACCTGCCTTTCACGGCTTGGCGAGGCACGGTACCGCGAAAACTGGCCGGACAAGGAGATCGCGGCGGTCGATGCATTCTTCCTGGCTTTCGTCGTAGCCTGCATCGACCAAATCGGACTGGTGGAGTGGCCGTCCGGCCCGGACCTCGAACTCGATCTGGGCGAAGTCCTGACAATGATCGTTCTTGCCGGAGGCAATCTCGATGCCGCGCTGGAAGCCTTCGACACGTCAAGCGATCCGGCGGCAGCGCTGCACATGGCGGCGATGCGCTCCGATCTGACCGTGAAGGATGGCGAACCCTGGTTCCATCAGGAGCATCTGGGTGACCACCCGCAAGCGGCGCGCGCGATTGGACAGTTTCTGGCACGCTCCAGCGTCATCGACCGTATTGGCGGTGCCATCGATCTCCTCAACGATCCCAGATATGATGAGGTGCTGGACGTCGGATTGCTTCCAAGCTGATCGGATCGGGCAGTTTTCTGGGGATTGGCTCATCGGCAGGGCGGAAAATGCGAGTGGATTGCCCTCCTTTCGCTCGACAAAGCCGGCGCCGGATGACAATTTTTGCTCGAACGACGAGCGCCATAGCAAACGAGGTTGAAGACATGGCTTACAAATTCGAGGTCTACAAGGACAAGGCAGGCGAAACCCGGTTCCGCTTCCGTGCGTCCAATGGCGAGATCATGTTCGGTTCGGAAGGCTACAAGGCCAAGGCCTCGGCAATGGCCGCGATCGAATCGATCAAGAAGAACGCTCCCGGCGCCGACGTCGTCGAGGAATAGTCCCTCCCCGCGGGAGGAGACCATCGGACATCGCGCAATCGCGCCCTAGTATAAGTGTCACCGCCCCGTACGGGGCGGTGCAAAAGTTCGATATGGCCGATCCATCAGGCCGTTCATTCCCGCAGGTCAGTGTTTCTCCACGACCCTCAAGGCATCGCCAGAACGCCGCCGCTGACCGGTTCGCGGCAGCCCGTGGTCGTCGGCCAGGTCAATGTCAGCCCCTTGAGCGAACGTACCGCCAGATAGGCCCAGGCCTCCGCCTCCATCGCATCGCCGTCGAACCCCGCCTCCTCCGCCGTCACGACTGTTTTCTGTCTCACGCCAGGCTCGCTTTGCTCGCCGGCTCCGAGGGGGCGACCTGACCGGCCGGCGGGATCTTCGCCCACTGCAGTTTTCTGTCTCGCGCCAGGCTCGCTGCGCTCGCCGGCTCCGACGGGGCTGGCTGCCGCTTCCGCCAGTTCGGTGAGGTCGTTCATGATCACCCGGTTGTGGCGGCCGCCGCCGCAGATCACCCACAGTTTCGGTGCCTCGGGCAGATGCTCGGCCGCCTTCCAGATCGCGGCTGCTGTGACATAGGCCAGCGTGCGCGCGCCGTCTTCAAGTGATGATTCAACGGCGTCCGGCGGCAGAAAATCGAGTCGATCCAGCGATTTGGGGCCGGGTTTCTCAAGATAAGGATGAGACAGGTAACGTTTCGCCAGAGGCATCAGTACGCCACCCTCTGCGGCGATCGCGCCTTCCGGATCGTAGGGCACGCCGGCATGGGCGCTCACCCACTGGTCGATCAGAGCGTTGCCGGGACCGGTGTCAAAGGCCACCGGATCGACGTCTTTGCCTACCCAGGTGATGTTGGCGATGCCGCCGATATTGACGAAGGCGACGGGGAGTGCGCGCATCGCCTCGGGCAGGTTGGCCGCCAGCGCGCGGTGCCAGACAGGCACCAGCGGCGCGCCCTGCCCGCCATGGGTCATGTCGTTGGCGCGCATGTCGTAGACGGTTGTGATGCCGGTTTCGCGCGCCAGCAGCGCGCCATCGCCCAGTTGCACCGTCAGGCCCTCGTCGGGGCGATGCAGCACGGTCTGGCCGTGAAAACCGATGACATCGATGTCGGACGGGCGCAGACGGTTCGCCTCCAGAAAGGCGCGCACCGCCGCGACATGGCGCATGGTGATCTCGGTCTCAAGTTCCGCCAGGTCGCCGGGACGCTCGTCGCGCGCCTTGATCGCCTTCGCCGTCTCCAGCGCCGCATTGAGGCGTTTGCGGAATGCGGGGTCGTACGAATAGGCGCCCGAGGGGCCGCGCTCGACCTCCGCCTCGCCGTCGCTCGTTACCAGCGCGACGTCGATACCATCCATCGAGGTGCCGCTCATCATGCCAATGGCGACGAGCCTGCCCCGCGATGGCTTTCCCCGAGATGGCTTGCCGGGGATATCATTCTGCGTCATGAGAGGGTATTCCCGCTGCACCAGCCCAACATGATGCCCGCAAGGGCCAACGATACGAAATGGATTGGATGACGATGTCCGATTTCAAGTCCGAGTTTCTGAATACGCTTTCCGAGCGCGGTTTCATACACCAGTGCTCCGATTTCGAGGGTCTCGACGCGCTCGCTGCCAAGGGCGAGGCCATCGCCTATGTGGGCTACGATTGCACGGCGCCGTCGCTGCATATCGGCAATTTCCTGACGATGATGATGCTCTACTGGCTGCAGCAATCGGGCAACAAGCCGATCGCGCTGATGGGCGGCGGCACCACCATGGTGGGCGATCCGTCCGGCAAGGACGAGACGCGGCCGATGCGCACGATCGAGGAAATCGAGGCCAACAAGGCGTCGATCAGGGGCGTGTTCGACAAGGTGCTGAAGTTTGGCGATGGATCGAACGACGCGATCATGGTCGACAACGCCGAATGGCTGCTGAAGCTCGGCTATATCGAGATGCTGCGCGATGTCGGCCGGCATTTTTCGGTCAACCGCATGCTGACCATGGATTCTGTGAAGCTTCGGCTGGAGCGCGAGCAGGAGATGAGCTTCATCGAGTTCAACTACATGGTCTGCCAGTCCTACGATTATGTCGAACTGGCGCGGCGCTATGACTGCAATCTGCAGATGGGCGGCTCGGACCAGTGGGGCAACATCGTCAACGGCGTCGATCTCGGCCGCCGAATGGGCACGCACCAGCTCTACGCGCTGACGACACCGCTGCTGACGACCTCATCCGGCGCAAAGATGGGCAAGACCGCAAAGGGCGCGGTCTGGCTCAATGCCGAGCAGTTCAGCCCATGGGATTTCTGGCAGTACTGGCGCAACACCGAGGACGCCGATGTTGGCCGCTTCCTCAAGCTTTTCACCACACTGCCGCTCGACGAGATCGCACGGCTGGAAAAGCTCGAAGGCTCGGAGATCAACGAGGCCAAGAAGGTGCTCGCCAACGAGGCGACCGCGCTGCTGCATGGCCGGGCCGCAGCCGACGAGGCAGCGGAAACGGCGCGCAAGACCTTCGAGGAAGGCGTGACCGCCGAGACGCTGCCGACCGTGACCGTGCCGTCGGCCGATCTCGACGCCGGGATCGGCCTGCTGGCGCTCATGGTCCAGGCGGGCTTCGCCAAGTCGAACGGCGAGGCGCGCCGGCATGTCCAGGGCGGTGCCGCGCGCGTCAACGATGCGCAGGTGACCGACGAGAAGGCCGTGATCAACACGGCGATGGCCGATGGCGACGGCGTGATCAAGCTTTCGCTGGGCAAGAAGCGCCACGTGCTGGTCAAGGCCGGATAGCCTGCCAACATGCGCTTTGGCCGGGGCGAAAGGCCCCGGTCAGTTGTTGAATTCGAAGACCTTGCGGAACACGCCCGGCGCGACGATCGACACCGGGTTGATCTCGATGTTCGGATTCTTTGCCGGCCCGGACAGGCGGAAGGTGATGCCGATCAGCGAGGTGTCGCGCCCATTGCCGAACAGTTCGCCGACGACCGGGATCAGGCCGATGGCGCGGCTGAGCCCCATGCCCGGCATGAAGGTGCCCGACAGCGACATGTGGCGGTTGGCATCGTAGAGCAGGCCGTCGAAGGTGAAGCCGATCTGCGTGCCGCGAAGGACGCCGTCTTCAATACGGAAGAAATCCTCGCCCTTCTCGATGATCGCCTTGCCCTCCTGGAAGGTGGCGCGGTTGGTTTCCATGCGGCGAAGCCGTTCACGGATGGCATCGCCATTGGCGCCGCGCTCGACCTGCACCTGTGCCGGATCTGAGACGAGGCTTTTCAGGCGGGATTCGTTCTCGACGACAAAATTGGTGATGTTGACCGGCCCCTTGAACGGGCCGCCGGCGGTGCGCGACAGGCGCGCCAGCATGCGCCCACCGTTCATCTTGCGATAGACGTCGACCATGCGCAGCGCGGCGCCGGCATTGGTGGTGTCGATCTCGAAGGTCGTCTCGCGATTGGACGTCGAGGCGACGATCGAGGCATATTCCGACTGCGAGAACGTGCCGCGCATGCTCAGATTGTCGAACCAGCCATTGACCGCGCCATAGGACATCGACACGCCGTTCATGGCAGCGCCGCCGAAGCCCAGTACGGTGCCGATATTGGCCGTCACCACGACGCTGGTGTCGCCCTGGGCATCACCGAAACCGCCCTCATGCATCAGCTTGTTGATCAGCCCGCGCGCATCGTAGCGCGGCCCTTCCGCCTTGACGCGATAGACCTTGTCGTCGCGCTTGATCTGGACGGAGAGAACGTCGCCCTTGTTCAGAGTCACATTGGCGAAATCGGCCGACACGACACCCTTCTTGTCGAAGACCAGGCTACCGACGGCCGAGAACCCCTCGCCCTCGAGGTAGAAATCGTCGAGATGGGTGATGCCGGACTTGCTGACCAGCTTGAAGCTGGCGGATGCGTCGATGCCTTGGCCCTTGACCCAGCCCAGCCAGGGCAGTGTGACTTCGGCCTTCTTGAGGTCGATGACGTGGATCTCGGCGCCCGACTTGTCCTGCTTGATCTTGACTTCCATGTCGCCGGTAACGATCGGATCGAGCTTCAGCCCCATCTTGGCGCGCGCTTTTTCATCGACCAGCGCGGTGAATTCGCGCTCGCGCGGGCCGGTGGAGCCCGCCATCGGTTCGGTCATCTCCACACGCGTCGGCACGCCATCGATATCGGCCTTGCCCATGACCCTGATCTGGACTGGCGTGGCCTCGATGTGGACGTCTGCACCGGAGATCAGACGACCCTGGATTTTTTCGGTGCTGCCCGCGCCGTCCAATTCGAGGATGGCGCTCCAGTCGACATCCTTCCTGCCGATCTCACGGGTGACGGGGAAGCGGGCGACAACGTCGACATGGCCCTCGCCGGAGAACTGTTCGGGCCGCATCTGGATGCGGGCGGGCACGTCGAGCGGCCGGGCGGCGGCGACCTCGGCAATCGAGCGAAGGGCGCCGCTGCCAGCGATCCGCACCTCGGCGCGTGCCGGGCGCTCGCCGAAATCCTCAATTGCGAAATTGCCGGACGTCACTTCCACGGCACTGTCGTTCGGCAGGAAGATCGAGCCGGACTGCATGTGGGCGCTGACCGCCATGCCGTTGATGTCGAAGGTGCCCGCAGCATCGCGAATGGCCGGGAGTTCCCCGAAGGTGTCGAGGCGGACGCCCGAGAAATCGGCGCGCAGCTTGAACTGGTCGGGCTCCATCTTGGCGCCCTTGTGGAAGCGCCCGATCAGACCGCCGGGAATGCGTGCATCCACGGTGATCGAGGTGGCGCGACCGCCAACCACGTTGCGCAGCGCCCAGTCGCGGGCCGGCGGAGCAACCCAATAGGGCCAGAACTGCTTGATCGCGGCGATCGATAGTCCGTCGCTGGCGGCGGCAGCGGCAATCGACGGCGTTTCGCCGCGAAACCCGATGCTGGCCGAACCGACGGCGCGGTCCTTGCCGATGCGCACGTCGATGTCGGAGATGTCGAGAAGCTTCTGCCTGCGGTGGTAGGTACCGGCAAGCTTGAGGGCGCCGGGCTGGCTCGGTTCGCCGACGACGGTCGGCGTGCCGGCCGCCGGATCGGCGATCAGCTCGAACTGCAGCGGACCGGCATAGCCCTGCTCGGCATCGACCGGACGCACGCCGCCAATCATCCGGGCGTCGAAATGGCCGGCCGAGAGCATCGAGGGCAGAAGCTCGATCTGGTTGCGCGACGCCATGATCTGCAGGTTGAGCGACAAATCGTTGAGCTGTGTGGTGGCATAGCGGCCGGCGCGCAGCGTGCCGGGACCGAAAGACAGCTTGATTTCCGGATCGAGCGGCGTGCCGTCCGGCTTGTAGATCAGTTTGGCGTCGACGGACGCCTTGCTGTCCCAGCCGATCGGTCCGACCTCGCGTTCCATCGGATCTGGCAGCCAGTCACGCAGGCCTATGCCCTCGGCGGCAAATTTGAGCTGTCTCGATCCGTCTCGCGCCACGGCATAACTGCTGTCGATCAAGGCCTGCGAATGCTTCGTGCTCAGTTCGCCCCTGATCTTCAGGCCGCTGTCGCGGCGGAAGCGCACGACGAGCTTTTCGACCAGGATGTCGTCCGGTTCGCGCCGGCCGATATCCAGTCCGGTAATGCGCACATTGGAAAAGCGGAAGAGGCGGAAGCGCTCGCGCGCGAATTGACCACCCAGATCAGATACGCCATCGCCGATCCTGCGCAGCAATTCCTCCAAATCGTGTACCGGCGCGGATGCGGGCAAGGGCAGAAGACGCGCGTCGAGTGTCGAGTCCTCGATCTCGACGGCGTCGATCTGTGGTTCCTGGCGCAGGAGCGAAAGCGGCTTCACGCCGACCAGAACACGGCCGAAGGTGGAGACGGGCTGACGGTCGACGGCGCGCAGGATGCGCACATCCGTACCGGCCACCGAGAGCAGACCATCGAAGGCAACGGCGGTGCGTCCCAGATCGACGACGTAATCCGGCCCGACGAGGCGCTGGATGTTGGCCTCGATGCTCAGATTTAGCGTGGAATTCTCGAGCGATTCGCCGCGCAGCAGGAAATACAGCCCGGCGGCGGACATGATGAGGGCGAGCACAAGCACGGCGAGCGTAGCGCCGAGGATACGCATTGCCTTGGCAATGCCGTAGCGCCGCGGGATGCGGAAGCCGGACTGGCGCATGGAGGGATGGCGATGCGCGGGTTGCCTGCGTGTGATCAATTGCTGCTCCGCGCGCGCATCATCGGGCACCCGCCGTCCGACAGACGGAGCAAGGCATCAATTCGGCCAGTCGCCAATTCGCATATTGCCCGTTCGCACATCGCCCATTTGCACATCGCCGATTTGCACATCGAACGTCCCGTCGATTGATCACAAGCTGCCATACGCTGTTACAAGCTGTCACCGGCCCCTCGGTTCTCCTCCGGCTGCCGACGGGACCGCCCCGCCCCCCGAGAGCCAGCCCCGACCGATTCACACCTTCCGGGGCCTGACAATATTTCACGGATCGCATGCGGCAGACAGCCCTTGCGTGACGCAATCGATCCAGGCCGGGGATAAAATATCGGATGATAACCGTCGGCAATTCCGGTTAATCAGTGGGGCGATACCCTTCCAACTTGTCGAAAGGATGGCAGCATGGGCAAAGCGGACACGGACATCCAGCCGGGCGAAGGCGCCGCAGCACCGGATTTCGAACTCCCGCGTGACGGCGGCGGCACGTTTTCACTCGGTGCGCAGCGCGGCCGGGCACTGGTCCTTTATTTCTATCCCAAGGACGACACGTCGGGCTGCACCACCGAGGCCATCGACTTCACGAAGGCAAAGCCCGAATTCGATGCGCTCGGGGTCGAGGTCGTCGGCGTGTCGCCCGATTCGGCGGCGAAGCACGACAAGTTCCGTGACAAGCACGAGCTCGACGTCACGCTCGTCTCCGACGAGGACAAGGTGGCGCTCGAAGCCTATGGCGTGTGGAAGGAAAAGAGCATGTATGGCCGCAAGTTCATGGGCGTCGAACGCTCGACCTTCCTGATCGACGCCGAGGGCCGGATCGCGCGCGTCTGGCGCAAGGTCAAGGTCGCCGGCCATGTCGAAGAGGTTCTGGCGGCGGCGCGTGAACTCGCCGGATGAATGAAGGCATCGAAACGCAGCGTGCCGACAGCCTGCAATCGGGCGCGATTGCAGCGCTCGGTGAGGCCGATCTCGACCGCAAGGTGGCACTGACGCGGCGTCTGGCGAAGGACTGGTTCGACCGATCACTTTCGCGGCGTTCAACGGCGACGCCTCGCCTGCCCACCCGACCCGGGCGGCCGGACAGGCCGGAACTGGTCGATCCGGCCAAGGTGCCGAAGCGCAGCCTCGGCTCGGATAAGGGCCGGATCGCGCTCATTCACGCGCTGTGCCACATCGAGCTCAACGCCATCGACCTGGCGCTCGACATCGTCGCGCGGTTCGCCGGCGAGCGGCTGCCGCAATCCTTCTTCGACGACTGGATGACGGTGGCAAGCGAGGAGGCCAAGCATTTCTCGCTGCTGCGCGCACGGCTGAAGCGGCTGGGTGCCGATTACGGCGATTTGCCGGCGCATGACGGGCTCTGGGAAGCGGCGCAGGCGAGCCAGGAAAGCCTCGGCGCACGGTTGGCGCTGGTGCCGCTCGTGCTGGAGGCACGCGGCCTCGACGTCACCCCTTCCCTGATCGATGCGACGCTGAAGGTCGGCGACAACGAGACCGCCGATATCCTGCACATCGTCTACGAGGACGAGAAGGGCCATGTCGCCGTCGGCGCGAAATGGTTCCGCTTCCTGTGCCGGCGCCATGGCGCGGAACCGGCGCAAGCCTTCCGCGACCTGGTGCGACGCCATTTTCGCGGTGCGCTCAAGCCGCCATTCAACGAGCGTGCCCGCGCCCAGAGCGGCATCACGCCGGCCTTCTACCGATCGCTGTCGCCGCTCGGAAACTAGCGCTGCGGTCCAAACGAAGGGCTTTGTTAACCATAAACCCGTCTAATCCGGTCGAGAGCCCGTTGGGAACCGGACAACAAGACAAGACGGTCGGCGATGACGACGCCAGAAACGACGCAGACGACTTTCAAGCGACAGGACAGTTACGGCTCGGCCGTGCGCGAACCGAAAAGCTTCGGCAAGCGGCGCGAGCACGCGACCATCACGATTACCCGGGCGGGCCGCGAACGGCATTTCACCATCCGGCCGATCTTCCTTTCCTTTGCCGTTTCGCTGGTCGCGATGTTCCTGGTCGGCTATCTCGGCGCGACGGCCTATCTGGTGTTCCGCGACGATCTGATCGGTGCCTCGCAGACCCGCAATGCCAGGCTGATGCACGAATACGAGGACCGGATCGCCGCGCTGCGCGCCAATCTGGACCGCGTGACCAGCCGGCAATTGCTCGACCAGCAGGCCATCGAGGCACGGATCGAGGAACTGATGCGGCGCCAGGAAATGCTGCGTGACCGTTCCTCGCGGATCGGTACGCTGCTCGACAAGGCTTATCAACGCGGGCTGACGCCCGAGGCCAGAAGCGAGGCGAAGCAGGATCAGGCTGCCTTGCGTGGCGCCCAGACCGATCCGGTCACGACCGCTTCCGTCGCGCGGCCGGCGGCACCCATCCGGGTCGCCGGCGGCATTTCACTGCGCGGTGGTCACGACATGGTGGCGCAGGCACAGACCGTCCCCGACATCACCAATCTGGCGGCGACCGAGACCATGTTCTCATCGGTCGCCGCCCGCATCGACGCCCTCGAACAGGGCCAGCGCACTGTTCTGGACGATATCAGGGTGGCCGCTGCCGAACGCACGACACATATCGCCAACGTTCTGAAAAAGCTCAACGTTCCGCTCCCGTTGGAAAGCGATATCGGCGGTCCGTTCATCCCGGCGCCCGAAACCGATCGCGACATTCCCTTCGAAACGCATGTCGACGCGCTGGACGGTTCGCTTGTCAGGCTTGACCGCATTACGGCACGCCTCGACAGCGTTCCTGTCGCCAATCCCGCGCCCGGGCGGCGGGTGACCAGCACGTTCGGCACGCGCATCGACCCGTTTCTCGGCCGTGCGGCGATGCATTCCGGCATCGATTTTTCCGCACCGGTCGGCCTGCCGGTCAAGGCGACCGCCGCAGGCACGGTGATCGATGCCGGGCGCAATGGCGGCTACGGCAACATGGTCGAGATCGATCATGGAGACGGCATCACGACGCGCTATGCGCATCTGAGCCGCATCAAGGTGAAGAGCGGACAGAAGATCGAGCGCGGGACCGTGATCGGGCTTGCCGGCTCCACCGGCCGCTCGACCGGTCCGCATGTCCACTACGAGGTGCGCCGCAAGGGTGCGGCCGTCAATCCGGCGCGCTATCTCAAGGCCGGGCGCGAACTCGCCGGCCTTTTCTAGCGCGGCCACAATCGAGGCATGCATGATCAACGTCACGCAAACCGGTGAGTCCGAGCCGCTCGAATTTCGGGTAACGGTCAGCGAGGCCGACGGCGACACGACGCACCTTGTGACGATGTCGAAACAGGACTGCGAAAGGCTGTGCGGCGAGCAGCAGGACGCCGTTCGCTGCGTCGAGGCGATCTTCCGCTTCCTGCTCGACCGGGAGCCCAAGGAGGCGATCATGGCGCGTTTCGACGTGCGGGTCGTCAGCCGGTACTTCCCCGAATTCGAGGCAAAACTGCCCGATTACCTCGCCGGATAATGTCCGGGAGCCTTGTCGCCACATTTGATGGCCATGATGGGGGCGGGCAAATCTTCAATACTCATCCGGTGGGGGGCAGGTTCATGTGCGGCTTCGTATGTTTGTGGAATTTCGGCGACGAGGCGCTCGCCGGCGCGATGATCGACAGAATAGCCCATCGCGGGCCGGACGCCGTCGACGTGGCGCGGCTTGAGAACTCCCCGGTCGTCATGGCGCATTGCCGGCTTTCGATCATCGGGCCGTCGAACGGCAACCAGCCGATGCACCAGAGCGGCGACATCCTCGTCGCCAATGGCGAGATCTACAATCATCAGGACATTCGCGCCATTCTTGGCGAAAGTGCATTCGAGACCGCGAGCGACAGTGAAGCCATCCTGCACCTTTTCCGCTCCGGGCAATCGCGCTGGATCAGCAAGCTGGACGGCATGTTCGCCTTCGTGCTGGCGACGCCGGAGCGCATTATCGCCGCGCGCGATCCACTCGGGATCAAGCCGCTTTATCTCGCCCGCCGAAAAGACGGGTTCGCCTTCGCCTCGGAGCTGAAGGCGTTCGACGGCGTGCAGGTCGACGCGATCGAGACAATCCCGCCCGGCACGCTGTTCGACTGCCGCGACGGCTGGCGCCAATGGTACCGGATGCCGCAGGGCGCGGCGCGCGTAGAGGCGGAATTCGATATCGAACGGACCGCCCGCGAACTTCGACTGGTTCTCGAGGAAGCCGTCGCCAAATGGATGGTCGCCGATGTCGAGGTCGGCTCCTTTTTGTCGGGCGGGCTCGACAGCTCCATCATTACGGCCATCGCCCAGAAGGTGCGCCGAGAAGCGGGCAAGGACCCGCTCAAGACCTTTTCGGTCGGTACGGCCGGCGCGCCCGACCTGCTGGCCGCGCAACGCGTTGCCGACCATATCGGCTCCGATCACCGGGAATACAGTTTCTCCGGCAAGGACATCGCCGATAACCTCGCACACGTCATCTATCATCTGGAAAGCGCCGATGTGGACCTTGTGCGCAGCGCCGTGCCGACGCTGTTCGCGGCGCGTCTCGCGCGGCAGGACGTCAAGGCCGTGCTGACTGGCGAAGGCGCCGACGAACTGTTCGCCGGCTATGCCTACCACCACGCCTATGTTGACGATCCGCGCGCGCTCGCCGACGAACTGACGCGCTCGCTGGGCACCATGCACAACATCAATCTGCAACGCGTCGACCGTGTGACCATGGCCGAAAGCCTGGAGGCGCGCACACCGTTTCTCGACCGCGAACTGATCGATTTCGCGCAGTCCGTTCCGGCCGAACTCAAGCTGAGGCGGACCGATCCCAAGGCCGCGGAGTCAACCGGAGAGACGACCGAGAAATGGATCCTGCGCAAGGCATGCGAGGACCTGCTGCCGGCGGACCTGATCTGGCGCAAGAAGGCGCAGTTCGACGAGGGATCGGGAACGGTGGCGGCGCTGGAAAAGGCGCTGGCGACCCTGACCGGCAAGCAGGGCCATGTCGACCGCGACGAGGAAGCCGCGCTCTACGAGTCTATCCTTCGAAAGCAGTTCGTCGACCCGGAACGCATTCTTCAGCACGCAGGACACTGGGTCGCCGGCCGGTTTCCGGCCAGCGCCAGCGCCTAGAAAGCCCGCTTCAGCCTATTCGATATCCTCGACCTCGGCGCCGTCGCTGCCCTCGATCTGATGGACGAGGGCCGCTTCCATGAACGCGTTGAGGTCTCCGCCGAGCACGCCGTCAGGCGACGTGCTTTCGATGCCGGTGCGCAGATCCTTCACGAGCTGGTAAGGCTGGAGCACGTAGGAACGGATCTGGTGGCCCCAGCCGATCTCGGTCTTCGATTCGTGCTCGGCCTGGATCGATTCCTGGCGCTTCTTCATCTCCATGTCGTAGAGACGCGCGCGCAGGGCCTTCATCGCGTTGGCGCGGTTCTGGTGCTGCGACTTCTCCGAGGAGGTCACAACGATGCCAGTCGGCAAGTGGGTGATGCGCACCGCCGAGTCCGTGGTGTTGACGTGCTGGCCGCCGGCACCCGACGAGCGGAACGTGTCGATGCGGATATCCTTGTCCTGGATATCGATGTCGATGTTGTCATCGATCTCGGGATAGACCCACACGGACGAAAACGAGGTGTGGCGGCGCGCATTGGAATCGAAGGGCGAGATGCGTACAAGGCGGTGGACGCCGGATTCGGTCTTCAGCCAGCCATAGGCGTTCTCGCCCTTGACCAGGATGGTCGCGCCCTTGATGCCGGCTTCTTCGCCCGGCGTCTCGTGCTGGACCTCGACCTTGTAGCCGTTCTGCTCGGCCCAGCGCACATACATGCGCAACAGCATGGAGGCCCAGTCCTGGCTCTCCGTGCCCCCCGCCCCGGCATGGACTTCGACATAGGCATCGTTGCCGTCGGCCTCACCCGACAGCAGCGCCGCCACCTGGCGGCGGCCGAGATCGGCGTGCAGCTTGCCGAGCGCATCCTCGGCTTCGGCGACGACGCCGTCATCGCCCTCTTCCTCGCCCAGTTCGATCATGCCGACATTGTCGGCAAGCTCGTTCTCGATGGAGGAGATGGCGGAGATCGACTTTTCCAGATGCTGGCGCTCACGCATCAGCGCCCGGGCCTCGGTCGGGTCGTTCCAGATATCCGGGTCTTCGGCGCGCGCGTTCAGGTCTTCGAGACGGGAATTGGCCTTGTCCCAGTCAAAGATGCCTCCTCAGCAGGCTTACCGCCTGCTTGATCTCACTGACGATGTTGTGCGTTTCGGCGCGCATGGATTGTCTGTCCTGAATTCTTGAGATTGTGCCGGCGATCCCGGCCTGAAGGCCTGAGGATCGCTCGATTCCGGAGCGGAACATAGGTAGACGCGGGGCGGATGTAAACCGGCGCATTGCCGGTCACCTTGCTTCTTGCGGGTGTGTACTGCCCTGCCCTTCCGGCACCGGCAGCAAGGATGTAAGGATCGGGCCGGATCGACATCGGCACGCCATGCCGCAGACTGGAGAATCCGCTTGTCCAATCCGCAGGCCGCGGCCTTTCTGAAAGCGCTCGACGAGACGCAATACCTGACGCCCGAGCGCATGCAGGCCTATCAGCGGCGCCTGCTCGCGAACCTGCTGCGCCACGCCGCCGACGAGACCGATTTCTATTCCGGCAGGCTGTCGCCGGTTCTGTGCGACGACGGCACGTTCGACTGGGATCGCTGGGCGGAAATCCCGATACTCACGCGCTCGGACCTCCAGGACGATTTCGACGCGCTCGTGGCGCACAACCTGCCCAAATCGGCAGGCGGCGTCTCCGAAGACGTATCGTCCGGTTCCACGGGCCGCGCGGTGCGCCATCTCAACGCGGACATCCAGAACCTCGCGACCTCGTGCTGCAACGAACGCTTTTTCGCCTGGCACGGGATCGAACCGGCATCGCTCTACGCGCGCATTCGCATCACGGATCATCCCGATGCGGTTACGCCGCAAGGCCGACGCCTGCCCGGCTGGCGGGTCGGCCACGAAAACAGCGAAGCCGTGGAGCTGTCCACGCTGTGCTCGGTGGACCAGCAGGTGGCGTGGCTCGAACGGGTCCGGCCTCGCTACCTCATGAGCTATCCGAGCATTCTGCGCGCCATCGCCGGCAGAATGGCGGGTGGTCAGGGGTCATTGCATTTCGATGCGATCCTGAGTTTCGGGGAAATGCTGACCGAGGACGCCCGTCGCGCGATCGAGGACGGGTTCGGCGTGGCGCCAATCGACCGCTACGGGACCGGCGAGGTCGGCCTGATCTCTGCGGTCTGCCCCGAGCATCTGAGACACCACATCTCTTCGGAACTGGTACTGGTGGAGATCGTCGACGAACAGGGCCAATCGGTGCCGGCCGGAACAGAAGGGCGTGTCATTGTCACGCCCTTCTACAGTCTCGCCATGCCGCTCATCCGTTACGACATCGGCGACTACGCCGTGCTTTCGCCCGAACCGTGCGGCTGCGGACGTGCCCTGCCCGTGTTCGAGCGCATTCTAGGACGCAGCCGCAACATGTTCCGGTTCGCGAGCGGACGGCGCGTATGGCCCTCCATCCTGTCCAGCGAGATCGGCAGACACCTTCCCAACCGCCAGTTCCAGGTGGTCCAGCTTGCATTCGATCATGTCGAGATTCGCTACGTCCCGATGGAACCGAGCCAGACGAACGATGTCACGGCGCTCGAGACCTATGTCCGCGAGAGGCTGCAGGAGCCTGTGAAGTTGACGGTCCAACCGGTCGACACCATCGCGCGCTCTTCGGGCGGCAAATACGAGGATTGCCTGTGCCTAATCCCTGCCGACGCATAATGGCGCCGAGTGTTGCAGCGGCGCGCTTTACAGATTGGATCGATGCCCCTAGCGTCGCCTGATAACAAGAATCTGAATGCGGCATTGAACGAATGAAATCCCACAAAGCACTCCTGCTTTCCTGCTCGGTCATTGCACTTTTGGCAGGCGGCGCCCTCGCGCACGCAGATGGACTGAACGATCCTCTCTCCGCTCCCGCACCGGGTTCGCTTCCCGCCGTCAGCGGCATCAACGGCAAGATCGCTGCCTTTGGCGGCGAGGTCGAGGATGAGGGCCTGGGCGGCATCATGGGATCGGTCACGGTTCCGATCGGCGAACGATTCGGCCTTCAGATAGACGGCATGGCCGGATCGGCAAACGATTCGTTTTACGGCGTTGCCGGCCATCTGTTCTGGCGCGACCCCTCCATCGGCCTGTTCGGTGTCTATGGCAGCTATGCCGAATGGGATTATCGCCGTACCGACCCGGCTGTCATACTCCGCAACGGCGTGATCGACACAATCGGCGCGGACGTCGGTCGGATCGGGATAGAGGGGCAACTCTATCTGGACCGGTTCTCGCTGGAGGGGATTGCGGGCTTCCAGTCCGGCAGCCTGGACGGAACCTTCGGCAAAGCGACGCTGGCGTTCTACGCAACCGACAATCTGCGGTTCGACGTTTCGGTGGCCGGCAGCGACTACGGCACGACGAATTCTGTCGGCGTCGAATGGGCGCCGGGACTGGATTCACCTGTTTCGTTCTTCGCCGATGGAACCTTTTCCTCCGACGACCAGCGTGTTTTCGGGGGCGTCAAATTCTATCTGGCCGCCGAGCAGAAATCCCTCATCCGCCGCCATCGCGAAGACGACCCCGAGAACGAGCTGCCGTTCGACCTCTTCCAGATCGTGGGGGGCGAGCACTGTCCGGCGGGTACCAACTTCTACCCTTACGACGGTTGCATTTAACGCCGGCTGATCCGAAGTAGGCGTTGCAATCCGCACTTGAAGTCCCGGCAATTGCGGCTCGGCCGAACCCGGTCAGCCAATCACATCGAGATCAATAGAGGCCGCCTGTGCCCGACAGCACCGCGCGGTTGGCGTCGGGTGAAACCGTCAGCCGGTCGCGGATGATGTCGTCGGCAAAGCCAATGACGGAATAGACGTCCGGCGGCGCAGTGCCCGGCTTGAACGCCTCGAGAATGACACCGTCCTGACCTGCCTGCGCCTGCAGGCCTGTCTTGCGGTCGATCGGGATCAGCTTGATGCCACGCGGCACGCGGAAATCGACGGACGGCTTGCCGGCGAGTGCCGACTTCATGAAGTCGAGGAAGATCGGCGCGGCAAGGCCGCCGCCGGTCGAGCCGTGGCCCATCGGACGCGGATTGTCGAAGCCCATATAGACGCCGGCGACAAGGTCGGGTGTGTAGCCGACGAACCAGGCGTCCTTTTCATCGTTGGTGGTGCCGGTCTTGCCGGCGACGGGCACGCCGAGCGCGGAGACCTTGGTTGCGGTGCCGCGCTGGACCACGCCTTCGAGCATGGAGGTGACCTGATAGGCGGTCATCGGATCGAGCACCTGCTCGCGATTGTCCTCCAGCACCGGCTCGGCCTGACCCTGCCAGGCAGTCGCGTTGCAGGACTCGCACAGACGTTCGTCATGCTTGAAGATGGTCTTGCCGTAACGGTCCTGAATGCGGTCGATGAAGGACGGGTTGATCTTGCGGCCGCCATTGGCCAGCACCGCATAGGCCGAGACCATGCGCAGCGCCGTCGTCTCGCCCGAGCCGAGCGACATCGAGAGCAGCGGCTTCATGTTGTCGTAGACACCGAAGCGACGGGCATATTCGGCAACCAGCGGCATGCCCATGTCCTTGGCAAGGCGCACGGTCATCAGGTTGCGCGAACGCTCGATGCCTACCCTCAGCGTCGACGGGCCGGCATAGCCGCCGCCATAGTTCTTCGGCTCCCAGATGCCGGAGCCTGCCTGTTCGATGCGCAGCGGCGCGTCGAGCACGACGGAGGACGGCGTGTAGCCATTGTCCAGGGCCGCGGCATAGACGAAGGGCTTGAAGGAGGAACCGGGCTGGCGATAGGCCTGCGTGGCGCGGTTGAACTGCGACTCGTCAAAGGAGAAGCCGCCTTCCATCGCCAGCACTCGGCCGGTATGCGGGTCCATGACGATGATGGCGCCCTCAATCTCCGGCGGCTGCTGCAGGGCATAATCGTCCGGCTTGTCGTCGGAAACACCGGCGACGAAGACGACATCGCCGACCTTGAGGATGCCGTCGGCGGTCTTGGCCGTACGGTTTTCCTCGCCCTTGATGCGAACCTTGGCGGCCCATTTCATGTTTTCAAACGCGATGGCGCCCTGTTCGCGAACGTCCGACAGCTTGCCGGAAACCTCGCTCTCGGGGCGCAGGCCGATCGTGGCGGCCTTGTCGTCGACGGCGAGGACGACGGCAAGCTTCCATTCCGGCACGTCGGAGAGCGGCGAGATATCGGCGAGTTTGGCGCCCCAGTCCTCACCCTCGGCGAGTTCCAGGCGCTTGTAGGGGCCGCGCCAGCCGCGCTCCTGATCGTATTCGATCAGGCCGGTCTGGAGCGCGCGGCGCGCCATGACCTGAAGCGCCGGATCGAGCGTCGTCCGGATCGACAACCCGCCTTCATAGAGCGCGTCCTCGCCATAGCGATCGACGATGTCGCGGCGGACTTCCTCGGAGAAATATTCCGAAGCGAAGAGGTAGTTGGTGCGCCGGCGCGGATTGACGCCAAGCGTCTGGCTCTTGGCCTCCTCGGCCTCCTCGGCACTGGCGTAGCCGTTCTTCACCATCTGGTCGATGACCCAGTTGCGGCGCTCGATGGCCGCCTCGGTGTCGTCGAAGGGATGGTAGTTGTTCGGCGCCTTGGGCAGCGCGGCAAGATAGGCGGCCTCCTGCAGGTTGAGTTCGTTGACCGACTTGTCGAAATAGGTCAGCGAGGCACCGGCGACGCCGTAGGAGCCGAGGCCCAGGAAAATCTCGTTGAGATAGAGTTCGAGGATGCGGTCCTTGGAATAGGCCTGCTCGATCCTGAGCGACAGGATCGCTTCCTTGATCTTGCGGTCGATGGAACGCTCCGACGACAGCAGGAAGTTCTTGGCGACCTGCTGGGTGATGGTCGAGGCACCGAGCTGGCGCCGATTGGAGCCGAGATTCTGGATGTTGGTCACGACGGCGCGCGTCAGCGCGACCACGTCGATGCCAGGATGGGTGTAGAAATTCTTGTCCTCGGCCGAGATGAAGGCCTGCTTGACGATATCGGGCACGGCCTGAATCGGCAGGAAGAGACGGCGCTGGCGGGCATATTCCGACATCAGCGAGCCGTCATTGGCGTAGATGCGGGTCGTTACCGGCGGCTCATAGGCGTTGAGCACCTCGAAATCGGGCAGATCCTTCGAGAGGTCATGCACATACCAGGCAACCCCGCCGAGCGCGAGGATACCCACGATCATGCCCATGCCGAACAGATAGCCGATAAACCTTAGAATCATCCGCTTTTCCCCGACCGGTCACGGCAGCACCCTAATCGCTGCCCGTCACTGATCCGTTGATGCCGGGCGACGACCCGCGCCACCGGCGCCTCAATGGCCATCCACCCTCATTACCATGCGATTACGCTCGCCACCGCATTCGTCCGCAGGTCCCCGATCGTTCGTCACGATCGTCCCGGGCTGCCGTTCGGTGCATGCCGCATTCCTTGGCCCCGTTCAAGGTCGCCAATGCGGAGAAAATATGTCACCGGGGCAAAACTTGCCAGCGCTTCGGGCCGTCTTCGGCTCCGTTTCTGCGGCAGAAATTTCATGCGATTGCCAGAACATGAGCAAAGCCGCCTGCCGCCCGGCTTATTCCAACCGCTCTCCGAAGAAGTTTCGAACGGCGGCGGCAATCTGTTCGGCGACCGAATCCTGCCATTCGTCGTCGGACATCAGCTTCTCGTCCTCGGTGTTGGACAGATAGCCCAGTTCGACCAGAACACCGGGGATTTCAGGGGCCTTGAGCACCACGAAGCCGGCCGAACGCTGCGGATTCTTGATCAGCCTGATCTGCTTTTCGAGATGACGAACCAGTTCGCGGGAGAAGGTGCGGGAATATTTGGAGGTCTCGCGGGCGGTCAGTTCGGCGAGGATGTCCTGGACGACGTCTTCTTCCTCCGGATTGTCGAGCCCGGCGATCAGATCGGACATGTTTTCCGATTCCGCCAATTCGTGGGCAAGCTGGTCGGAAGCGCGTCTGGACAGGGTATAGACCGTGGCGCCGCGCACCCATTTCTGGCGCAGCGAATCGGCATGAACCGAAATGACGAGGTCGGCCTGATGCCGGCGGGCGAAGCTGACGCGTTCGCCAAGCGACAGGAAAACGTCCTCGGTGCGGGTCTGCTTGACGTCGAAGGGGCCGGCGGCGGCGATGGCCCTGGCGATCTTGGTGCCGACCGCCAGCGTCAAATCCTTTTCGAGCCCGCCCTTCCTGCCCTTGGCGCCACCATCGATGCCGCCATGGCCCGGATCGACCACCACGGTGAAGCGGCCATCGTCGCTTTCCGGAGCGACACGCACCCGGTCGCCCTTGGTGGCGACCTCGCCGCTGGAACCGAACCGGGCGTGCTGGTCGGCGATGGCGGCCCGAAACTTTTCGGCGGAAGTCGGCACGAGATCGACGACAAGCCGGTATTTACCGCCCTTCTCGATCTCGACTACCTCGAACCGGCTCATTTCGACAGGACGGGCGAGCGAGACGACGATGCGCGATTTGCGCGCGGTGATCGCGCCGTAGCGCAGGAAGGTTACGAGGCCGCGCGGCTCGATCAGTTCCGGCTCGGCAATGCGGAACAGGATGGGCGGGCCGTCGATGACCAGCCTGTCCGGCCGTTCCATGAAGAATTTGGTGAATTCGACACGGCGATCGAGGTCGAAGAACAGCCGCGTCGAGGTGTCGTCGCCGGCGATGCGTCCGGCGAATGCGACGGCGGGCACCTGCTCCTCGGGCAAGGCGGCACGCCGCGCCGGCGTATCGTCCAGCTCAGGCCTTGGCGCGCCATGCGCCAGGCCAGCTGAAATCGTCAGGACAAGCGCCAGCAGGAGGCGTGGAAGAACGCGCATCATCATCGCGCACCATCCCGTCTAGGCGTGGCCAAAAGATGAGAAAATGCCGGCAAATCGTAGGAACTACTCATGATTCCCGCGTTTTTGCGTCCGTCCGCGTTTCAAATCGCCCGTTTGGCGCCGTTTGCGTCGACAAGCGCGCAAGCCGGCTCGGCACGATCCGTACCCCCGCGAAACAGCCCCTACCCGATTTTGCTTGAGTCGGACAAGACTAGCGCCTATTTGTCTTGGGTCTGGTTGAGGGAGCGGGAATCGCTTCTGCGAATGGCAAACGAGAAAATAGCCCTTCGCGAATGGAGACAATGGTAGCGGATCGCAATTTGAATTGAAGCGATTTTGCTATATTTTCCAGACCCTTACCCCAATGCCAGCGTTCAAGGATTTCGGACGGTTTACGCCGTGTGACGCGGCGCTGTTCCGACGAACAGCCGAAAGCGAGATGTCGAGTGAGTCAACATTCGACGTCGGGCTGCGGCAAATTTCACCGGCCGGCCCATGCCGGCTTAACAGGTTATTTGGACGGAAAACGTTGCAGTGAACGAGTCCAGCCATAGCGCGTCCCATGCCAATTTGCGGACCGAGCCCCAAGGACGGGCCGGCCATCGGGGACGTGTCGGCTTCTGCGTGCCGTCCAGACCACCTTTAGCAGCGAATGACTACCGGACACCGGTCCCTGCCCGCGCAGCCGCGCGGGCGAACGGGCGCGGCGTGTTTCAACCAGGATCAAGACCAAAACCGAGATGGAACCTGTCCGGTCCCGCATTCGCGGAGACTGGAATCAATGGCAAACAACAAAATGCTGATCGATGCCTCGCACCCGGAGGAAACCCGGGTCGC
>JBHIWX010000046.1:0-32361 GCA_041987205.1 Rhizobiaceae bacterium | reverse complement strand
CGCCTTCATCTCCATCCACAACATGTGCGCCTGGATGATCGATAGCTTCGGTACCGAGGAGCAGCGCCGGCAATGGCTGCCGAAGATGTGCACGATGGAGACGCTGGCGAGCTATTGCCTGACCGAGCCGGGCTCGGGTTCCGACGCAGCCGCGCTGAAGACGAAAGCCGAACGCGACGGCAACCAGTGGAAGATGAACGGCGCGAAGGCCTTCATCTCCGGCGGCGGCCATTCCGATCTCTACGTCGTCATGGCCCGCACCGGCGCGGACGGGCCGAAGGGCATTTCGGCCATGCTGGTGGAAGACGGCACCCCCGGCCTTTCCTTCGGCGCCAATGAGCGCAAGATGGGCTGGAAGGCGCAGCCGACTGCCCAGGTCCAGTTCGACGATTGCAAGGTGCAGGCCGACCATCTGCTGGGCGAGGAAGGTGCAGGCTTCAAATACGCCATGGCCGGCCTCGACGGCGGACGGCTCAACATCGCGGCCTCGGCGCTCGGCGGTGCGCAATGCGCGCTCGACAAGGCAGTGGCCTATGTGAAGGAACGCAAGGCCTTCGGCAGACCGATCGCCGAGTTCCAGGCGCTGCAGTTCCGCCTCGCCGACATGGAGATCGAACTGCAGGCCGCACGCACTTTCCTGCGCCAGGCGGCATGGAAGCTCGACCAGAAGGCGCCCGACGCCACCAAATTCTGTGCCATGGCCAAGCGCTTCGTCACCGACGCTGCCTTCAAGGTCGCCAATGACGCGCTGCAGCTTCACGGCGGCTATGGCTACCTCGCCGATTACGGCATCGAGAAGATCGTGCGCGATTTGCGCGTCCACCAGATCCTCGAAGGCACCAACGAGATCATGCGCGTCATTGTCTCGCGCCAGATGCTGGCGGAGGCGTGATGCCGCTTTCCGACGACATCCATATCCGCAAGGAAGGCAGAGCCGGGCGGATCACGCTGACCCGGCCCAAGGCGTTGAACGCTTTGACCTGGGACATGGCGATGGCCATCGAGCAGGCGCTGACCGAGTGGAGCGGCGACGACAGCGTGGCGCTCGTCGTCATTGACGCCGAAGGCGACAAGGCCTTCTGCGCCGGCGGCGACGTCCAGGAACTCTACGAGCACGGGATGGCCGGCGACTATGATTACGGCCGCAAGTTCTGGACCGACGAATACCGCCTCAACGCGATGATCGCCGACTACGAAAAGCCCTATGTCGCGCTGATGCAGGGCTTCGTCATGGGCGGCGGCGTCGGCATTGCCTGCCATGGCTCGCATCGCATCGTCTGCGAGACGACTCAGATCGCCATGCCCGAATGCGGCATCGGCCTCGTGCCCGATGTCGGCGGCTCCTTCCTGCTCGCCCGCTCGCCATGGAAGTTCGGCGAATATCTCGGCCTGACCGGCACGCGCATGGCAACCGCCGACGCCATTCACGCCGGCTTCGCAGACCTGTTCGTGCCGCGCGAGAATTGGCCGGCACTCATCTCGAAGCTTTGCGAGACGGGCAGCACGTCCGCGATCGCCGAATTCGCGCAGGCAACCGAGCCTTCCGCGCTTGCCGAACTGACGGCCGAGGTCAATCGCTTCTTCGGCCATGAATCGGCGCTCGAATGCGTCCAGGCGCTTGAGGCCGAGGAAAGCGAATGGGCACGGAAGGCCGCCCAGACGATCCGGCGCGGCTGCCCGCTCTCCGTCGCCTGTGCCTTCGAGCTGATCGCCATGAGCCGCGAGGTCGCCAGCGTGCGCGAGGCGCTCGATCTGGAGCTGCGCTTCACCTGGCGGTCGCAGTCGCATGGCGAGTTCGTCGAGGGCGTGCGCGCGCAGGTGATCGACAAGGATCGCAAGCCGCAATGGCATACCGCCCGGCTTGAGGACGTCACCCCGCGCATGATCGCCGCCATGCTGGCGCCGCTTGAGCGATAGGGAGAACGGATGACCGCAGCGCCGCTCGCCATCGCCCCGATCCTGCTGGTCGCCGACATCGCGGCCAGCATTGCCTATTGGCGCGACAAGGTGGGTTTCGCCGAACAGACATTCGATTCTGCGCCCGGCTTCGCCATCATGACGCGCGGCGGGGCCCGCATCATGCTGCAGCAGGCAGAGCACGGCACGACCATCGTGCCGAACTGGAAGCTCCGTGAAAAGACCTCGAACGTCTTCATCTGGATCGATGATGCGAAATCGCTCTACGAGGAACTGATCGCGCGCGGCGCCGACATCGACTGGGAACTCTACGAGGCGCCCTATGGCGCGCTGGAATTCGGCATCCAGGATCCGGACGGCTACGACATCGCTTTCGCGCAACTGCTCGACTGAAATTCAAGGAGGAGGAACATGGCTAACATCGGTTTCATCGGTCTCGGCAATATGGGTCTGCCCATGGCCGCCAATCTGGTCAAGGCGGGCCACAGCGTCACCGGCTTCGACACCGTGCCCGAGGCGCTCGAGTCCGCGAAGGCAAAGGGCATCGCCATTGTCTCCACCGCGGTCGAGGCCGCTGGCGGCAAGGATATCGTCATCACCATGCTGCCGAATGGCGACATCGTGCGTGCGGTCTTCTCTGACATCGTGCCCGCCTGCGCGCCCGGCACGGTCATCGTCGATTCCTCCACCATCGACGTCGCCAGCGCCCGCGCCGCACACGAGATGGCCGCCAAGGCAGGCCTGCTCAGCGTCGATGCACCGGTTTCGGGTGGCGTCGGCGGCGCGGAAGCCGGCACGCTCACCTTCATGATCGGCGGTTCCGACGAGGCGCTTGATAAGGCGCGACCGGCGCTCGAGGTGATGGGCGGTCGCCTTGTCCATTGCGGCGAGGGTGGCGCCGGTCAGGCCGCCAAGATGTGCAACAACATGCTGCTCGGCATTTCCATGATCGGCGCCTGCGAGGCCTTCGCGCTGGCCGACAAGCTCGGCCTGTCGCAGCAGGCCCTGTTCGACGTGGTCTCGACCTCCTCGGGCTCGTGCTGGTCGGTCAACACCTATTGCCCCGTCCCGGGCGTCGGCCCGAAATCGCCGGCCGACAATGACTACAAGCCGGGCTTCATGGCGGCGCTCATGCTCAAGGATCTCGATCTTTCGCAGCGCGCTGCCGGCGAGACGGGCGCGGCCACACCCATGGGCGCGCATGCCACCGACATCTACCGCAAATTCGTCGAAGAGGGTCACGGTCCGGAGGATTTCTCGGGCATCATCCGCTACCTTGAAAAACTGTGAGGCGTACAAGATGAGTGAAGCCATTCTCACCGAACGGCGCGGCCGTGTCGGTATCGTCACGATCAACCGGCCCGAGGCGCTCAACGCCGTCAACACCGATGTGATGAACGGCCTGATCGAGGCCGTGGCAAAGTTCGACACCGATGAGGGCATCGGCGCGATCGTCATCACCGGCGCGGGCGACAAGGCCTTCGTCGCCGGCGCCGACATCAAGGAAATGGCCGACAAGTCCTACATGGACATGTTCATGGCCGACGCCCAGTCGGGCTGGGAGCGCTTCGCCGCGACCCGCACCCCGATGATCGCCGCCGTCAACGGCTTTGCCCTCGGCGGCGGCTGCGAGATCGCAATGATGTGCGACATCATCTTCGCCTCGGCGACCGCGAAATTCGGCCAGCCGGAGATCAAGCTCGGCGTCATCCCCGGCTGGGGCGGCACGCAGCGCCTGACGAAAGCCGTCGGCAAGGCTAAGGCGATGGATTTGATCCTGACCGGCCGCATGATGGACGCGGAGGAAGCCGAGCGCGCCGGCCTCGTCGCCCGCATCGTGCCGGCCGAAAGCCTGATGGACGAAGCCGTCAAGGCGGCCGAAACCATCGCGTCCTTCTCCAAACCCTCGACGATCATCGCCAAGGAGGCGGTCGACCGCGCCTTCGAAACCAGCCTGGCCGAGGGCGTGAGATTCGAACGCCGTGTGTTCTATTCGCTGTTCGCGACCGACGACCAGAAGGAAGGCATGGCGGCCTTTGCCGGAAAACGGAAACCGGATTTCAAACATCGCTGAGCAAGGAGTTACCCGATGACGGACACGATCGTGATCGCGGGCGCTGCCCGCACGCCGATGGGCGGCTTTCAGGGCGAGTTCGCCTCGCTCACCGCATCGGAACTGGGTGGCGCGGCCATCGCCGCCGCGCTGAAGGACGCCGGCGCGAAGCCCGAAGCGATCGACGAGGTGCTGATGGGCAATGTCCTGCCCGCCGGCCAGGGTCAGGCACCTGCGCGCCAGGCCTCCTTCGCAGCCGGTCTGGCAGACAGCGTGCCCGCCACGACGCTCAACAAGATGTGCGGGTCCGGCATGAAGGCGACCATGATCGCCCATGATCAGCTCAAGGCCGGCAATGGTTCGGTGATCGTGGCCGGCGGCATGGAATCGATGACCAACGCCCCTTACCTGCTGCCAAAGATGCGCTCCGGCGCGCGGCTCGGCCATGCTCAAGCCATGGACCACATGTTCCTGGACGGTCTGGAAGACGCCTACGACAAGGGCCGCCTGATGGGCACCTTCGCCGAGGACTGCGCCGAGAAATACCAGTTCACCCGAGAGGAGCAGGATGCCTATGCGATCCGCTCGCTGGAAGGCGCGCTCGCCGCGCAGAAGGAAGGCCGGTTCGCCCGCGAGATCGCGCCGGTGACCGTGCCGGGCCGCGCTGGCGACACGGTGGTCGATTCCGACGAGCAGCCGCGCAAGGCGAGGCCCGAAAAGATCCCGCAGCTCAAGCCGGCCTTCCGCAAGGACGGCACGATCACGCCGGCCAACGCCTCCTCGATTTCCGACGGCGCGGCGGCCCTGGTGCTGACCACGCAGGCGGAAGCCGAAAAGCGCGGCTTCGGCGTGCGCGCCCGCATCCTGGGTCATGCCAGCCACGCCCAGCAGCCAGGCTGGTTCACCACCGCCCCGGTCTTCGCCATGCGCAAGCTGATGGACCGCATCGGATGGGAGATGTCCGACGTGGATCTGTGGGAGATCAACGAGGCCTTTGCTGTCGTGCCCATGGCCGCCGAGCGCGAGATGGGCATTCCGCGCGAGAAGCTGAACATTCATGGTGGCGCCTGCGCGCTCGGCCATCCGATCGGCGCGTCGGGCGCGCGCATCCTCGTCACCCTCGTCAACGCGCTGGAGTCCCACGGGCTGAGGCGCGGCATGGCCGGCAACTGCATCGGTGGCGGCGAAGGAACGGCGGTCGCCATCGAGCTTGTGTGATATGGTGCCGCAACAACAGACGGACTGAACGGAAAGTACGCCAATGCAGGACATCCTCGACGAACTCGAACGGCGCCGCGAGGAGGCGCGAATGGGCGGCGGGCAGAAGCGCATCGACGCCCAGCACGCCAAGGGCAAGCTGACGGCGCGCGAGCGCATCGAATTGCTGCTCGACCCGGGCACGTTCGAGGAGTGGGACATGTTCGTGACCCACCGCGCCACCGAATTCGGCATGGCCTCGACCAAGATGGCCGGCGACGGCGTGGTTACCGGCTGGGGTCTGATCAACGGCCGCATGGTCTATGTGTTTTCACAGGACTTCACCGTATTCGGCGGCTCACTGTCGGAAACGCATGCCGAGAAGATCTGCAAGATCATGGACATGGCGATGCGCAACGGCGCGCCGGTGATCGGTCTGAACGATTCAGGTGGCGCCCGCATCCAGGAAGGCGTCGCCTCGCTCGGCGGCTATGCCGACGTGTTCCAGGCGAACGTGCTGGCCTCCGGCGTCGTACCGCAGATCTCGCTCATCATGGGGCCTTGCGCCGGCGGCGCGGTCTATTCGCCGGCCATGACCGATTTCATCTTCATGGTGCGCGACACGTCCTACATGTTCGTCACCGGCCCCGACGTGGTGAAGACGGTCACCAACGAGATCGTCACGGCGGAGGAACTGGGCGGCGCGAAGACCCACACGACCAAATCCTCGGTCGCCGATGCCGCCTTCGACAACGATGTCGAGGCCATCGCCTCCATCAGGCGCTTCTTCGATTTCCTGCCGCTCAACAACAAGGAAAAGCCGCCGCACCGGCCGGTCTTCGACAGCGACGAGCGGCTCGACCATTCGCTCGACACGCTGATCCCGGACAATCCGAACAAGCCCTACGACATGAAGGAGCTGATCGTGAAGATCGCCGATGAGGGCGATTTCTTCGAGCTCCAGGAGGATTACGCCAAGAACATCGTCATCGGCTTCATCCGCATGGAAGGCACGACGGTCGGCGTCGTCGCCAACCAGCCCATGGTGCTGGCCGGCTGCCTCGACATCAACTCGTCGAAGAAGGCCGCCCGCTTCGTGCGCTTCTGCGACGCCTTCTCCATTCCGATCCTCACTTTGGTCGACGTGCCGGGCTTCCTGCCGGGCACGGCGCAGGAATTCGGCGGCGTCATCAAGCACGGCGCCAAGCTGCTCTTCGCCTATGGCGAGGCGACCGTGCCCAAGGTCACCGTCATCACCCGCAAGGCCTATGGCGGCGCCTATGACGTCATGGCCTCCAAGCATCTGCGCGGCGACGTGAACTATGCCTGGCCCTCGGCCGAGATCGCGGTGATGGGCGCAAAGGGCGCCGTCGAGATTCTTTACCGCTCCGAACTGAACGACAAGGAAAAGATCGCGAGCCGCACCGCCGATTACGAAAAGCGCTTCGCCAATCCCTTCGTCGCCGCAGAGATGGGCTTCATCGACGACGTGATCACGCCCCACGCGACACGCAAACGGGTGGCCCGCGCCTTCGCATCACTGAAGAACAAGGATTTGCAGAACCCCTGGAAGAAGCACGACAACATTCCGTTGTGAGGCATGGCTGATGCCGACGGTACTGAGATGGAAGGGATATCGTTTCTTTTGGTACTATGCCGACGGCTCGGAACCACCGCATATCCACATCTGGAAAGATGGCAAGGAATGCAAGATATGGCTTTCCAGCCAGACCGTAGCCTTCAACCACGGCTATTCCGATCGGTCGCTCGGCGAACTTCTGGCCAAGACCGGTGAGGAAAAGGAAAGCCTGCTGGAGAAATGGCATGAGCACTTTGGAAGATGAGATGGCCAGGCGGGAGCCAATCGCAGCCTGGTGTGACGATGCAAATCTGCATGTACGGCTTGCCGATGGGCGCGAGATTGCAACCCCGTTGTGGTGGTATCCCTCGCTTGCTGGCGCAACTCACGTTCAGCGAAACAATATGGAACTCATGTTCAGCGGCATCCACTGGCCCGACCTCGACGAAGATCTGAGCATCGAGGGAATGTTGAAGGGCCTCAAGGCGCCAGGTGCCAAACCGCCGGCAGAGGCAGCCGAATGACTGCAATACTCCGCTTCAAGAGAATGCGCACCGCCCTCCTCCTGCTTGCCCTGATTGTCGCTCCGCTGCACGCCAGCGCGGCAGAAGTTCCGATGTGGGAAGGAATCAAGAAGAACTCGGCAATGATTGCGGCCGACAAGGAATTCGTCGCGGCGATAGAGAAGCAGTACGGAAGAAAGAAGGGGGCACAGGCGAGCCTGCAAAGCGGTTGGCAGTTTGTGAAAAGCAATCCCGACATGGCCATCAGGCGTTTCAATCAGGCATGGCTGCTCGATCCCTCCAACCCCAACATCTACTGGGGTTTTGCAATCGCCACCCACCAACAGGGCAAACCTTTGTCAGCGGTGGATCGCTATTTCAAACGGGCCGAAAAGGGATTCGCGGGCAACAGGAAGGCCATTGCGGACCTTCATGCGGACCACGGTCAGGTCTATGGCGAGCGCGGCCGGCCCGCTGATGCAAAAAAGTACTTCCTGAAGGCATTGCAGGCAAATCCGAAAAACAAACATGCCTTGCAGGGCATGGTGGCCGCTTCTACCCAACTTGGCGACTCCGCAACCGCGCGCAAGTATAGGGGATTGCTCGCCCAATGAGTCATTTCACCGACCGCGAACCCACCCCCGCAGATCATCGCCGCGACCACTGGCAGATGCTGGGCTTTCTGGCGCTCAACGCGCTGATAGGGATTTTCGCCGGCATCGGCGTTGCCGCCGCGCTGATCTGGCTCGATATCGGCGGTCTGGGCGACCGCATCGCGCATGCCTCCAACCCGTTTCTGCCGATCCTGCTGATCGCGGCGCCCCTGGCGCTCACCTTTGGCGCGGCGGCCATGGCATCGGCCATCATGATGATGCCCTACAAGAAGAAATTCGGGCGCTGACGCGCCCCAGACCCCATTCGCACACGAAGGACATTCGATGACCGAAGAAAACAAGTTTCCGCCCGAAAAGAACCTGCCCGCCGGTTACGTGCCGCCGAAGGTCTGGCAATGGAACAAGGGCAATGGCGGCAATTTCGCCAACATCAACCGGCCGGTCGCCGGCGCGACGCATGACAAGGAGCTGCCGGTCGGCAAGCATCCGCTGCAGCTCTATTCGCTCGGCACGCCCAACGGCGTGAAGGTGACGATCATGCTGGAGGAACTGCTCGCCGCCGGCCATTCGGGCGCCGAATACGATGCCTGGCTGATCAATATCGGTGAAGGCGACCAGTTCGGTTCCGGCTTCGTCGACATCAACCCGAACTCGAAGATCCCGGCCATGATGGACCATGCGCCGAAGGGCGGCGGCGATCCTGTCAGGCTGTTCGAAAGCGGGTCGATCCTCTTCTACCTCGCCGAGAAGTTCGGAGCCTTCCTGCCGACGGATGTGCGCAAGCGCGCCGAGACCATGAACTGGCTGATGTGGCAGATGGGCGCCACGCCGTTTCTCGGCGGCGGCTTCGGCCATTTCTACAATTACGCACCGATGAAGATCGAATACGCCATCGACCGCTACGCCATGGAGGTGAAACGGCAACTGGATGTGCTCGACCGGCACCTTGCCGGCCACGAATACATGGCGGGTGACGAATACACGATCGCCGACATCATCATCTGGCCCTGGTACGGCAGGCTCGTCGAGGGCGGGGCCTACAATTCCGCCGAATTCCTCGAGGTCCACACCTATAAGAACGTCATCCGTTGGACGAAGCAGATCGGCGAGCGCAAGACCGTGCAGCGCGGCAGGATGGTCAACAAGGCCTTCGGCGAACCCTCGGAGCAATTGCGCGAGCGCCACGACGCTTCCGATTTCGAGACGAAGACACAGGACAAGATCGAAGCCGCGAAATAATCGCCAGCGAGGCCAAAGCATCGCATCGGGTAGAAAAGCATGTTCAAGAAGATCCTCATCGCCAACCGCGGCGAAATCGCCTGCCGGGTCATCCGCACCGCCCGCGACATGGGCATTGCGACCGTCGCCGTCTATTCCGACGCCGACCGCGACGCGCTGCATGTGAAGATGGCCGACGAGGCGATCCATATCGGTCCGCCGCCGGCCAACCAGTCCTATATCGTGATCGACAAGATCATGGACGCCATCCGCCAGTCGGGCGCCGAGGCCGTCCATCCGGGCTATGGCTTCCTGTCGGAACGCGCCGAATTCGCCGAAGCGCTGGAGAAGGAAGGCGTCGCCTTCATCGGCCCGCCGGTCGGCGCGATCCAGGCGATGGGCGACAAGATCACGTCGAAGAAGCTGGCGGCCGAGGCCGGCGTCTCGACCGTGCCCGGCTATATGGGCCTGATCGAGGATGCCGACGAGGCGGTGAAGATCGCCGCCCAAATCGGCTATCCGGTGATGATCAAGGCATCGGCCGGCGGCGGCGGCAAGGGCATGCGCATCGCCTGGAACGAGGCGGAGACGCGCGAGGGCTTCCAGTCCTCCAAGAACGAGGCGAAATCCTCCTTCGGCGACGACCGCATCTTCATCGAGAAATTCGTAACCTCGCCGCGCCACATCGAGATCCAGGTACTCGGCGACAAGCACGGCAACTGCATCTATCTGGGCGAACGCGAATGCTCGATCCAGCGCCGCAACCAGAAGGTTATCGAGGAAGCCCCCTCGCCCTTCCTCGACGAAAAGACCCGTGCCGCCATGGGCGAGCAGGCCGTCGCGCTGTCGAAGGCCGTCGATTATTGCTCGGCCGGCACCGTCGAGTTCATCGTCGACGGCGACCGGAACTTCTACTTCCTCGAGATGAATACCCGCCTGCAGGTCGAGCATCCGGTAACGGAGCTGATCACCGGCATCGATCTGGTCGAACAGATGATCCGCGTCGCCGACGGCGAGAAGCTTGCCATTGCGCAGGAGGACGTGAAGCTCGACGGCTGGGCAATCGAGTCGCGCCTTTACGCCGAGGACCCCTACCGCAATTTCCTGCCCTCCATCGGCCGGCTGTCGCGCTATGCCCCGCCGCCGCAGGGCACGCAGGAAGACGGCGTCACGGTCAGGAACGATACCGGCGTTTACGAGGGCGGCGAGATCTCCATGTTCTACGATCCGATGATCGCCAAGCTGTGCACCCATGCGCCCGACCGCGCCCAGGCCATCGAGGCCATGGCGGACGCGCTCGACGAGTTCGAGGTCGAGGGCATTGGCCACAATTTGCCCTTCCTGTCGGCGGTCATGACCCATCCGCGCTTCCGCAAGGGCGACCTGACCACCGGCTTCATCGCCGAGGAATGGCCGGACGGCTTTTCCGGCGTGCGCCTGAACAAGAAGACCTGCGAGGCGCTGGCCTCCATCGCCGCGTCGTGCAATTTCGTCTATCAGCAGCGTGCCACCCGCATTTCCGGCGTGATGGAGCATCACCGCCGCACCGTCTCGAAGGACTGGATGGTGACGCTCGACGGCCATGAATTCCCGCTCGCCATCGAGCGTGACGGCGAGTCCCTGCGCATCACCCATGTCGGCGCCAAGCCGGTCGTCGTCGATCTTGGCGGCTGGCGTCCGGGCACCAGCCTCATCCGCGCCCGCATCGGCCGCAGCCATTTCACCGTCAAGGTCGAGCGCAAGCCGCAGGGCTTCAGGATCCGGTATCGCGGCGCCGATTTCCGCGTCTATTGCCGCACCCCGCGCGAGGCGGAACTGGCGAAGCTGATGCCGGAAAAGCAGGCCGCCGACACCTCGAAAATGCTGCTCTGCCCGATGCCGGGCCTGGTCGTGAACATCAATGTCGCCGTCGGCGACGAGGTGCAGGAAGGCCAGCCGCTCGCCACCGTCGAGGCGATGAAGATGGAGAACATCCTGCGCGCCGAGCGCAGGGCCAAGGTCACGAAGATCAACGCGGCGCCCGGCGACAGTCTCGCCGTCGACGAGGTGATCATGGAGTTCGAATAGGAGCGGTCTGACAGGGAGCTTGGGTAAGTCCGCGATGCGCAAGCCAGCCAGCATGAAGGCACTGGAGGAGTTCGGCAGGGTCCGCCTGTCGCGCAATTTCTTCATGCGCGATTTCCTTTATTCGGAAATCGCCAACTGGCACGGCATACCGAACATCCCCGACGATCCCGACACCGCCATCGCCGCCGGCACGCGGCTTTGCGAGGAATTGCTCGAGCCGCTCAACACCCGCTTCGGCCGCATCGCCATCCGTTCGGCGTTTCGCTCCATGGCGGTCAACGGCTTCGGCAACGAGAACGGTCTCAATTGCGGCAGCAATGAATCGAACAAGGCCGACCATATCTGGGACCATCGCGACGCCGACGGCAATCTCGGCGCGACGGCCTGCATCGTCGTGCCGTGGTTCGCCGATGCGTTTGAGCAGGGCCGCGAATGGCAGGCGCTTGCCTGGTGGATCCACGACCACCTGCCCTATTCGAGCCTGTATTTCTTCCCCAAACGGGCCGCCTTCAACATCCAGTGGCGCGAGAATCCGGTGCGCCGCATCGATTCCTACGCCAATCCCAAGGGCAATCTGACGAAGCCCGGCAAGGACAATTGGGCGGGCAGCCATGGCGAGCATTACGCCTGGTTTCCCGACACGACACCCGAAAGCTACAGGTAGCGCATATCATGACCGACAAACCCACATCCGCCGACTGGCGCGAGCTCGCCACCAGGGAACTCAAGGGCGCCGATCCCGACACCCTGACCTGGCACACGGCGGAAGGCATCGACATCAAGCCGCTCTACACGGCCGAGGATATCGAAGGCGTCGAAGGCCTCGACACCATGCCGGGCTTCGAGCCCTTCACGCGCGGGCCGAAGGCGACGATGTATGCCGGACGGCCGTGGACCATCCGCCAATATGCCGGCTTCTCGACCGCCGAGGAATCGAACGCCTTCTACCGAAAAGCGCTCGCCGGCGGGCAGAAGGGCCTGTCGGTCGCCTTCGACCTCGCCACCCATCGCGGCTATGATTCCGATCACCCGCGCGTCGTCGGCGATGTCGGCAAGGCGGGTGTCGCGATCGATTCCGTCGAGGACATGAAGATCCTGTTCGACGGCATTCCGCTCAAGGAAATGTCGGTCTCCATGACCATGAACGGTGCGGTCATTCCCGTGCTCGCCTCCTTCATCGTCGCCGGCGAGGAGCAGGGCGCGAAGGTGTCGGAACTGTCGGGCACGATCCAGAACGACATCCTGAAGGAGTTCATGGTTCGCAACACCTTCATCTATCCGCCCGAACCCTCGATGCGGATCGTGGCCGACATCATCGAGTACACGGCGAAGGAAATGCCGCGCTTCAACTCGATCTCGATCTCCGGCTACCACATGCAGGAGGCCGGCGCGACGCTGGTTCAGGAACTGGCCTACACGCTGGCCGATGGCCGCGAATATGTCCGCGCCGCGATTGCCCGTGGCATGGATGTCGACGCCTTCGCCGGCCGCCTCTCCTTCTTCTTCTGCATCGGCATGAACTTCTTCATGGAGGCCGCCAAGCTGCGCGCCGCGCGCATGCTCTGGTCGCGCATCATGAAGGAATTCGAGCCGAAGAAACCGCAGAGCCTGATGCTGCGCACGCATTGCCAGACATCCGGCGTCTCGCTGCAGGAGCAGGACCCCTACAACAACATCGTGCGCACCGCCTTCGAGGCCATGTCGGCGATCCTGGGCGGCACGCAGTCGCTGCACACTAATTCCTTCGATGAGGCGATCGCGCTGCCGACGGAATTCTCCGCGCGCATCGCCCGCAACACGCAGTTGATCCTCAATCACGAGACCGGCGTGACCAACGTCGTCGATCCACTCGCCGGCTCCTACTATGTCGAGAGCCTGACCAACGACCTCGCCGAAAAGGCCTGGGAACTGATGGAGGAGGTCGAGGCGCATGGCGGCATGACCAAGGCCGTCGCAGAAGGCCTGCCCAAGGCCCGCATCGAGGAGGCGGCCGCGCGCAAGCAGGCGGCCATCGACCGTGGCGAGGAGGTGATCGTCGGCGTCAATAAATACCGCCCCGCCGTGCCCGACCACATCGACATCCTGCAGATCGACAACGCGAAGGTGCGCCGCAGCCAGATCGAACGGCTGAACCGGGTGCGCGAGCGCCGCGACGAGGCAGCCTGCCAGGCAGCACTGAAAACGCTGGAAGAGGTCGCGCGCACCGGTGAGGGCAACATCCTCGCCGCCGCAGTCGAGGCTGCCCGTGCCCGCGCCTCCGTCGGCGAGATTTCCTCGGCCATGGAAAACGCCTGGGGCCGCTACGACGCCGAGACCCATCTGGTGACCGGCGTCTACGGTGCGGCGTATCAGGGCGACCAGCGCTACGAGGCGGTGAAGAAGGAAATCGAAACGCTCGCCGGCACGCTGTCGCGCAAGCCTAAGGTGCTTGTCGTCAAGATGGGTCAGGACGGCCATGATCGTGGCGCCAAGGTCATCGCGTCGGCCTTCTCCGATCTCGGTTTCGACGTCGCCGTGGGCCCGCTCTTCGCCACGCCGGAGGAAGCCGCCGATCTCGCCGTCGAAGAAGGTGCCGACGTCATCGGCGTCTCCTCGCACGCCGCCGGCCATCTCACACTGGCGCCGCTGCTGCTCAAGGAACTGGCCGAGCGCGATGCCGCCGACAAGCTCGTCATCTGCGGCGGCGTCATCCCGAGCCAGGATTACGACGCGCTGAAAAAGGCCGGCGTCGCCGCGATCTACGGCCCCGGCACCAACATTCTGGATTCGGCCGAAAGCCTGCTGGCGCTGCTGCGCGAGCGCCTGCGTGGACGCAACCGGTGATCCCCGCGCGCGAGAACGCTGACATCGCCGCAATCCACCTTTAGGAGGAGACGATGTTCTTCATCGCCTCCAAAATCTTCTGGTTCGTCGCCCGGCCGCTGAATGCGCTGTTCCTGCTTGCTGTGCTGGCGGGTATCATTGCGCTCATCGGCAGGCGACGCCTTGCCGGCTGGCTCTTCGCGCTTAGCGCGTTCGCCTTCGCCGCGATCGGCTTCACGCAATTGCCCGACGCCCTGATCTACGGACTGGAGACCAGCGTCACGGAACGCGAAATGCCGCCCGACCCGGCCGGCATCATCGTGCTCGGCGGTGGCCTTGCTTCCGAAAGCGCAGCCGTCTCGGGCGACTACCACATGGGCGAGGCCGCCGACCGCCTCATCCGGGGGCTGGAACTGAAACGCCATTATCCGTCGGCACGCCTGATCTATTCCGGCGGCCTGTCCGCGCTGTTGCAGCAGGGCGTGCCGGAAACCAGCGCGGCGCGCCGGCTGGTCGAGGCGCTCTATGGCGACGCGCGCGGCATCGAGTTCGAGTCCGCCTCGCGCAACACCTTCGAGAACGCCGTCTTCACCGCGAAGATGGCGGGCGAGGACAGATCGCGCCCTTGGCTGCTCGTCACCTCCGCCTTTCACATGCCGCGCGCGCTCGGCTGTTTCCGGCAGGCCGGCATGACGGTCATTCCCGTCTCGACCGACTATCGCGCCGATCCGTTTCGCTTCCCCTACCTGACCGGCAACATGGCCGGCCAGTTCCTGAAAATGAACATCGTGGTCAAGGAATGGATCGGGCTGGTCGCCTATCGGCTGACCGGGCGCATCGGGCAATTGCTGCCGCGCTAGGAACTGTACGGCGCCCAAAAACCTTTCCATTGCCGGATCGCCTTGCTAATGCTGCCGCCGCCGGCCAATGGCGCCGGCCACTCCGCCTGTCGCGGCCGGGTGCTCAATCGCATGAAGGACGGATTAGCGCATGCTTGCTGGCAAGTCGGTATTGGTCACCGGTGGCACCGGATCGTTCGGCAAGCACTTCGTGCGCCATGTCCTGGACGCCCATCCGGAGGTGCGCCGCCTCGTCGTCTTCTCGCGTGACGAGCTCAAGCAATACGACATGGCCCAGGAATTCCCGCCGGAACGCCACCCGGTGCTGCGCTTCTTCCTCGGTGACGTCCGTGACGAGGCTCGCCTGAAGCGAGCGCTCGAGGGCGTCGACATCGTCGTGCACGCCGCCGCGCTCAAGCAGGTGCCGGCGGCCGAATACAACCCGTTCGAATTCATCAAGACCAACGTGCTCGGCGCGCAGAACCTCGTCGATGCCTGCCTCGACATGGGCGTTGAAAAAGTCATCGCGCTCTCGACCGACAAGGCCGCCGCACCGGTCAATCTCTACGGCGCGACCAAGCTGTGTTCCGACAAGCTGTTCATCGCCGCTAACAACATCGTCGGCGCCCGTTCCCTGCAGTTTTCCGTGGTGCGCTACGGCAATGTCATGGGCAGCCGAGGCTCGGTCATCCCGTTCTTCCTGAAGATGCGCGACAAGGGTGTCCTGCCGATCACCCATCCGGACATGACCCGGTTCTCCATTACGCTGGAGGAGGCCATCGAGATGGTCTTCTGGACGATGGAGAACGGGCTGGGCGGAGAAATCCTTGTGCCCAAGATCCCGAGCTACCGCGTCACCGACCTCGCGGAAGCCGTGGCGCCGGGCGCCCGCCAGGAAATCGTCGGCATCCGCCCGGGCGAGAAAATCCACGAGGAAATGATCGTGCCGGCCGACGCAGCCACCACGGTCGACATCGGCGATTTCTACGCCATCCTGCCGGCGACGCGCGGGATCACCGCCGAGGAATATTCAAGGCGCCATCCGTGCAAGCCCGTCCAGGAGGAATTCCACTATCACAGCGGCAACAATGACCGCTTCCTCGAGGTTGACGAATTGCGCACGTTGATCCGGGAGCATGTCGACCCGGATTTCTCTGTGTAGCAAACGCGCCTTTTAATACGCGGAGGAGTCAGGCGATCCGGAACTGGCTGCGCTCGTCGTCCGGCGGCGCATCCATGGCCCGTTCGACGCGGTTGCGCCCGCCATTCTTCGCCAGATAAAGCGCCTTGTCGGCCAGGCTGATCAACGATTCGAGCTGCGTCTCGCCCCGGTCGCCGGTCACGCCGGCGCTGACCGTCGCGTCGAGCGGCCGACCGTTGTGGAAGCGGTGTTCGCGGGCAAAGGCCGTGCGGATGCGCTCGGCGACGAAACAGGCAGTCTCGACCGGCGTTTCGGCCAGCACCACGATGAATTCCTCACCACCATAACGGCCGAAAAGATCGTTTGGCCGCAGCGCGCCGCGCACCGTGTCGGCGAAGGACCGCAGGATCTCGTCGCCGACCAGATGGCCGTGATTGTCGTTGATCCGCTTGAAATGGTCGAGGTCGAACAGGATCATCGAACAGGACGCCTCATGCATCCGACAGCGGTCTAAGGTGCGCTGCGCCAGTTCGCGCAGCGTGCCGCGATTGAGCGAACCGGTCAGCGAATCGATCCTGGCCGCTTCCTTGTAGTGCCGATCAATGCGCTCCTTGCTGATCAGCACCATGAACATCGTGGTTCCGATCGTGTAGAGCACCGTTTCGAAATGAATGAGCCCGAACAGGGAATCGATGGGTGGCGCCACCCCGAAGGTGAAACCCCCCATGAGTATCTGGATCGCCCCGAGCAGATAGATGAAGCCGTGAATGGCGAATATCGCCATCAGCCCGCGATGCGTCGTCAGGTTTTCCTCACCGTCACTGCGCAATTCGCCGACGGCGGCAAACAGATAGACGACCCAGATGATGAATGACCCGAACAGGGCCAGTTGCTGGTTGTCGAACCCGAACGGCACGAACGACAGCACCGCCCAGATTGTCAGCCCACCCACCAGCATCGGCACCGGAATGGACTTGCCGGCGAATTGCCGCGTTCCGGCCCAGATCAGCACAGGCGACAGGGTGACCAGCACCGTGCCAATTGCGAGGAAGGGAACGTATTGGGTGATGATGCCGGCGATCAGGATGGCGACACTGATGCCGCTTACGAGATGGGACGCCGCCCACCATTTCAGCGCGCTTTCCCATCGCGAATAGTACCACACACCGGCCAGGAACAGGCCGGCAATGGTCAGCGACAGTGCGCTCGGGATCATCAGAGTAAGGGCGTCGGGCCGCATGATTCGGCTTTCGGTTCAGCTCCGATGCGACGGGATTGCCCGCATGACGGGACGCATCGATCTCATTGTGAACTTCGACCCCATTGGCGTACCTGCACGCAAATCCATTGTGATTTCGTAAAACTCAGGGGTCCACTTGGACCGATCGGCCGGAATCGCGCCCACTCGGCGCGATTTTTCCGTTTCCGACCCCGATTGATATCCGGCGCCTTTCCCCGTCGACACCGGTTTCGACCCGCCGGAACGTGACGTTCGGGCATCTTGACTGATCGATCAGTTAGGATGATGGTTGCGCATGCTCGAAGTCGTTGGAACCGAACCGGCAGCCGACACCAAGCTCCGCATCCTGGATGCGGCAGAGCAGATTTTCGCAGATTTCGGCTATGCCGCCGCCAGCATGAAGACGATCGCCGCCGAGGCCGGCGTTGCGCAGGCGCTGCTGCACTACCATTTCGATACCAAGGAAGGCCTGTACGTGAAGGTCATTGAGCGGCGGACCGGTGCGATCAACTCCGCCCGGCGCGCCGCCCTCGACAGGCTCGCCGCACAGGGCCGCGGCGACGACCTCCACGCCATTCTCGACGCCCTGTTCCGCCCCGCCCTGTCGCAGGAGGCCGGCGGCACAAACTACGCCCGCATTCTCGCCGCCATGTCGGCCGCCAGCAAGGGCCGGGACGTCGAACTGGTCAGCAAGCATTACGATGCCATTGCGCATTGTTACATCGACGCCATCGCGCGGGCCGTGCCGCCGCATAACCGGGCCGCGGCCGCCTGGGCCTATTCCTACGCGATCGGCGCGCTGGTGTCTCAGATGGCCCATACCGGACGACCCGAAAGACTGGCACGCGAGGAGCCCAGCCAGTCGGGAATCGAAACGAGACTGCGGCGGCTGATACGCTTTTCGGCCGCCGGCATTCGCCAGCTCATGGTCGAGGAGGCCGAGGGAGAAACCGCCGGATAACGGCAAACGACTGTCAAACGGGAGGAAATCGAAATGAACAAACTGGTACTGGCCACCATGGGACTGACGCTCGCGCTCGCCTCGCCGCTCGCGGCCACGCACGCGGCGCGCGCCGACACCGTCAACGCCACCGTCGTCGCCGGCCATCCGCCGGTCTTTCGCTGGGTGAGGATGCTCTCCGAATCCTTCGAGCCCGCCGCCAACGCCGCACTCGAGGGCACCGGCCATGAATTCGCCTTCACCAACCAGTTCGGCGGCGCGATTGCCGGCGTAGGCGAGGAACTTGAGGCCGTGGAGGAAGGTCTTGCCGAGATCGGCACGATCCAGGCCCTGTTCGATCCGGCCAAGCTCGCCGTCCAGAACGTGACCTACTACACCCCCTTCGTCTCCGACGACCACGCCCTCGTCTCGAAGGTGATCGACCGGCTGCATCGCGACGACGAGCGCATGACCGCGGCCTATACCGCGAACAACATCGTGTATCTCGGCGGTCCGATCGCCATCGACGACTATCTGCTGATGACCAATTTCCCGGTCGAGAGCCTCGACGATCTCAAGGGCCGCAAGATTGCCGCGCCGGGCGCCGCCATCAACTGGCTGTCGGGCACGGGCGCGGTCGGCGTCGCCGGCAACCTCACCACCTATTACAACGAGATCAAGACCGGCGTGTACGACGGTGTCCTCGTCTTCGCCTCGGCTGCCTTGCCGGGCAAGCTTTACGAGGTCGCGCCCTACATCACCAAGGTCGGCCTCGGCGCCCAGTTCGCCGGCGCGATCGGCGCCAACAAGGACTGGTATGACGGCCTGCCCGCCGAAATGCAGGCAGCGCTGAAGAAGGGTGCCGACACCGCGGCCGAATGGTATCTCGCCGAACTGACCGCCGCCGTCGACAACGCGCTCGCCAAGATGGGCGAGGCCGGCGCCACCATCACCGAGGCCAGCCCGGAAATGCGTGCCGCCTGGGCCAAAGGCATGGACAATGTCGCGCGCGAATGGGCCGACAAGCTGGAAGGCCAGGACATTCCCGCCGGCGCCATCCTCTCTGCCTACATGGACGCCATGCGCGCGGCCGGCGCTACGCCGCTGCGCGACTGGGACAAGGAATAGGCGCGGGCGGCACGATCGATCCGACAGGACCGGCCATGCAGCAAGCAGCCGAAAAAAGGGGCACGAGGCCGCTCGCCATGCTGGCGCGCGGCCTCGACGCGGCGACGGTCGCCTTCAACGTCATCGGTACCCTGCTCATCGTGGTGCTGATGGTGCTGATCGGCGCCGACGTTGCCGGGCGCGGCCTGTTCAACGCGCCCATTTCGGGCGTGCCCGAGATCGTCACCTTGTCGATCGTCGTCATCGTCTTCCTGCAAATCCCGCAGGCGATGCGCGCCGGACGGCTGACCCGCTCCGACGCCTTCCTGCAGGCGATCCGCCGGCGGTCGCCACGTGCCGCGCTGGCGATGGAGATCGTCTTCGACCTTGCGGCGATCGCCATCATCGCGGTGATCCTGCAGGCCACCTTTCCGCTGTTCATCAAGGCGTGGGAACGCAACACCTTTGTCGGCGCCGTCGGTGATTTCACCGCACCCGTCTGGCCGGTCAAGGCAGTGATCATGATCGGTTCGGCCATGCTCATTCTCCAGTTCGCAAGGCGCGTGCTTGCCAATCTGGCGCGGCTTTCCGCCGGAACGACGGACAGCCCTTCCGGGGAGGACGCGACGTGACTCCCTTCGATATCGGCCTGATCTGCCTCGCCGGCATGGTGGTGCTCGTGCTGGCCGGGCTCTACGTGCCGATCGCGCTGATGCTGTGTTCCTTCGCCGGCGTGTGGGCGATCAAGGGTTCGCCGGTGCTCGCCGCCAAGCTGCTGGCACTTGCCGCCAACGACACCATCGCCAGCTATTATTTCGGCGTGGTGCCGCTCTTCGTGCTGATGGGCTTCATCGTCTCGGAAGCCGGCATCGGACGAGACGCCTTTGACGTCGCCAACGCCGTGTTCTCGCGCCTGAAGGGCGGCCTCGGCATCGGTACGGTCGGCGCCAACGCCCTGTTCGCGGCGATCACCGGCATCTCCATCGCCTCGGCCGCCGTCTTCACCAAGATCGCCGTGCCGGAGATGATCCGCCACGGCTACACGCCGCGCTTCGCCGTCGGCGTCGTCGCCGGCTCCTCCGTGCTCGGCATGCTCATTCCGCCCTCGCTGCTGCTGATCCTCTACGGCATCCTCACCGAGCAATCGATCGGCGACCTGTTCCTGGCCGGCGTGCTGCCGGGCCTTTTGCTGGCACTGTTCTTCGGTGTCGGCGTCATCGCCATGGCGATCTTCGCACCGGGTTTCGTCGGCAGGCCCGACACGGAATCGGGACAGCATGCGCTGGGCCCACGCGAAGCCGCCGCCAAGGGCCTGCCGATCTTCGCGCTGATTGCCTTCGTGCTCGGCGGCATCTATGGCGGTCTGTTCACGCCGGTCGAGGCCGGTGCCGTCGGTGCGATCGGCGCGCTGGCGCTGGGCCTTGCCAAGCGCACGCTCACCCTGCGCGGCCTGTGGTCCGTGCTGGTCGAGACCGGCCTCGTCACCGCCTCGATCTGCTTCCTGATCATCGCCGCGCAGATGTATTCGCGCATGCTCGCCTTTTCCGGCGTACCGATGCAGTTCGGCCTCATGGTGGCGGAAGGCCATATCGGCTTCTGGGGATCGCTGCTCGCCTTCCTAGCCGTCATCATCGTCATGGGCATGATCCTCGACTCTTCCTCGATCATGCTCATCTTCGTGCCGCTGATGCTGCCCGTCTTCCAGCCCATGCAGGTCGACCTGGTCTGGCTCGGCATCGTCACCGTCATCGCCGTCGAAATCGGCCTGCTGACCCCGCCCTTCGGCATCTCGGTCTACGTGATCAAGTCGACGCTCGACGACAAGTCGATCACGCTCGGCCAGATTTTCACGGGCGCCGCCCCCTTTGCGGTGATGATGTTGGCCGTGCTCGGCCTCGTCCTCGCCTTTCCCGTCCTTGCCACCGGCCTGCTGGGCCGATAGAGACCCGCCTGAACAGGAGTGTGCCCATGGTTCGCCGCTTTCTCGATCTTTCCGTCGCGCTGGAATCGGGTATCGCCTCGGATCCGCCGATCATGCTGCCGCAGATCACCTATCTGGACCATTCCATGACCGCGCCGCAGGTCGCATCCTTCTTCGAGGGGCTTACTGCAAATCAATTGCCGGGCGGCGAAGGCTGGGCCGTCGAACAGCTCAACGTTTCCACCCATAACGGCACCCATCTCGATGCGCCCTACCATCACCATTCGACCATGAATGGCGGCGAGAAGGCCTGGACAATCGACGAGGTGCCGCTCGAATGGTGCTTCAATCCGGGCGTGAAGCTTGACTTCCGCAATTTTCCGGATGGCTATGTGGTGAGCGCGGCCGAGGTCGAGGCCGAACTCGCGCGCATCGGTCACGAATTGCAGCCGCTCGACATCGTGCTGGTCAATACCGCCGCCGGGGCGCGCTATGGCGAGCCCGACTACATCGACCGTGGTTGCGGCATGGGGCGCGAGGCCACGCTCTATCTGCTCGAACGCGGCGTGCGCCTGACCGGCACCGACGCCTGGTCATGGGACGCGCCGTTCTCGCTTACCGCGAAGAAATGGGCGGAAACGCACGATCCGGCGATCATCTGGGAAGGTCACCGAGCCTCCATGGACATCGGCTACAGCCATCTGGAGAAGCTGACCAATCTGGATCAGCTGCCGCCGACCGGCTTCACCGTTTCCTGCTTTCCCTTCAAGATCAAGGGCGCCTCGGCCGGCTTTACCCGCGCCGTCGCGATCTTCGAGGACTAGGCCTCAAGCCGCGCCCCGCGGATTTTCCGGGCCGGCGCAATCTGCCCGTCTCCGGGAATTGCGCTGCCTTGCGCGGAAAACCGGTTCCCACACTTGCCGGAATTGCTTAGTGTCCGTGCGGGGCTTGGAAACGGACATTCGCGCTGGGGGACCGCATTGGATTTGCGCTGCACGGCGAGCCTGAACGACCCGTTGCCCACCACGGACGGGACTGACTGATGCGTCTTGCCGACCGCCTCAGCGCCGTCTTCGGATCCCGTGTCTCACGGCTCATGGGCCTTGTTCTGCTCATCGCCCTGATCGCGATCAGGATCGTCGACCCCGTCTTCGTGTCGACCATCCGCAACCAGAGCTTCGATTTCTTCCAGCGCATCAACACGCGCCCTTATGCGCCCGCGCCGGTGACCATCGTCGACATCGACGAGAAGAGCCTGGCCATCTACGGCCAATGGCCTTGGTCGCGCACCCGCATCGCCCAGCTGGTGACCAAGCTGACGCAGTCGGGCGCGATCACCATCGGCTTCGACATGGTCTTCGCGGAACCGGACCGGCTTTCGCCCTCGCGCATCGCCGTGGACAATCCCGGCCTCCCCGAGACCGTTCGCGCCGAACTCTCCAAATTGCCCAACAACGAAAACGCTTTCGCCAGCGCGATGGAAAATTCGCGCGTCGTGCTGGGCGAAACCGGCGCGCGCGTTCCCGACGATAGCCAGCTCGCCCGCGAGGTAGCGCAGATGCCGAACGCCATCCTCGGCCCGGACCCGTCGCGTTTCCTCGTGCGCTATGCCGGCCTCGTCCAGAATTTGGAGATCCTCAATCGCAAGGCCGCCGGACGTGGCGTCTTTTCGGTCGAGCCGGACCCTGACGGCGTGTTCCGGCGCATGTCGATCGTGCTGGAGGTGCAGAAACAGTTGCGGCTCGCACTGTCGACCGAAGTGCTGCGCATCGCGACCGGAGGACAGGCCTTCGCCATCAAGACCAACGACGCCGGCATCAACGCCGTCGTCGTCGGCGGCGTTTCCATCCCGACGGATCGACGGGGCAAGGTCTGGCCCTGGTTCTCGCGCTCCGACCAGCGTCGCTACGTCTCCGCCGGTGCCATCCTCGCCGGCACAGCCCCCAAGAACGCGGTGGCCGGCAAGATGGTGCTGATCGGGACGTCCGCCGTGGGTCTGGAGGACTATCGGGCAACACCGGTCGAGACCGCCATGCCGGGGGTGGAGATCCATGCGCAGATCATCGAGAACATCCTCGCCGGCACGCTGCTCAAGCGGCCCAACTACGCGATCGGCATGGAACTCTCGTTCATCGCCATCGCGGGTGCCCTGATCATCTGGCTGGTACCGGTCCTGGGTGCCATCTGGGCAGCCATTGCCGCGCTCGCCGTCCAGGCCGCCTTTGTCGGCGGCTCCTACTGGGCCGGTGTCAACGAGCATCTTCTCGTCGACCCGACCTATCCCGTCGCCGCCACGCTGGCGCTGTTCGTCATGATGGCGACAACCAACTACATCCGCGAGGAATTGCAGAAGCGCCAGATCCGCTCGGCATTCGGCCAGTATCTGTCGCCGGCGCTGGTCGACCAGCTCGCCGACAACCCCGACCGCCTCGTGCTCGGCGGCGAGACCCGGCCGCTGACGCTGCTGTTCACCGACGTGCGCGGCTTCACGACGATCTCGGAATCCTTCAAGGCCAATCCGCAGGGCCTGACCCGGCTGATGAATCGCTTCCTGACGGTCATGTCGAACGCCATCCTCGAGCAGGAGGGCACGATCGACAAATATATGGGCGACGCGATCATGGCGTTCTGGAACGCCCCGGTTGACGCGCCCGACCATCCGCTGCGTGCCTGCCGCGCCGCGCTGCTGATGCACAAGCGGGTCGCCGAACTCAACGCCTCGGCGCGCGAAGAGGTCAATCGCACGGGCGGACAGTTTCACGAGATCAACATCGGCATCGGCATCAATTCCGGAGACTGCGTCGTCGGCAACATGGGTTCCGAGATGCGCTTCGACTACACCGCGCTGGGCGACACCGTGAACCTCGCCTCGCGCCTGGAAGGCCAGTCCAAGCCCTTCGGCGTACCGGTCATCCTCGGCAACACCACCGCGCAGGCGGTCAAGGACCAGCTCGCGACGATCGAGATCGACCAGGTCCGCGTGAAGGGCAAGGTCGAGCCGGAGCTGCTCCACTCGCTGCTCGGCGAGGAAGAAACGCTGGCCAGCGACACCTTCCGAAAGGTCGAGGCGGCCAACAAAGCCATGCACGCCGCCTACCGCAAACAGGACTGGGACGAGGCGGAAAGGAAGATCGCGGAACTGACGGAACTGTCCGCGAAACTCGAGATCGGGATCACCGGCTATCTCGACGTCTACCGCAAGCGCATAGAGCAGTTCCGGGCCAATCCGCCGGGCAAGGACTGGGACGGCGTCTACGTCGCAACCGAGAAATAGACGCTTTTCGCCCGGATTCACGGAAAATTGCGGCACAACTGCAACAATCGCGCAAACATCGCGCGAAACCCTTGGGGAAGCGGGGGGCTTTTCCCGGCAGTGCTTTTCACGGGCAGAATTCTGCAATAGGGTAACGGACCGGGGCTCGGCGGAATGACATGACCAGAGTATTTGCGTACCTTCTTCTGGGAAGTTTCGCGCTCGCCCCCCCGGCGGCGGCGATGTCGCTCAAGGAAGCGGTAAGCCTTGCCGTATCGACCAATCCAAACGTTGAAGCCGCGAGAGCGAGCCGTCGGGCCACGGAATACGTGCTCGATCAGGCGAAGGGCCGCTTTCTTCCCGAGGTCGACCTGAGGGCCGAATACGGCAAGCAGAAGATCGACCGCCCCCAGGGACTCGGTCCCGACGTCAACAATGTCTGGCGCAACAACCGGCAGGTCACGATCGGCTTCAAGCAGGTCCTGTTCGACGGTTTCGACCGCGCCTATGACCTTTATCGGTCGCAGGCGAGGATCACCTCGGCCTCCCACAAGATCATGGCGCGCTCGGAAGGCACGGCGCTCAACACCGTCGAGGCCTATATCGACGTGCGGCGCCACCTCAACCTGCTCGACCTCGCCCGCGAGAACTACCGGCGCCACAATCGGCTCTACGACCTGATCAAGGCCAATTACGAAGGCGGCAAATCGGTACTGAGCGACCTGCAGCAGACCGAGGAACGCCTCGAGGCCGCCAAATCGCTGATCGCGCAGATCACCATCGCGCTCGAAACGGCGAAGGCCAAGTTCCGCAACGCGGTCGGCGTCGACCCGCAGGGCCTGCAGACGGTCGGTTACGCCATAGGCATCCCGCAATCGAGCAATGCGGTGCTGCAGCTTGCCGTCGAGAACAATCCCCGCATCCTTGCCAGCGAGGCCGAAATCGACGTCGCCGCCTATGACAAGAAGCAGTTCGAATCCTCGCTCTATCCGCAGCTCAGCGTGGAAGGCAGCGCGACTCGCGGCGAGGATTTGCAGGGCACGCCGGGCCGCAACGACGAACTGCGCGCCATGTTCGTACTCTCATGGAAGGTCTTTGACGGCGGCGTCCGTTTCAATCGGGCCATGGAACTTGGCGAACGCAAATACGAGCAGATCGCCAACCATGAAGCGCTGGTACGCGACCTACGCCAGGAGATCGAGACGTCGTGGGCCCGCTACAGCATCGGCGCACAGCAGGTTGCCGCCATCCGGAGCCAGGTCGCCAAGAACGAGAAGCTCGTCGAGAATTATCTCAACGAATACAATGCCGGCCGACGCAGCCTGCTCGACGTTCTCGACACCGAGAACACCAGCTTCGGCAGCAAGTTCGAACTGTCGAACGTCTATGCCCTGCATCTTTATTCGAGTTATCAGCTACTCGCCCAGATGGGGCTGCTGCTCGACCGTCTCGGCATCGCCGCACCGACCTATGTCGGCAACTTCGTGGAGCCGCTGCCGGCGCTAGAACCGTCCCGTTCCTACAAGAGCTTTTCAATCCCGCCCCTGAGCGAATAGGATCGTCGCTGCTTCGTTTCGGGGCATGAGGGATCATCGCGCAATTGGATCAGGGTACGTCACATACGGCGAACGAGGATACGGACACGGCTGATCTGGCCGTGCACGACCCCTATCTCGACGCGCTCGAATTCCTCGCCGCACACCACAACCTCCCCTTTTCGCGCGCCGACATCACCAACAATTTGCCGCTGGAGGACGGGCACCTCAACACCACGCTGTTCTGCCGCGCGGCCAAACGCATCGGCCTCAACACGAAGGTGGTTGCGAGGAAACCGTCGAGCGTTTCGGCGATCGCCTGCCCCTATGTCGTGCCGCTGGCCAGCGGCGAGGTGGCGATCGCCACCCGGAAACTGCCGCAGCGGCGCACCCGCATTGTTGTCCCCGGCACGCCGGTCACCGAGGACATGGCACCCCGGGAACTGGACCTGAAGGCCGTCGACTACGTCATCTATGTCGCGCCGGACGATCTGGAGGCGGAGGGCGGCCTGTCGCTGACCCGGCGCCGGCCCAGCGGACACTGGCTGTGGTCCGTCGTGGCGAAGTTCTGGGCCACCTGGATCTACGTCATCATCGCCGCGCTGTTCATCAACCTGCTGGGGCTGGCGCTGCCGCTCTACGTGATGAACGTCTACGACCGCGTCGTGCCCAACAATTCGATCTCGACGCTCTGGGCGCTCGCCATCGGCGTCGGAATCGCACTGGTCTTCGATTTCGTCCTGCGCATGCTGCGCGCAATCGTCATCGACAGTTCGGGAAAGCGCATCGACATGCGCGTTTCCGCGACCCTGTTCGAACAGGCGCTCGACGCCAGCATGGCGGCACGTCCCGCCAGCGCCGGCGAGATGGCGAACCACATCCGCGAATTCGAGACGGTGCGCGACTTCTTCACCTCTTCGGGCATCATGTCTTTGATCGACTTGATGTTTATCAGCATCTTCCTGTTCGTGCTGTGGCTGATCGTGGGACCGCTGGTGATCATTCCGGCACTCGCAGTGCCGTTCGTTCTGCTGGTGACGCTCTTCGTGCAGTTCCCGCTCGCACGCGCCGTTTCCCAGACCCAGCAGAAGATCACCAACCGCCAGTCCCTGCTCATCGAGGCGCTGGTCGGCATCGAAACGGTCAAGGCCGCGTCGGCCGAGGGCTCGCTGCAGCGCAAATGGGAATCGGCGGTGGCAGCCTCGCTGCGCTCGGGCTCAGCCATCCGGTTCTGGTCGTCGCTGGTGATGTTCCTCTCCATGACCGTCCAGCAGACCGTCAGCGTCCTGATCCTGATCTGGGGCGTGCACCTGATCGCCGCCGGCGAGATCACCATCGGTGCGCTGGTTGCCTCCAACATTCTGGCCGGACGTGTGCTTGCACCGTTGGGCGGCATCGCCATGACGATTGCCCGCGCCCAGCAGGCCCTGTCCTCGCTGCGCCAGCTCAACCGCATGATGAAGCTCGAGGCCGATCACGCCAATCCGGAGCACGATGCCGGGGCGCTCGATTCCGGCCGTATCGAGTTTCGCGACCTGGCATTCGCCTATCCCGGTCAGGGCAGGAACGCCATTGACGGCCTGTCGCTGTCGATCGCGCCGGGCGAACGGGTCGGCATCGTCGGACGCATCGGCTCCGGCAAGTCGACGCTCGGCAAGCTCCTGTGCGGGCTCTACCGGCCCGACACGGGCGCCATCCTGTTCGATGGCGCGGATTCGCGCCGATACAAGCTCGCCGAACTGCGCAGTTCCGTCATCTATGCCGGTCAGGATGCCGTGCTCTTTTCCGGAACCGTCGGCGACAACATCACGCTCGGCCGACCTACCTCCCAGAACGAATTCGAAACCTGCGCACGGGTCGCCGGCGTCACCTCCTTCGTGCTCGCCCATCCGCAGGGCTATGCCATGCAGGTCGGCGAACGCGGCAAATCCCTGTCGGGCGGCCAGCGACAGGCGGTAACGCTGGCACGCGCGATGATCGCACGGCCGAAGATCATGTTCCTGGACGAGCCGACCGGCGCGATGGACAATCTCAGCGAGGCGAATTTCGCGCGCGGCTTTCAGCAATGGCTACCTGCTGGCACGACCCTCATCGTCGCCACGCACCGCACCTCCCTGCTCAATCTGGTGTCGCGGCTGATCGTCATGGACAATGGCAAGGTCATCGCCGACGGCCCGAGGAACAAGATCCTGGAGATGCTGCGCAAGGGCAATCTCGTCTCGGGTGAAAACACGGGATCGCAGGATGGCTAGGGAAGATCTCGATTTCGCCAACGATGCGAGCGCGGCCATCGAGCGAACCATGCCGCGCGGCGCCTGGCTTGTCCTGGCCGTCGTCCTGCTGCTCATCGTCTCGCTCGGTCTGTGGGCCGCCTTCGCCCATGTCGACCAGATCACGCGCGGCCAGGGCAGGGTCATTCCCTCGCGCCAGACCCAGCTTGTCGAAAGCCTCGAGCCCGGCATCGTCGCCGACATTCTCGTCACCGAAGGCGACCTGGTCGAGAAAGGCCAGCTCCTGATCAAGATCGACGACACGGCAAGCAGCTCCCGGCTGGGCGAGCTGCGCCACAAGAAGGCCGCGCTGAGAGCAGAGCTCGACCGACTGAACGCGCAGGCCGACAATGCCGACACTTTCGAGGTTCCTGAAACCGCGACGGAAAGCGAAAAGCCGTTCTATCTCAATCAAGTGGCGGTGTTTCTCGCCGACCGCCGGAATCTCGACGAGCAATTGCTCCTGCGCCGCCAGCAATTGCTGCAGCGACGACAGAGCCTGCTCGAAGCGGAGGCCACCGCCAAAAAGACCGAGCAAGCGCTGGAGCTTGCCGAACGGGAGCTCTCCCTCAACCGCAAACTCTACGAGCGCAAGGCCATCCCCGAGATCGAGCTGCTCAAGATCGAACGCAATGTCGCGGGGCTGCGCGGCGACGTGGCGATCTGGAACACTACCCGCGACCGGCTCGTCTCCGCCATTGAGGAGGCAAAGACGCAGATCGAGGCGGACCGCGCCGCCTTCTTCGCCGAGGTCCGCCGCCGGATTTCGGCGGCGAGCGGCGAACTGGCGCTGGTAAACCAGGCGCTGTTCGAGGCGCAGGACAAGGTCGGACGCACCGAGATGCGCTCGCCGGTCGCCGGCATCGTGAACCGCCTGAACGTCTCCAGCCTCGGCGAGGTGGTTCAGGGCGGGGTCAGCATCGTCGAGATCGTGCCGATCGACGACAAACTGCTGATCGAGGCGCGCATTAGCCCGCAGGACATCGCCTTCATACGGCCCGGATTGCCGGCGACCGTACGCATAAGCGCTTATGATTACACGAAATTCGGCACGCTTTCGGGCGTGGTCGACAGGATCGGCGCCGACACGCTGACCAATGAGAATCGCGAGACCTTCTACCGCATCATCGTCAACACGGAAGCCGATTCCACGCTGTTCGATCGCGACATCAGGATCATTCCGGGCATGACCGCCGTCGTCGAAATTCGGACCGGCAGCCGGTCCATTCTCGAATACCTCATGAAACCGGTGCTCAAGATACGCGATACGGCGTTTCGCGACCCGCGTTAACGCTCATTCGAAAACCTGGCCTCATTCGGTTTCCGTAGCGTAGCGCGGAGTCGACAAGTCATTGAGATATTGGTATTGCTATTGGATAACGGTTTATGAATTCAGGGGTGATTTCGTGGCTGCCAGAGGGATGAACGCATGGCCACCAGCGACCCTCAATCCATTTTTGACGCCGGCGAGAACGTCCTAGCGACGTCCACCGACGGGTTTCCTGTCGCCATCGACGATCCGGAACTGCTGTTTCGCGGGGATTATTCCCGCGAGGGTTCCGACCTTTCCATCAGCCTGAACGGCAAGACGATCATCGTCACCGGCTACTTCGCATCGGAGCAGCCGCCTAGCCTTGCCGCGCCGAATGGTGCCTTCCTTTCCGGCCATGTCGTCGAGGCGCTGGCCGGCCCGATTGCACCGGCGCAATACGCGCAGGCCGGCGCACTGGCGCCCGACCTCGTCAAGATCGGCCAGGTCGTCAAGCTGGACGGCAGCGCCACGTCCACCCAGACCAACGGCACCACCACCGAACTTGCCATCGGCGATCCGGTCTATCAGGGCGACGTCGTCGAGACCGGTGCCAATTCCAAGCTCGGCATCTCCTTCCTCGACGAATCCGTGTTCTCCCTGTCGGAGAACGCGCGCATGGTGCTCGACGAACTGGTGTTCGACCCGAACGACGCCGAAAACTCGTCGATGACCTTCAACCTCGTCGAGGGTGCCTTCGTATTCGTCACAGGCCAGGTCGCCCCGAACGGCAACATGCAGATCCAGACGCCCGTCGCCACGATGGGCATTCGCGGCACGACCCCGAAGGTCTTCATCAACACCGCGCTGGGCGTCACCGAGTTCACCGTTCTGCCGGATCCTGGCTCCGAACACGTCGGTTCCTACGTGCTGGTCGATCCCAATACGGGCCAGATCATCGGACGGGTCGATTCAGCCGATTCGAAATGGGTCGTCACGACGCTGTCGGGCGAAGCGGTCAAGATCGGCAAGTCCGGCCTCGACCTTCTCGAGGACCAGGTTGCTCTCGACGAACTGCGTGAAGTGGTTTCGAGGGCGCTCGGCGACCGGACCGAGCTTGACGGCAATGCTTCCTTCAACCAGGTAGCCTTCAACTCGTCCTCCGGCACCGGCAGCAATCAGGGCGACGGAGACGACGACGGCACGGGCACGGGCACGGGCGGCACCACCACGCCGGGCGGCGACGACGACAAGGACGATCCGCCGATTGCCGGCGACGACGCCTTCACCATCGACGAGGACACGTTAGGCATCGCCAACGTGATCGACGGCTCGATCGGCGGCAAGGACGTCGATCCCGACGGGTTCGCGGTGACGGTTACTGCAGTGCATGGCACGGTCGATGGCACGACAGCGGTAGCTCCCGGCACCGGCTTCACCCAGATGCAATTGCTTTCGGGCGCCGTGCTGAACATCAAGGCGAATGGCAGTTTCAACTACGACCCCAATGACGCCTACGACTACCTTGCCGTCGGCGAACAGGCCACCGACACCTTTACCTACACGATCCGGGATCAGAACGGCTTCACCGACACCGCGACAGTGACGGTCACCCTGCTGGGCCGCAACGACCAGCCTGAAATCCAGATCATCGACGTCAATGGCGAGATCTACGAGAACAGCGAGGTTGCCACGGATCCGCCTTCGGGGAACGCCGGCGAGCTCAACGATTCGGGCAGCATCACTTTTACCGATGTCGACGCTTCGGACCGCCCGACCGCCAGCATTTCCGACGTCTCGATCACCGGCCTGGCCCAGAACGGCTCCACGCCGCTGGTCTTCACCCAGCAGCAGATCGACGCGATCACCGACGCCTTCACGATCCTGGCCGATTCGGGCAACACAAATAACGGTACAATCGACTGGGACTTCACGATCCAGGAATCCTCGCTCGACTTTCTCGGCAATGGCGAGGTCGTCACCGCGCTGTTCACCATCACGGTCGACGACGGCCGGGCCTTTCTCACGCCGATCGACAACAACGAGATTTCCACGACCAGCCAGATCGTCACCATCACCATCTACGGTTCCACCGATGACGAACCGGTCATCAGCGTGGTCGGCACCGATAGCGCTGCCGAAACGATCGTCGAGACCGATGCCGGCCTGACGACAAATGGCACGCTGACGGTCAACGATGTCGATTTGAACGACACCGCCTCTGTCGAAGTCCTCTCGGTCACGCCGACCGACACGACGAACGGACTCGTCCCCGACAACGCCGCGCTGAAGGCGATGCTGACCCTGACCGCGGGGCAGATTGCCGCCGACACCGGCGACACCAACAACATCGCGTGGACGTTTGATTCCGGCAGCGAGGCGTTCGACTATCTCGCCGTCGGCGAGCATCTGACCCTGACCTATGTGATCCAGGCCACGGACAGCCAGGACGACAAGAGCAATCTGCAGACGGTGACCATCACGGTGACCGGCACCAATGACGATCCGGTGATCTCGCTGGAGACCGGCGACGATGTCGATGCAACGCTGGCCGAGGCCGAGACGACGATCACCGCCTCGGGTTCCTTCTCCGTCCTCGATGTCGATGTGACCGACGTCGTCACCGTCAAGGAGATGACGGTCGTCACCTCCGACAATGACAGCGGCGCGCCATCAAATCTGACCCTTCTTTCGATGATGACGCTGACGCCGGCGGCACTCGGCACCATCATTGACGGCTCGAACACCACCGGCTCGGTCGGCTGGGCCTTCGATTCAGGCGCCGACCAGTTCGATTATCTCGCCGTCAACGAGCAGCTGACGCTGACCTATACCGTCACCGTCACCGACGATAACGGTGCCGAGGATACGCAGGACATCACCATCACGGTGACCGGCACCAACGACGAACCGGTG